>CAYPCG010000059.1:0-8908 GCA_964409175.1 uncultured Burkholderiaceae bacterium
TGTCGCAGGTGATTATTTTCCTGCTGGGCTGGCCGCTCGAGTGGACAGAGATCATTGTGATCTTCATGCCCATCTTCATTCCGCTACTGGATAACTTTGGAATTGATCCCTTGTTCTTCGGTCTGCTGGTGGCACTTAACCTTCAGACGGCCTTCTTGTCACCGCCTGTGGCGATGTCGGCTTTCTATCTGAAGGGGGTTGCACCACCGCACGTGACGTTGAATCAGATCTTTGCGGGAATGTTGCCGTTTATGGGAATTCAGGTGATTGCGGTGGTGCTGCTCTACGTCTTCCCGGCAATTGGAATGTGGCTGCCAACCGTGTTGTATAGAAATTAACCTAGGAAAGGCCGTTTCTGATCGAGAACTGATGGCGTTGTGGAATCTTTAGAAGATAGCCGCGTTCAGAGTAGTTGGCCTTTCCTTGCCGTATTTCGGGTGTTCGGTGTGGTGATCACACTGTTTGCCCTTGTCATGTTGGTTCCGGTGGGATTTGGTCTGTTTGAAGACCATCCCGCCGCCCTTCTCGCCTTTCAGGAATCCATTCTGGTCACATTAGTGATCGGGGTGACGATTTCTGGTCTGACATGGTGGCATCGTCGTGAGCTCTACTCACGCGATGGATTTCTGTTGGTGGCCCTGGTCTGGGCGGCGTTGCCGGCGTTCGCTGCGCTTCCATTTATTCGTTACTTTCCGGACATTACTTTTTCACAGGCGTATTTCGAGGCGGTCTCAGGGCTAACCACGAGTGGGAGCACGGTCCTTGTTGGGTTAGATGAGATGCCAAGATCCATTCTGATCTGGCGTGCGTTTCTGCAGTGGCTTGGCGGCATGGGGATTCTCATTCTTGCGCTCGCGATCTTGCCGCTATTGGGGGTTGGTGGAATGCAGATTTATCGCGCAGAGATGCCCGGCCCGATCAAGGATGCCAAGTTAACGCCTCGTATTGCGGAGACGGCGAAGCTCCTCTACGGGGTTTATTTGTTTTTTTCCATTGCCTGTTTTTTTGCTTATTGGGCGGCGGGGATGACCTGGTTTGATGCCTTGGTCCACATGGGGACCACCATGGCCCTGGGTGGACTCTCGTCTCATGATGCCAGTCTGGGCTATTTCAATAGCCCATTAATTGAAGCGATTGCGGTTGTCTTTATGCTGATTGCAGGGGTCAACTTCACCTTGCACGCAGTAGCCTTAAAACACTTATCGATTCGAGTCTACCTGGGCTGTATCCAGACACGCGCCTTCTGGCTGGTGACAATGGGTGGAGCGTTGTTGGTCGCCGCCTATTTATTTTTCACCGGGGTCTATCCAAACTGGTCAGAAGCCTTGCGTTACGGCATCTTTAATACCGTTGCAGTCGCGACAACCACCGGTTACTCCACGCAAGACTATGGCCTGTGGCCCCCGTTTGCCGCCTGGTTCATGATCTTTCTTAGTGCCTTTGCCACCAGCTCAGGCTCGACAGGAAGTGGCATCAAAATGATTCGACTGCTCCTGCTGATCAAACAAGGTCAGCGAGAACTAATGCGAATTATTCATCCTCGGCTGATCAACCCTGTCCAAATGGGTGACGCCGCGGTCAGTAATCAGGTTATTTTTGCGATTTTGGCTTATATGCTGTTTTACGGCGGCACGGTGATGGTGATGTCATTTCTGCTGCTGCTGACGGGTGTCGAACCGATCACTGCGGTCAGTGCGATTCTTGCAAGCGTTAACAATCTTGGTCCCGGTCTTGGCGAGGTCGGGCCGGCAGGAAACTATCTTGGATTTAATGATTTCCAGCTTCTTGTCTGTTCGATCACGATGCTGCTGGGACGACTCGAGCTCTTGACGCTCTTGGTCGTTTTGATTCCTGCCTTCTGGAAAGACTAGCGGTGAGGTTCCCGCACGCCGGCAAGGGCGATCACGGTGATGATCAGCCACAACGCCGTGGCTGCAAATCCCCACTGAAAAGCAGCACTGTCGTATCGACGAACGCCGTCAACCAGTAGACCACTCCACTGCCAGTCAAGAATTCGGCCAAATAATGGCTGAAGACCAATGGCACCAAGCGTGACCGATAGATTGACTAATGCGGTAATCGTGGCCGTCCGTTGCCCACCGACGAGATCTTTGCCAAATGCAAACGAGACCACCATCGACCCAGCTGCAATGCCAATGCACCAAAGCACAAGATTGGTCCCCCAGAACGATGAGAGTGTCACGCCACTGGCAAGAATCAGAAAGCCAATCGTGACCAAAACGGTACCGACCATCAGAGGCGTCTTTCGACCAGAGTGGTCTGACCAAGCGCCAAAGATCAGGCTGCCTACCGCGAATCCCACCATCATGAGCGATGTAAATCCGGTTGCCGTACGGGCGCTGATATCGAAGATTGTGGTGAGAAAAGGAACGCCCCAAAGCCCCGCCATCATGATCATGCTTCCGGTGACGGCGGTCTGCGCAAGGCAGAGCAACGCCAGATCTCGCCGGGGAAGCGCCGCAAGGGACTCGCGCCAGGTCATCGGGGCCAGGGCGTCTGTTGTCTGGGGTGCAGGTGACCAGCTGCGATAGCCTCGCTGAATAGGATCGTCCCGCAAGATAAAGATCATGCCAATCATCAGAATTGCTGCAAAGCCCGCGCTGCCTCCGACCACGAGACGCCAGCCAAACTCTTCTGACAACAGTCGTAACGGGTAGCCGGCCAACACGGCCCCGAGTGTGCCAACGGCCAGTGAGAGCCCCGATACGGAGGCAAACTTCTGTGGCGAAAACCAATGGGCCGCCAGTTTCAACATACCAATCCAGCCGACAGCGGCTGCGCCACCAATGATGCCGCGACCGATCGCTGCGGTCGTAAAAGATTCGGCAAGCGCGAACAACAATGTACCGACAATTGCCGCTGCAGTTGCGGCAATAAACAGTCGCTGTGGCCCAAAGCGGTCCGCAAGGACGCCAGACGGAAGCTGCATCAAGGCGTAGCAATAGAAGTAGGTTGCGGATAGCCAGCCCAAGGATGTTGCCGTGGGTGCCAGCTCCCGCGATAACGCATCCGCGAGTGCTGCCGGGGTCACCCGTTGAAAGAAGCCAAATAGGTAAAACGCCGCAGCCATTCCCCACATCAGCAGGGATAGGGCGAGCGGCGGTGGCGCAGCGCGAAGGGCGTCGAGGGCGGGCTTAATAGCTGTAGAAACCTTTGCCTGTCTTGCGTCCAAGATAGCCCGCATCCACCATCTCTTTAAGCAGAGGGGCGGCGCGATACTTGGGATCTTCAAAGGTCTTATAAAGCACTTCCATGACAGCAAGGAGTACGTCCAGACCGATCAGGTCGGCAAGCGCTAACGGACCAATCGGATGGTTGCAGCCAAGCTTCATGCCTTCATCAATTTCAGCAGGAGATGCAACGCCTTCGGCGTAGACAAAGATGGCTTCGTTAATCATCGGACAGAGAATACGGTTGACTGCAAATCCAGCGCTATTCTTGATTCCGATAGGTGTCTTGCCAACTGCCTTGGCGAGCTCGGTGACCTGATCCACAGTGGTCTGTGATGTCTGTAAGCCACGGATGATTTCGACTAGTGCCATCATCGGCACGGGGTTGAAAAAATGCATTCCGACAAATCGTTCGGGCTGTTTCAGTGACGCGGCAAGCTTTGTAATCGATAACGACGAGGTGTTTGTCGCAACAATTGTCGTAGGCCCAACTACGGCTTCAAGCCCTTGCAGAATTTTTATTTTGACAGCCTCGTTCTCGGTCGCTGCCTCGATTACGAGATTCGCTTTTCCAAGATCAGCAACCGCTGTCGTTGTACAGATCTTTTTAAGCGTTGCTTGTTTGGCCTCATCGGTCAGTGCGCCTTTCTTAATCAGGCGATCCATTGAGCCGGCAATGGTGGCCAGCGCCTTCTCGAGGGCGGGCGCGGAGATATCTTGCAAAATCACATCGAAACCCTTACTGGCAAAGGCCTGTGCAATGCCGTTGCCCATCGTTCCGGCGCCAATGACACCGATCATCTGAATCGCCATAGTCGTTTTATCCTCCTGAAGACTTCTTTTTAAAACGATACACGGCAAGCGTGCACCGTAGCTGTGGAAACCATTGAATCGGCTGATTTTCATCAAGATATGCGCGATTCAGAATCTCAAACCCGAGCTGATCCAGAAACTCCTCAAAGTCCTTGGTTGTTGCGAAGTGGAGATTGGGCGTGTTGTACCAGGCATAAGGCAGACGTTTATTCACCGGCATATGGCCACGGACGAGAGACGTGATATGCGACCAGTGACCAAAGTTCGGAATACTGACAATGCATTCACGGCCAATCTCGGCAATCTCTCGTAGGACACGTTCGGTCTCGCTCGTCGCCTGGAGCGCCTGCGCGAGCACGACGACATCAAACCGGTTTTCTCCAAACATCTGGAGTCCTTGATTAATGTCGGCCTGAATAACGGAGACGCCCCGCTCGACGCAGGCCAAGACCTTTTCATCAGCAATCTCAACGCCAACGCCTTGGCATTGATGCTGTCGAATCAGCCAGTCCAGAAGATCGCCATCGCCACAACCAAGATCAAGGACGCGGGTATTCGGTGCGATCCAGTCTGCAATCTGAGCGAGGTCGCTGCGTAAGGTAGGCGGTGTTCTGGTCATGACTGGTGCTCCGAGGCAATCCGTCGAAAGGTTGCGGCAATCAGTCGGTGATAGCGCGGGTCATCCATGAGAAATGCATCATGACCATGAGGGGCATCGATCTCGGCATAGGTCACGCGCTTATTTTTTGCCAGCATTGCCTCGACGATCTCTCGTGAACGCTCGGGGGGGAAACGCCAGTCGGTCGTAAATGACACAAGAAGACTTTCACATTCCAGGCCTGCAAGCGCTGCGCCTAAGTCGTGGCCATAGTCTTTTGCAGGATCAAAATAATCGAGCGCCCGCGTGATTAAAAGATAAGTGTTGGCATCGAAATAGGTTGAAAACTTTTCGCCTTGATAGCGAAGATACGATTCAATCTCGAACTCCACATCAAATCCAAAGCGATAGTCGTTACTTCCTCGCAATTGACGACCAAATTTCTCTGCCATGTCATCGTCTGAGAGATAGGTAATGTGGCCGATCATGCGGGCGACGGATAGCCCTAGTCGGGGCACCGTTTGTTTGGCGTAGTAATGGCCTTGGTGGAAATCAGGGTCATTGATGATGGCCCGACGGGCGACTTCGTTAAAGGCAATGTTCTGTGCGGACAGCTTTGGTGTGGAGGCAATCACGATTGCGTGACGTACCCGCTTCGGGTAAGCAATCGCCCATTGCAGCGCCTGCATACCGCCAAGGCTGCCCCCCATCACGGCGGCAAAGACATCGATGCCAAGCGCATCGGCTAGCCGCGCCTGCGCATGCACCCAGTCGTCGACCGTAACGACAGGAAAGTCAGCACCATAGGGCTGGCCAGTTGCTGGATTGATGGATGCGGGACCGGTTGATCCAAAACAGGATCCGAGATTATTGACCCCAATGACAAAAAAATGATTGGTATCAACGGGCTTGCCTGGGCCAACCATGTTGTCCCACCAGCCGAGTTGTTTCGGATCATCAGCGGGATATCCGGCGACATGGTGAGAAGCATTGAGGGCATGACAGATCAGGACGGCGTTCGATCGATCCGCATTGAGCGCCCCATAGGTCTCATAGACCAGGTGATAAGGTCCAAACGACTGCCCACTCTTGAGGACGAGCGGTTTTTCAAAGACAAGGGTCTTTGGGGAGACGGGACCAACGGATCGGGGGTCGAGGGTGTCAGACATAGCTTATTTTGAGGCAAGCCTTGAAAAGTACCTAGCTGACCACAGGCTGTCAATTCCGTCACAAACTGCCAGAAATAAAGCGCATGCGAACAGGCCAGGCAGACCTGGTTGTTGCAATCTGTGCGGTCTGCAGGGACGCCGATTCGAAATACTTCCTTTGCCAGACGGACACCTGGCGGGTCCCGATGGCGCTATTTCATTTTAATAAGGGAGATTCTGATGATGCCAATGAAATCCCAGGGTATTCCAGCCCTGTTACCCCCCACCTCGTTGATGGAACCAGCGACCGCGCTTCGGTCAGTACGACGGCTTAGCCTGCAGCAGACCCCTGAGCCTCGGCAGGCCATCACACCGCGTCAGCGACAGGTGCTTTATTGTCTGATTGAAGGAAAACCGACCAAGAAAATCTGTCAGGAACTTGGCATGTCCGAAGGGACTGCCAAGGTCCACATTGGCGCAATCTTTCGTGCCTTGCGTGTCAGTAACCGAACCCAGGCGACTTTGGCTGCACTACAGGAAGGCTGGATCTATCCGGAGATGTGGTCGCGATCTTGATTCCACTTCGCCAGGGCGGCCGAGAGTCGCGAGGGATCGCCTTGGCGAATGATCCGGCCGGCCTGTCGAACGCAGTCACTGGTTCTTGATCGCAAGATCTCTTGTTTGATGACCAGAACCTGTGCGGGATGCATCGAGAACTCGGTTAGACCAAATCCAAGAAGCAGTCGCGTGAGATCTGGATCACCGGCCATCTCACCACAGACTGATACGGGAATCTCGGCACGATTGCAGCTGCGAATGACCTCCCGGATCAATCGCAAGACTGCGGGGTGAAGTGGGTTATAAAGATGCGCTACCTCGCCATCGGCACGATCAATGGCAAGGGTGTATTGAATCAGGTCGTTGGTTCCGAGCGAAGCGAAGTCGATCACTGGTAACAGGCCATCGATGGCAAGGGCTGCTGCGGGCACCTCAATCATCGCGCCCACAGGAATCTCTGCATCAAATCCGATCGACTGCTGACGCAGCTGATCCATTGCTGCAGCAATCATGCGTCGAGCCGCCACAATTTCTTGTGGACCGCTCACCAAGGGCACCAAGAGTTTGATAGGCCCGTGGGCGGATGCACGAAGAATGGCACGGAGCTGCGTCAGGAATAGCTCTGGCTCGGCAAGACAGAGTCGAATCGCACGAAGTGCAAGCGCCGGGTTGGAAGGCGTCTGTCGATGGGCAGAGACACTGGGCACGTCTTTGTCAGCCCCAGAGTCTAGCGTTCGAATAGTGACGGGTCGTCCTTTCATTGCCAAGACCACCTGTCGATAGGCGTGGTACTGCTCTTCCTCGGACGGTGGATCTTCCCGGTTCATATAAAGGAATTCACTGCGGAACAGTCCAACACCCTGACAGCCGGCATCGAGCGCGCGCACTGCATCAGTGGGAAGATCAAGATTGGCAAAGAGCTGGATGTGGGTGCCGTCGAGCGTCTGGGCGGCGACATTCTTTAGGCGAACGAGGCGGCTCTGGGCGAGCGCCTGTTCCGCCTGACGAACTGCGTAGATATCGCGAATTGGTGCATCGATACTGCCCAGGACAACGCCCGCCTCTGCGTCGACAATGAGGGGCTCGCCTTGTTGCACTAGACGATGCAGGCTCTGCAGCCCAACAACAGCCGGCAACCCCAGGCTTCTTGCCAGAATCGCCGTATGGGACGTTGGACTTCCTGTATCGGTCGCGAAGCCGACAAACGAATGCTGCTTGAGCAACAGCATGTCTGCTGGCGCAATATCGTGGGCCACCAGAATCCAGGGCAGTTCTTCCGGGTCAGGGTTGTCCTCGGTGGACGGCAGCGCAATACGATGACCGCCTTCAGGATGTCGCATCGCCTTCAGAATACGTTCGACGATCTGTCGAACATCATGACGTCGCTCACGAAGGTAGGCATCTTCAATACTATCGAACTGTTCAGCGACAAGCTCATACTGCTGAACGAGTGCCCACTCAGCATTAGACTTTTCAGTGAGGATGCGTTCTTGTGTGGCTTCAATCAGCAGGGGATCATGAAGCACGACCGCCTGAAGATCGAGAAACGCGCGAAGCTCTGCGGCGACCTCTTGTCCAAGGTCATGCCGCATCCGCTCAAACTCCTCATCCACGGCGGAGACCGCTGCATAAAAGCGTTCGACCTCAGAAGGGATCTGCTCTGGGGTAAGTGATCGACGAGGAACATCCAGCGATGCGGGCGCCAAGACCCAGGCACGACCAATCGCAATACCACGACCCACCGCAATTCCGGAGACAGAAAATGCCATGGTTACTGGTCCTCGCCGAATCGACTCGCAAATAAGGCTTTGAGTGCGGCTAAGGCTTCGTCTGCCTGATCGCCAATCGTTTCGATCTCGACCTGCGACCCTTTTCCTGCAGCGAGCATCGTCACGCCGAGCACACTCTTCGCATTAATGCGTTTGTTATTTCGCGAGAGCCAGACCTCGCACGGATATCGTGTGGCCAGCTGACTCAGTTTTGATGAAGCCCGCAGATGAAGCCCCAGGGCATTGATCACATCGACGGTTTCTTTAGGCATGGGTGTGAACGGTCTTCTTATCCAGCGGGATCAATCGCAGCGCAGCTTGGCGCAATACAGTCTGAGAGTTTTGCCACGAGTTCGGTCGGCGGGAGCGCTCGATAGGTTAAGGCCTTGAGCATCATCGGAACGCTCACGCCCGTCAAGCCCTTCGCATGCAATTCCGGATGAATCGCTAGCCATGCTGCAGCAGCATTCGATGGGGTTGCCCCAAGGATATCGGCCATCAGCATGACCTCTGTGGGACGGCCTTCGCCAATCCAGATGCGTTCAATCAAGGCAGACGCCTCATCGAGCGAGGAGTTCGCCGCGATATCGGCGACGATGACCTCTGGGATATATCGCCCAAAGGCGTGACAGGCGACCGCATGGAGGGCTTGGCCAAGGGGGGCATGACAGACAAGAATTAAGGCAGTCACGATGTCTGATGTAAGGCGTTAATGAACAAGGCCGCCACGTCAATCCCTGATTGGGCCTTAATCTCTTGGAATCCAGTGGGACTGGTGACGTTGATCTCCGTCAATGAGTCACCAATGACGTCAAGCCCGAGTAGAAACAG
>CAYPCG010000060.1:0-8211 GCA_964409175.1 uncultured Burkholderiaceae bacterium
CTCGCCTTTGCGCGATACCTCCAGTCTCAAGGGCTTCAGCCTGGTGACCGAGTGGCCTTAATGATGCCGAACGTACTGCAGTATCCGATCACGCTTTTTGGCACGCTCCGCGCGGGCGGGGTGGTCGTCAACTGTAACCCTCTTTACACACCGCGGGAGCTTGAGCATCAGCTGTCAGACTCCGGAGCGACCTTTATCGTGATTCTGGAGAACTTTGCCCACACTCTAGAGAATGTACTCACGAAGACGGATATTCGCCACGTCGTCGTGACGCCATTTGGAGAATCGATTGGGGGCATCAAAGGCGCCATCGTGAATCTGGTCGTGCGTCGGGTCAAGAAATTGGTCCCCGCCTGGTCCATCAACGCTGCGATCTCACTGAAGACCGCGTTTGCAAAAGGCGCTTCAACAACCTTTCAACGTCCGAGTCTACGGACCACTGACATCGCCTTTCTCCAGTACACCGGTGGCACGACGGGGGTGTCGAAAGGCGCCATCCTCACCCACGGCAACATCGTCGCAAACGTTCGGCAGGCGGAAGCCTGGATTGATCCTGTCGTCAAACGCGGACAGGAATTCATCGTCACCGCATTGCCGCTGTATCACATCTTTGCACTGACCGCGAACTGCCTCACCTTTATGCGCATCGGCGCCAAGAATCTGCTGATCGCCAACCCACGGGATATTCCTGCATTCATTAAGGAATGGCGGAAATACCCGGTGACGGTGTTTACTGGCGTGAACACCTTGTTTAATGCCTTGCTCAATAACGCAGAGTTTCGTGCCCTTGATTTCAAAACACTGCGACTCACCCTAGGGGGTGGTATGGCGGTTCAAAAGCCGATTGCGGATCGTTGGCGCGAGGTCACCAAGAGCCCCCTTACACAAGCCTATGGGCTTACCGAAACGTCCCCAGCGGCCACGATCAATCCTCTTACAGAGGACCGTTTCACGGGATCGATTGGTCTTCCCATTTCATCGACCGAAGTCTCCATTCGAGACGATCTTGGCCAACCCGTCGAGATCGGTCAGGTCGGCGAGATCTGCGTACGAGGACCTCAGGTCACACAGGGCTACTGGCGGCGACCCGAGGAGACTCGCAATGTGCTCTACCCGGATGGATTTCTGAAAACCGGCGACATGGGCACCATGGACTCCGCCGGATTCGTCTACGTCGTTGATCGCAAGAAAGACATGATTCTTGTGTCCGGATTTAATGTCTACCCCAATGAGGTCGAAGAGGTCATTGCCACGCACCCCGGCGTTCAGGAAGTCGCCGCCATTGGTGTGCCGGACGAACAAAGTGGAGAAGCAGTCAAGGTCTTTATCGTCCGTGCCGACCCCTCTCTGACCAGAGAAGAAATCATCGCGCACTGCCGTGGGCAGTTAACGAACTACAAAATTCCACGTCAGGTCGAGTTTCGCGACGAACTCCCCAAGACCAATGTCGGTAAAATTTTAAGACGGGCACTCCGTCCCGAGACCTAACCGACACCCTGCATGCCCCATGACGACCTTCACCGACACGGCCCACTCGATGCGCTGACCGGTCACACCCGCACCTCGATCAGTCTTCGGGCGCTTGGTCTTGCAGTACTGCTCACGCTCGGATTCGCTGGCGTTGAGTTTTTCGCAGCCCTCATGTCGGGGTCGATTGCACTGATGGCCGACGCCGGTCACATGGTCACCGATGCAACGTCACTTTTTCTCGCCCTCGTTGCGCAGATCATCGCCCTGCGGCCGCCTTCGGATAAGAGCTCTTACGGCCATGGGCGGATCGAAGCGCTCGCGGCCTTCGTCAACTCGGTTGCCATGCTGGGGATTGTTGCCTGGATCAGTATCGAGGCCATTCAACGGTTTTCGGCCCCCCGAGAAATCGCGGGTCAAATGGTGATGATTGTCGCCGCCATCGGTCTTGGGATAAACGTCCTCGTTGCCTGGGTGCTATCAAAAGACCAAGACAGCCTCAACACAAAAGCGGCACTGATTCATGTGCTTGGCGATCTGCTTGGATCTGTTGCGGCGTTGGCTTCCGGACTCGTGATCTATCTCACCGGCTGGACCCCTATCGACCCGTTGCTCTCTCTCTTTGTCTGCGTCTTGATTCTGCGATCCACACTGAATCTTCTAAAGACATCGGCGGGCATTCTGCTTGAACACGTTCCCGAGAGCGTTGATTTTCGGCGCGTCGCTGATGACCTCAAGGCAATGCCGGGAATCTGTGCAGTCCATAACCTACACATCTGGGAAATTAGCCCCGGGCATATTGCCCTGACCGCCCACCTGGAGATCAGCGAGATCGGTCAATGGGCTACCACCCTTCAGCGTATCCAGGACATGCTGCGTCGTGACCATGGCATTGATCATGCCACCGTACAGCCAGAGCCTACTTCTCTACAAACGCCCGCTCAAACACATAGTCCCCAGGCTGACCAAGACTTGGCGAAACCTTAAAGCCACGCTGATCCAGCATGTCAGATGTTTCTTTCAGCATCGCAGGACTGCCACAGATCATGCC
Organism: uncultured Burkholderiaceae bacterium; assembly: GCA_964409175.1. Classification (GTDB taxonomy): domain Bacteria; phylum Pseudomonadota; class Gammaproteobacteria; order Burkholderiales; family Burkholderiaceae_A; genus Lacustribacter. Next base: position 2,519 of record CAYPCG010000060.1, read on the forward strand.
GCGATCGACCGACGGATTCAGTGGTGGCAGACCAATTTCTTGAAACAACTGACCTGACTCGATCGCTGTGGTCAGTCGGCCTGTATGGCGAAATGCCTCTCGCGTGACAGTGGGGTAATAGATGAGCTGCCGACTCACCGCCTCACCAAGAAACTCATCTTTGGGCAACTCTGTCTTAATGTAATCCGCGTAGGCGAGCTCACTCACCAGACGTACACCATGGATCAAGACGACCTTCTCAAACCGCTCGTAGGTTTCTGGATCTCGAATGATGCTCATGAACGGTGCAAGACCAGTACCGGTGCTAAATAGGTAAAGATGCTGGCCAGGGTTAAGATCATCCAATACCAGAGTCCCCACGGACTTCTCAGACACTAAAATCTCATCGCCCACCTGAATATTCTGTAACCGCGAGGTTAAGGGACCATCCGGTACCTTAATGCTCAGGAATTCCAAATGCTCTTCATAGTTCGGGCTCACGACGCTATAGGCCCGCATTAATGGCTTGCCGTCTACTTCCAGCCCGATCATCAGAAAGTGACCGTTCCGAAAGCGCAGCCCCGGCCGACGCGTCGTCTTGAAACTAAAGAGGGTGTCATTCCAGTGGTGAACGCTTAACACGGTCTCCTTGAGGTACTTCGACATTAGATCTCTCCAACGTAGGGATTGGTTAACCGTTCTCGACCGAAACTGCTCATCGGACCATGGCCCGGTACAAATTCAATGTCATCGCCAAGCGGAAACAGCTTCTCCTTAATCGACGACAACAGTTGCTGGTGGTTACCGCGCGGGAAATCCGTGCGACCGATTGAGCCAGCAAACAAGACATCTCCGACAAACGCAAGACGCGCTGCAGGAGCGACAAAGACCACATGGCCAGGGGTATGTCCGGGGCAATGAATCACCTCCAGCGTCTGACGACCAAAGGAGACGGTGTCTCCGTCCGCTAGCCAACGGTCGGGCGTAAATCGATCGGCACCATGCAGTTCAAATATTTCCCCCTGTGCCTTGAGCTGCTCGATCCAGAATTCATCATCTCGATGCGGCCCCTCAATCGGAATACCCATTCTCTGGGCCAATACGCCAGCCAGACCACAGTGGTCGATATGTCCGTGGGTCAGAAAGATCTTCTCTACGCTGACCTGGGCGTCTTTTGCGACCGCCTGAAGCTGATCGATGTCGCCACCCGGATCTACCCAGGCCGCCCGACGCGTCTCAGGGCAGATCAGTAAGGAGCAGTTTTGTTGAAAATCCGTTACCGGAATAATTCGAAATTCCATGTTCGGATTATCGCAGAGTGCATCAGACGCTCGGGGCCAACCCTGCCAGCCATGCCAGCAGGCATCTGACCCTTACGCGATCAGAGCGTCAGTCCCGAACTCAGAGAATCGCCCCCGAACCATCTCCCGGGCGCTCTCCCGCCTCGTAGACGACATGAGCCCGACCGACAATCAGCGGATCAAGCTTGCCAATCTGCTCGACGTCTTTCTTCTGATAGGGCATTTTGTGCAAGACATATCGCATCGCATTGAGCCGGGCCCGCTTCTTACAGTCACTCTTGATCACGGTCCATGGCGCATCCGCCGTGTCTGTCTCACAGAACATCGCCTCTTTCGCGCGGGTGTAGTCATCCCACTTATCCAGCGATGCCTTATCAATTGGGCTTAACTTCCAGTGCTTGAGTGGATGGACCTCACGTTCTTTAAATCGGCGACGCTGCTCGTCGCGACTTACCGAAAACCAGAACTTGATCAGCCAGACACCACTGCGTACCAAGTGGCGCTCGAACTCCGGGGCTTGACGCATAAATTCCAGGTATTCCTGCTCACTGCAAAACCCCATGACGCGTTCGACGCCGGCACGGTTATACCAGCTACGATCAAAGAGAACGATCTCTCCGGATGTCGGGAGATGCTGAACATACCGCTGGAAATACCATTGTCCTTTTTCACTTTCCGTGGGCTTCTCAAGAGCGACGACACGCGCGCCGCGAGGGTTCAGATGTTCCATGAACCGCTTAATCGTGCCGCCCTTACCGGCTGCATCACGCCCCTCAAACAAGATGACAACACGCTGCCCGGTCTCTTTCACCCAGGCCTGAAGCTTCAGTAGCTCTACCTGGACCTGATACTTCTGCTCTTCATACTTCGAGCGTCGCATCAGGTTCTTGTAAGGGTACCGACCATCCCGCCAGTCCGTCACCAACTCTTCGTCGGGATTCTTCGGACTACGCTGCTTATCCGCCTTGCCTTCTCGCATCTGTAAAAAGGCTTCACGCATCGCGGCGACATCATCCGGAGAGGCACCCTTCACGAGTGCACGGAAATTCTCAATACGCTCTTTCTCAGAGGCGACCGCAGGATTCGTCAGAATCGCCGCTGCGGCGGCTTGCTGCTTGCCGCGTGCCGACACCGTCGATCGCTTGGGAATGAATCGTGCCAGCGCGGCCTCATTTAAGGCAGGCGGTGTATCCCCCTTCTGGGTGCTTCGTACCTCTGCGCCAGCGGGAGTTCGTCGTGAGCGGGTCGTCATAGACTTTGTCGCGATTCGCGTCATAAGCAGGTTCTCTCTGTGGGATCATCCATATTGCTTCGGGACCAGCCGATCCGCGAAGGCGTAAGGATTATTGTGCGCTCGAAACCCACTCCCTCGGGGCTCAACAGTTTGAAATGCATCAAAGATCAGTCAATCAGACCATCCGTCTTAGAACAACAAAAAAGGGGCCTCAGCCCCTTTTTGTTCATGCTCGCCATGTTTCTTTGTCTAAGCAGCTTGAAGTGCGTGGTACTCCAAATCCGCAAGCGCGATGACATCAAGCGCCCGAATATGCGTCGACTCCAGAATGACCGGCGGCGCTACCCCAGCCTCGGCCGCCTCACGCCAGCGGGCGGCACAGACACACCAGCGATCCCCAGGTTTCAGTCCCGGGAATCGGTATTGAGGATTTGGCGTAGACAAATCGTTACCCCGAGACTTAGAGAACTCTAAAAAAGTCTCGGTCATCTGGGCACAGACGGTGTGACTGCCGTAATCCTCGGCGTCCGTATTGCAACACCCATCCCGGAAAAATCCGGTCAGGGGGTCCATGCTGCAAGGCTGCAGCGTGCCCCCCAGAACATTCTTCGCGGATATTGCCATCGTCTCGACGCGGTCCGCTTACGCTAGATCTTTCACGAGCGAAGCACGCGTTTCACTCGAGACCGGATCGACTTTAACGGTGTAGTGCGGGTGATCGACCCCCATGGATAGGCTGACCCCATACTTGAGCGCACCGGCCATATCTTCATCAAGTTCAAAACGCATAAAGTGCACCGAAGACGTCTTCTCGTCATTCTCACGCTCAAGATCCTCGTCAGCGATGGCATAGACCTTTTCACGGCCTTCGACCTGAATCCAGACGCGGTCCTCGACTCCCTTTAACTTAGCAAGCTCTACCTTGCGTACCTCGGGATCCGGATACTCGATCATCATGGTGCACTTGAAATTACGGCCCGTAGGAATCAACGGGTTGTATGCATCCAGCTCATCTTGGATTCCAGACTCTTCAAATGTCTTCTCGATCCGAAGCATTTCTTGAATCTGGTAACGAATCGTCTTCTCGTCCTCGAAAAACAATGTGATGTGCTCACCGAGCGCCACCTGACGCAGCTTCTTGTGGGCGATCACTTCCTGACGAAACTGGTTGCGGATCCGAGCGTAATGCTCCAGCGTCCACAACGAATCACGCGAAATTTGTGCCATGCTCATTCTCCAATTACTCCATCAACGTTAGTTCAATTACAGCCCATACGCCCGTGCCAGGAGTGACAACGGGTGGGCGACCTTGCCGTCGGCTTTTCCGGCCATGCCCTGTTCAATGTGATGGCCAGCCAGCTGACAATCTGACGCCACGAAATCGGGTTCGCCACCTTTGCCGTCGTTGGCCTTGGGGTGCTCCCCCATCTGACGAAACACCGGGCGACCAATCTTCATCGCAATCTCGTGGAACTCTTTCTTGACACCCCAGGTTCCTGCGTGACCAGAGCAACGCTCCACCGTATTCACCGCAGTCTCCGGAACCATTTCCAACATTTCACGGGTCTTCTGACCGACGTTCTGAACCCGAAGGTGGCAGGCCACGTGATAGGACACATTGCCAAGACCTTGTTTGAAATCGGTCTTCAATAGCCCATCTTTTTGACGGTTCACAAAATACTCGAATGGATCAAACATCGCCTCTTTCACGGCCTGCGCGTCCGGATCATTCGGAAACATCAGCGGAATTTCCTGCTTGAACATCAAGGTGCACGAAGGAATCGGGGTCACGATCGCATAGCCTTCACGCGCAAGTTTTGCCAAGACAGGAAGGTTCTTCTTGGAGAGCGCTTCTACCGATTCCAGATCACCCATCTCAAGCTTGGGCATACCGCAGCAGGCCTGCTTCTCTACCACGACATACGGGATCTCGTTGTGCTCAAGCACTTTAATCAGGTCATGGCCGATACCGGGCTCGTTCCAGTTGACGAAGCAGGTCGAGAAGATCGCCACCTTGCCAGGCGTGCGCTGGCCGTCTTTTGCCACGACCGCCTTCGACGGCGCTGCTGATTTCTCAAATGTCTTCGTCGCGTACTCCGGGACCCAAGCGTCCTTGTGAACCCCAAGCAGCTTCTCGCCGAGTCCGCGGGCGGTCTTATTCTTCGCCAGGGCATTGACGGTCTGTACAACGATCGGAATCGACGCGAGCTTGCCGTTTGCGGCAGTGTTAGAGAGGGTGACATCCCGGAATTTTGTCGGGGTGCCCTGCTTAAACTGAATCGCCTTGGCACGAAGCATCAGGTGCGGGAAGTCCAGGTTCCAGGGATGGGGCGGCACATAGGGGCACTTCGTCATGTAGCAGACATCGCAGAGATAGCACTGGTCCACCACTTCCCAGTATTTCTCGCGAGGCACGCCATCCATCTCGCCCGTTTCGCCTTCATCGATCAGATCGAAGAGTCGCGGGAAAGAGTTACACAGGCTCACACACCGGCGACATCCGTGACAGATGTCGAACACGCGCTCCATCTCATCGAAACACGCCTTCTCGTCGTAAAACGCCTCCGATTTCCAATCAATAGGGTGCCGGGTGGGCGCTTCGAGGGAACCTTCACGAACCGTCATGGTGAACTCTCTTTAAAGGGGATGATCAACAGAAACAACTAGACCAAAGCATCTGCTCCGCAGGGCCTTGGATTTCCAGGGCCCTGCAGATCAACTGCTTAACAACAATTAGGCAGCGAGTGCGTCCAGCGCTTTCTGGAACTTGTTGGCGTGGGAACGCTCAGCTTTTGCCAGCGTCTCAAACCAGTCAGCGATCTCGTCGAAACCTTCTGCACGGGCATCCTTTGCCATGCCAGGGTACATGTCGGTGTACTCGTGCGTCTCGCCAGCAACAGCGGACTTCAGGTTGGAAGCGGAATCACCAATCGGCATATCCGTTGCAGGATCACCTACCTCGGCCAGATAGTCGAGGTGGCCGTGCGCGTGGCCGGTCTCGCCTTCAGCGGTCGAACGGAACAGCGCAGCGACTTCAGTGTAGCCTTCTACGTCAGCCTTGTTCGCGAAATACAGATAACGGCGATTTGCCTGGCTCTCACCTGCGAACGCATCTTTCAGATGCTGGTGAGTTTTTGTACCTTTGAGTTGAGGCATCACATCTCTCCTTTAGTTAAACA
>CAYPCG010000061.1:0-7977 GCA_964409175.1 uncultured Burkholderiaceae bacterium
TCGTGATGCAGTCTGGTAGCCCAGACTCGAGATCGTCTTGCCGCAGACGGTACTGGCCTTTTACTTCTCGCCGGCGTGTCTGGGTAATCAGATGGCTCAGCTGGGCGTAACCTTGTCGATTCTTGGCCAGTACAACGATTCTGCCCAGGAGTTCCGCACAGAAAAACTGGGCACCGATGATCAGATGCAGGCCAAGTGACTTGGCCATGACATGCGCCTGCACGACACCTGCAACGGACGCTTCATCGGTTAGTGCAAGCGCCTGATAACCAAGCGCTTGGGCACGTTCAACCAGTTCTGCTGGATGGGATGCCCCTTGCAGAAAAGAGTAGTTCGATCGGCAACAGAGTTCGGCATAGTCCATCGTCTAGCCAAAGACTCCGTGTAAAAACCAGTGGTGATCCGGTGTGCGAAAAATCCATAGCAGTTCTTCTTGCATTGAACTGGCAATAAAGTAGTCACGCTGTGCGGCCTGCTCGTTGTTCGACTCCCACCAGCCAGCTTCGATACGCTCTGGGCCTGCCAGCAGTCGTAGTGGCCCGCCGTAGCTTGGCTGATGTCCCTGCATCGATAGGCGTTGCGGAGTAGATAACAGCCAGCTTGGTCGGTGACTATGACTGAGCGCGCTAACCATGGCTGTAGTCTGTGCAGATCTTTTGGCGGATGGTTCTGTGACAAACCAGACTGATTTCTCAGGGCGATGTTCATCGATGAGGACGACAGACTGGACCTGTTCTGGTCCTAGTCGGGCACGTAGCCGTTCCACTAAGGCATCGAGTTCTTGCTGCTGGTGCTGTTGGCTGCCAAAGAAATCTTGACTGATCTGAGGCATGGTGGCGATATCGTCTGCCTGAAGGGCGATTTCATAGACAGGGCGGCTGAGTTCAAAACGAGCGATTCGCTCAGACAGTAGTCGCGTGAGTCGCGACAGCTCTCGGGTGATCCCCGCAAACTGTAGTGGCACAAGGCTATCTGGCGGGCTGTCATGAATGAGATGCAGATCCAGTCGAAGGACACCGGACTGTCGCGCAGTCAGCCAGGCCACGAGCTGATGAAAAAGACGGTGTGCCCCTTGTTCGATCAGGGTGCTGTTGTCAGCGCGAGCAGGTAGCTCTAATCGCGCCTGAAAGGTTTCTGGGCTTGTGATCCACTGCCGTGGGTCCGGGCTTCGACCAAAGGCCTGATCGAGTGCAAGCAGCAGGCCTTTACCGAATCGGCGTGTTAGCCCTTGGCGTGGCAGGGCTTCGAGCTGCTGAAGATAACGCAGACCCATACGCTGCATCAGCGTGAGATGTGGTCTTGCTTCTGCAGCCACATCGATTGGAAGAACTAGCAGGTCACTGTGAAAAAACGCTGGGGGCACAGCCTGATGACTTGCATAAAATGCCTGCCACTGCGCGGCTTTGGGGGTTGGCCCCCAGGCCATGCTGATCGTATCCGGGGGGACCCACCCGAGGGCCTGCCAGTCACGGGCAAGTCGTTGGACTAAGGATTCAGCGCCTCCCCAGAGTCTTAGGCTTGCCTGTACTTCCAGCAGTAAGACCAGCTCAGTTTTATCCTGGGTGACACATGGCGTGAACTGAAGTGCCCATTGGGCAAGACGGTTCAACGCCTGATCGGCAGATTCAGTTGGGCTGTGTCGAACCGTGGCGGGAAGTGGCTGGCAGTACGGGGCGCAGTAACGGCGAGGCAGAGCGCAGGCGATCCACAGCATGGGAGGCGACCTGAGGTGGGCTAGCGATGATGGCCTGATGATCATCAATGAGTCTTAGGCCACTGCCAGGAATTGGCACAGCGATATCAATGGGGGCGGACATGACCGGACCGCGTCGCTTGATGATCTGGACAGCAAGATCTGGATAACGTCGCGGCAGTAGTAATAAACGCAAGGGAGCAGGGGACGCCTGTTCTTGTGCAGCAAAAGGCCGAAATACAAAGACAAGCCCTTGTGCATGAGTTGCAGCAAGCTGTAGCCGACGAATGAGTTCGGGCTTCACGCCTGCATCAAGCCAGGTCACAAAAGCACCAAATTGATTACTTTTGATCGACTGCTCAACGGCCCAGAGCTTATCGATCGGTTTGTCGGTCTGAACGATTAAGAGCTTGCTCACATCAATACCCATCGCTGCTAAGGCAGGGCCATAAGGCAGGTGAGGCGGTGCAAGCAGTACAACGCGTTTTCCTGCTTGGGTGAGCTGGCGCAGTGTCGGGGCGATGAACCGGAATTCACCGATGCCCATGCTTTTCACTAAGAGCTCAATGAGTGTGCTGGTAGGCCAGCCTTGACCTGGCAGTTCACGATCTAATGTTCGAAAGCTGGTACTGATGCTGGGAAGGGGGTTGGCCTGAATGGTCTGCCCTTTCCAGACGGCAGGATGTGGCAGTGCATTCATGACAGAACCTTGGGGTTACGAATGATGCCAACCCCCAATCCTTCAACAGAGAAATCATGATCTTTGCTGTCAACGATGATCGGCTTGAAGTCTGGGTTCTCAGCGATGAGATGAATCTGATTGCCGGCACGTTGGAAGCGCTTGACGGTGACTTCGTCTTGAAGTCTTGCGACCACGATCTGACCATTGCGTGCTTCAGACACCCCGCCAGGCAGTTTTTTTACGGCCAGCAGATCGCCGTCTAGGATGCCGGCATCACGCATACTTAAGCCGCGCACTTTTAGAAAGTAATCGGGCTGCTGAGCAAAGAGCGCCGGGTCGATGCTAAAGCGGGCTTCGACATGTTCTTGCGCCAGGATGGGCTGGCCTGCGGCGACCCGCCCAACTAAGGGGATGCCCATCATGTCGGCGACCTGTTCGCCTACTAACCGAATCCCGCGAGAGGCGCCAGAGGTCAGGGTGATCACCCCTTTGCGCGCGAGCGCTTTGAGGTGTTCTTCTGCGGCGTTGGGGGACTTAAAGCCAAGGGCCTGGCAGATGTCCATGCGCGTGGGGGGAAAGCCGGTGTCTTCGATATGGCGACGGATCAGGCTTAGAATCTCTTGTTGACGCGTGGTCAGTTCTTTCATGGGGGCACCTCTGAATTACTGAATAAACGTACAGTACCCCTTTCAAAAAGAAACTGCAAGCCCTTCTTTTGGGGCCTCTTTACCTGATGACCCAACACGATTCCCCTGCCACGGGCGCTGGCGCTGCCGCTGCCGTTCAGACCAACCCGTTTCTTTCTGCGCTGCCTATTTCGGCCTTTGCCATGACCATGGGGCTCTCAGGGCTGACACTGGTCTGGGGTCGAATGGCCAATCTCGGCTGGCTTCCTGGCATCGCCGAGCGGGTTGCATTGGCGTTAGCCTTGTTGCTTGCGTTCGTGTTTGTGACGCTCTTGGCGCTCTACTTCAAGAAGTGGACCAGTAACCATCAGCAGGTCTATCAGGAGTGGCAGCATCCAGTGAAGTCGTCGTTTTTCGCTGCGGTGGCGGTCTCGTTTGCGCTGGCGGGAGCAGTGGCCTTGGGCGCATTTGCACCGTTGGCGTTGCCGCTCTGGGTCATCGGGGCGGTGTTACAGGTGGTGGCGATGACGATGGTCTTAAATGCCTGGGTTCATCGAGAGAGTCTTCAGCAAGGACATGCCACCCCGGCCTGGTTTATTCCTGCGGTGGGCAATGTGGTGATTCCTCTGGCAGGGGTACGGCTTGGATTTCTAGAAGTCTCTTGGTGGTTCTTTGCGGTCGGACTACTTTTTTGGGTGGTGTTACTGACGGTGGTGTTATTTCGTCTGCTGTTTGTGCAGCCCCCGTTACCCGAGCGTCTGGTGCCAACTTTGTGCATTCTCTTGGCGCCGCCCGCTGTGGGATTTCTGTCATGGTTACAGCTCACGGGTCAGCATCCGGGCAGTGATGAGCTGGATGCCTTTGGGCATGTGCTTTTTGGGCTTGCGCTATTTTTTGCGCTCTTTCTGACAAGCCAGATCCATCGATTTATTCGGCTGCCATTTTTCCTGTCGTGGTGGGCCTTTTCATTTCCAACGGCAGCCTTTGCGACCGCCACACTGGTCTATGCCCAGTTTGTACCAACGATCTGGGCGTTGGGGCTGTCAGTGGTCGTGGTGACCTTGGTCAGTCTTTTAATTAGTTGGCTATTCATTCGGACGGTAGTTGCGGTGATCCGAAATGAGCCGCAGTTGACAGACTAGGACGCACACAATTAGGTGAGCGTGTTTTATCCTGGGGCAATTGAGCCAAGTGCAAGTCGCAGCCCGAACCCAATAAATAAAATCCCCACCGCCGCCTTGCTCACTGCTGCCAAGAGTGGGAGCTGACGAAAGGTCTGGGCAAGCTGCACGCCCCCAAAAATCAGAATCGATAGATACAGCGCGCTGCTGATCTGTACGATCGTTCCAAGAATCAGAAACGAGAGTGCAGGGTAGGGGTATCCAGGTTCTACAAACTGAATAAAAAACGAGATGAAAAACATGATCGCCTTTGGATTTAAAAGGCTGATGATGAGTGCCGTTCGAAAGGGGCGTTTCAGATCTCGGATTATTGCCGGGGTGGTCGCGATGGGTTCGTTGCGCGTCTGCCAGTCTGTTAGCCCTGATCGAATGAGCCCGAATCCAAGCCAGGCCAGATAGGCAGCCCCCGCAAACTGCAGCAGCAAAAACACAGTCGGGGCGGCGTAGAGTAACGATGCTGCACCGGTGGCTGCCAGGAGCATCAGTATTGCATCGCCGACAAAAATGCCACAGGCACCAAGATAGCCGGGACCAACCCCGCGTTGCGAGGCGACCGTAATCACATACAGCGAGTTCGGTCCTGGCAGCAGCACCACAAAGATAGTGCCCAGGATAAAGGTGTTGATGTCAGTGATGCCGTAGAGCATGGCGTCTAGAGAAATTCTGGCGGGCGTTTTTTCACCCAGTGAATAAATGCCGCTATTTCAGGGTGTGCCTTTAGGGCCTGCCAGGTAAAGAACTGTCGTGCCAGCTCTTTTTCAGAAAACACCTGATGAATCTTTTGATGACAGATCTTATGCACGAGAAACTTTTCTTTGCCGCCTTTGGCGCGTGGAATCAGATGGTGTTCATCCACGGTGGGGCCATTCATCATCGGGCGATCACACAGTGGGCAAGGCAGCGGCGCGTCTGAGCCAGGCAGCGGAGGCCCGACCTGTTGACCGAGTATCCGGGCTGCCTTGGTGTTGGATCGCATGGATCGTTTGATGACCATGCCGTCCCCTTCGGCTTACATGCCGCTGTAATTCGGCCCACCGCCCCCTTCGGGAGTGACCCAGACGATATTCTGTGTGGGATCTTTGATATCGCAGGTTTTACAGTGTACGCAGTTCTGGGCGTTGATCTGTAGACGCGCGCCATCTCCCGGGGTGTTGGTCGGGTTGCCTGCGCTATCTAAGTATTCATAGACCCCTGCTGGGCAGTAACGGCTCTCGGGTCCAGCGAACTGGGTGAGATTAATCCGAACAGGCACTGCATCATCTTTTAAGGTCAGGTGCGCTGGCTGATTTTCTTCGTGTGACGTGCCGGATAAGAAGACCGACGATAGGCGATCAAAGGTGAGCTTGCCATCGGGCTTGGGATAGTGGATCGGGGTGCACTCGGCAGCAGGCTTTAAATAGGCATGATCCGGTTTTGTCGTGTGCAGCGTCCATGGCGCGCGACCACCAAAGACCTTCTGATCGATGCCCACCAGCAGCGTCCCCATCCAGAGACCCTTGCCCATGGCCGGTTTGAAGTTTCTTGATCGGTAGAGCTCGTCTTTCATCCAGGATTTCTCAAACCGCGCGGTGTAGCCAGTGAGTTCCGCTGCAGGCTCGGTCTTCGTTAGTTCTTCTGCAATGGCCTCGGCGCAGAGCATGCCGCTCTTAATGGCCGTGTGGCTTCCTTTGATGCGTGAGGCATTCAATAGCCCCGCATCGCAGCCCAGTAGGGCACCGCCTGGGAAGGTCATCTTCGGTAGGCAGTTTAGGCCGCCTGCGGTGATGGCCCGCGCACCGTATCCAATCCGCTGTCCCCCTTCAAGGAAATGACGAATCTTGGGATGGGTTTTATAGCGTTGAAACTCTTCGAAAGGGGAGAGCCAAGGGTTTTGGTAGTTTAGACCCACGACATAGCCAATCGCGACCTGATGGTTAGCCATGTGATACATGAATGAGCCACCATACGTGTGGCTATCCAGTGGCCAGCCAGCGGTGTGAATCACTAGGCCCGGCTTGTGTTTTTCGGGTTCGATCTGCCAGATCTCTTTGATGCCGATGCCATAGGCCTGGGGGTCTTTGCCCGCATTCAGGGCGAATTTCTCGATCAGTGTCTTTCCAAGATGGCCGCGGGCGCCTTCTGCAAATAGGGTGTATCGGCCATAGAGCGCCATGCCGCGCTGATACTGATCCGTGGGCTGGCCATCTTTACCAATGCCCATGTCCCCCGTGGCTACGCCAGCCACCCGTCCCGCATCGTCATAGAGGACTTCGGCGGCCGCAAATCCAGGGAAGATCTCTACGCCTAACGCCTCGGCCTGCTGGGCCATCCACTTCACTAGGTTGGAGAGGCTGATGACGTAGTTACCGTGGTTCTGAAAACAGCTCGGCAGCATCCACTGGGGAAACTGGGTGGCACCCGTTTCGGAGAGCAGCAGAAAGCGATCCTCGGAGACCGGGGTGTCCAATGGCGCACCATCGGCCTTCCAGTTTGGCAGCAGTTCATTAAGGGCGATGGGGTCCATGACCGCGCCGGAGAGAATGTGGGCGCCAGGCTCTGAGCCTTTCTCAAGAATACAGACGCTGATCTCTTGGCCGCTCGCCTGAGCAAGCTGTTTTAGCCGAATCCCCGCCGCAAGGCCTGCCGGCCCAGCACCGACCACAACGACGTCATATTCCATTGATTCGCGAACCTGTTCCACCGCGTGTCCTCCCCAAAAAGCGAATGCTGATAACGGTACACTATCAGGGTTTTTACCCCTCTTTCGGAGCTGTTTATGAACAAGGTGTATCCCAACGCCGCCGCGGCCCTACACGATGTGCTCCGCGACGGTCAGACTCTGGCGGTTGGCGGGTTTGGCCTGTGCGGAATCCCTGAAGCCCTCATTTTGGCAGTCCGCGACAGCGGGGTAAAGAATCTCACCTGCATCAGTAATAACGCCGGTGTCGACGGCAAGGGTCTTGGGCTACTACTTGAAACGCGTCAGATCAAAAAAATGATCTCGTCGTATGTCGGTGAGAACAAAGAATTTGAACGCCAGTATCTATCGGGCGAGCTCGCCCTTGAATTTACGCCCCAGGGCACCCTTGCGGAAAAGCTTCGTGCCGGCGGTGCCGGTATCCCTGCGTTCTACACCCGAACCGGCGTGGGCACCCTGGTGGCCGAGGGCAAAGAGGTTCGTGAGTTCCATGGGAAGAAGTACATCCTGGAAGAGTCACTGGTCGCGGATGTGGCCTTGGTGAAAGCCCATAAGGCCGATCGGTCAGGAAATCTCGTCTACAACCTGACCGCGCGTAACTTCAACCCGAACGTGGCGATGGCCAGTCGGATGACGATTGTTGAAGTCGAAGAGATTGTCGAAAACGGCGAACTCGATCCGGATCAGATTCATACGCCTGGGGTGTTCGTAAAACGCATTGTGCTGAACAAGACGCCCGCTAAATATATTGAGAACAGGACGACACGATAATGGCCTGGACCCGTGAAGAGATGGCGGCGCGCGCGGCCAAAGAACTGCGCGATGGTTTCTATGTCAACCTGGGAATTGGACTGCCCACATTGGTGGCCAACTTTGTCCCCAATGACATGGAGGTCTGGCTTCAGTCAGAAAATGGGTTGCTCGGCATCGGTCCTTTCCCAACAGAAGACCAGGTCAATCCCGATCTCATCAACGCTGGTAAACAGACGGTGACCACGCTGAAGGGCTCATCGATCTTTTCGAGCGCGGACTCGTTTGCCATGATCCGCGGGGGGCACATCAACCTGGCGATTCTTGGCGCGATGCAGGTCTCTGAGAAGGGCGATCTTGCGAACTGG
>CAYPCG010000062.1:0-7449 GCA_964409175.1 uncultured Burkholderiaceae bacterium
ATCCGCATCTGATCCACGACGGCACGCGATGCCTCATCCGCTGCCGGGAGCCGAGACATGTGTTCCATCAGGTGCTGCTCCACCTGACGCTCGGTCTCGGCGAGAAAGCCCAAAGAAACCCGGTCTCCCATGCGGCCTGCGACTGCCCCGATTGCAAAGGCCCCGACATACCAGAGGGGCGACAGAATGGATGGGCGGCTGCCTAAGGCCTCGAGTCGCTTCATGGTCCAGTTCAGGTGATCAGCCTCCTCCACAGCCGCTTCATGCAATAGCGCAGCCTGCTCGGGCGTCTTTGCAGTCAGTGCCTGGCCTTGGTAAAGCGCCTGCGCAGCGACCTCACCAGAGTGATTCACCCGCATGAGCGATGCCGAAAGCTTACGTTCGGTATCGGAGAGTGTTGCCTCGGCAATGCCTTTCGCAGGATAGGGTCGACTGCTTGGGGGGGTGGTGGCAACAGAGCGAAGGAAGTTATCGGTTGCGTTGATCACACGATCGATAGGTGAAAGGGCTCGCATAAGATTTTTAGTGACGATACGTTCGCAAGGGATTGACTAAACGGCAGATGCCACGATTTCCCGACGGCCTACGCCGCAAGAAATCGTTTGACGAGTAGCTGCCAGAACGCAGCACCGATCGGTATCAGATCGTCGTTAAAGTCGTAGCTAGGGTTATGGAGCGTACAGGGACCCAGACCGTGGCCTTGGGCGCGATGCAGGCCGCTGACATCGCCATTACCTAAAAAGATATAGGCGCCCGGCTTTTCTAGCAGCATGTAAGCAAAATCTTCTGCCCCCATCGTCGGTTCAATATTGCGAACGACCATGGACTCCCCCGCGATTTCTGCAGCAACATCGGCTGCAAACATCGCCTCTTTGGCATGGTTGATGGTGGGTGGGTAGTTCCGATGAAATTCAAAATCAGCATGGGCGTTAAATGCCGGCGGCAGCTGGTTACAGATGCGCTGCATACCGGACTCAATCGTGTCTAACGCCTGGGTGCTAAAAGTACGAACCGTTCCTTGTAAGACACAGGTGTCGGGAATGACGTTGGTGGCCTCCCCGGCATTGACCTGAGTGACGGATAGTACTGTGGCGTCAATCGGCTTGGTCTCACGCGAGACCAGGCTCTGGAACGCCTGGATCATGTGGCTTGCCACCAGCACGGGATCGACACCCAGGTGTGGCATGGCCGCATGGGCCCCCTTCCCGCGCACGGTGATGTGAAACTCGTTACTCGATGCCATCATCGGCCCCGGATTCACACCGAATTCACCTACACGAAGGCCGGGCCAGTTATGGATGGCATAGACCGCATCACAAGGAAAGCGCTCAAATAAGCCATCGTCAATCATGCTCTTCGCGCCACCACCACCTTCTTCGGCTGGCTGAAAAATAAAAACGACCGTGCCTGCGAAATCACGGTCCATTGACATTGCTTTTGCGGCCGCTAACAGCGTAGCCGTATGGCCATCGTGGCCGCAGGCGTGCATCTTGCCTGCGTGCTTGCTGGCGTGATCAAACGTATTTAATTCGGTCATGGGCAGCGCATCCATGTCAGCTCGCAGCCCGATCATTTTGTGGCCTGCTGGGCCACCGTTCTGGGCACTCCCTTTCAGAATGCCAACCACGCCAGTTTTTCCAAGCCCGGTGTGGACTTCATCAAGGCCATATTCCGTGAGCGCTTTGGCCACGATCTCGGCGGTGCGATGCTCTTCAAACTTGAGTTCAGGATGGGCGTGGATATCACGCCGTATCGCACGAATTGGGCCAATAATGCCGCTGATTGCCTCGGGGATCTTCATGTCTGAATTTTATCGATAAATGACTTCGACGGCGTCTTTCGCAAAATGTTGCGTTAGTAGCCGAATGAATTCCTCTTCCGGTTTGACCTTCCAGGCCTCGGGTAGTTGGATATCGCACTCAGCACCCCCACGATCCATACGGATAAAGATCGGGCAGCCATGTTGCGCCGCACGCCAAGGTTCTAAAAGGTCCCGCAGCTTGGCGGGGGTGTTCGTGGCCTGGCCATTCCCAGACGTCGTCTCGGGGGTCATCTTGACCCGAATCCCCAGTGCAAACCGGGCTCTGGCTTCGCCAAGGGTGAGGATCTCAACAGCGGATCCGCGGTAGCCGCCAGAAAAATCATCGTTCTCAATCTTCGCCTGCAGGATCAAGGGCTCATCGACTTTGATGGCCTGTCGGTGTTGATCCCATAGCTCGGAAAAGACGGTGATCTCAAGTTTGCCGGTGCCGTCATCAATCTCCACAATGCGCATCATGCCGCGCTTGGTCATCTGAGCGCGGCTAGCGCTCACCACACCTGCAATCCATACAGGATCACGTGACGGCACCTGTCGATTGAGGGGCGTGGACACGAAACGTCGAATCTCTTGGGCGTATGGCGCAAACAAGTGACCTGAGAAGCAGTAGCCAAGCGCCTGCTTTTCTTCGAGGAGTCGCTGACGCTCGGTCCAAGGCGCAACCTTCGGCATGTCAATGACGGGGGCCTGCCCCGGGGCTTCTTCGAATAAGCCTCCTTGATGGACACTCGCCTGCGCCTGATCTGCCGCCATGACCGCAAGCCCAACGCTTGCGACCACCTGTGCTCGGTTATCGTGAAGGGCATCAAATGCCCCCGCCTTCACGAGTGCCTCAATGGCACGTCGATTCACGACACGCCGGTCAATTCGGGCGCAGAAATCAAAAATATCTTTAAACGGGCCATCCTGACTGCGAGTCGCAAGAATTGCCATCACCGCACTCTCTCCGACGCCACGAATGGCGCCAAGTCCGTATTGGATGACAAGCCCCTCTTCGGCGGTTGCACCTGGAACTGGCTCAAATCGATAGTTCGATGCGTTGATGTCGGGCGCCTTGATGCGAACCTTATTAGCGCGAGTATCGGCGCTAAAGAAGGCCACCTTATCGGTGTCATCCATGTCGGCCGATAGCGTTGCTGCCATGAACTCAGCCGTGTGGTGCGCCTTTAACCAGGCGGTCTGATAGGTCAGCACCGCGTAGGCGGCGGTGTGTGACTTGTTAAAACCGTACTCCGCAAACTTCTCCATCAGGTCAAACAGTCGCGTCGCGAGTGCCTGCGAATGCCCTTTCTGGAGCGCACCGTTAACAAAGATTTCACGCTGCTGCGCCATCTCTTCGGGCTTTTTCTTACCCATTGCGCGACGTAGCAGGTCTGCGCCACCTAATGAATAGCCCGCAATCGTCTGGGCGATCTGCATGACCTGTTCCTGATAGACGATCACACCATACGTTGGCGATAGACAGTCTTTTAAGGACTCATGAAAGTAGTCAATTGGCTGCTCACCGCGCTTACGTTTAATGAAGTCATCCACCATCCCGGAGTTCAGTGGTCCGGGGCGATAGAGCGCCAGCACAGCAATGATGTCCTCGAAACGGTCGGGCTGAAGCTTCGCGAGAAGCTTTTTCATGCCATCCGATTCCACCTGGAAGATCGCCGTGGTGTTGGCATCTCGCAGCACCTGATAGGCCGCAGGGTCATCAAACCCATCAAGCTCCCGAAGCGTGAGATGGCGATCAGGATAGAGACGATTAATCGTATCGACTGCCATCTGAATAATGGTCAGGTTGCGCAGCCCAAGAAAGTCGAACTTCACCAGTCCCGCGGCTTCAACGTCGTCTTTGTCGTACATCGAGACCACGCCTTCGTCTTCCGTCGAGCCTGGCGCCTGATATAGCGGGCAGAAGTCCGTCAGGCGTCCGGGTGCAATCAGAACGCCCCCCGCATGCATGCCAACATTTCGTGTCAGATCTTCGAGCGGTCGCGCAAGCGCTAAGAGCTCGCGTACTTCGTCTTCCTTTTGTTCGCGCTCGGCAAGAATGGGCTCTTCCTTTTTGGCCTCTTCGAGCGATAGCGGTTTATTCTGAACAACGGGAATGAGCTTTGATAGCTGGTCGCAGAAGTTATAAGGCAGATCTAACACACGACCAGCATCTCGGATCACGGCTTTCGAGGCCATCGTTCCGAAGGTGACGATCTGACTGACGGCGTCTTTGCCGTACTTTGTACGAACGTAGTCAATAACCTTGTAGCGATTGTCCTGACAGAAGTCGATATCAAAGTCAGGCATCGATACCCGTTCAGGATTCAAGAATCGCTCAAATAGCAGGGCATAAGGAATCGGATCAAGATCAGTAATGCCAAGGCTATAAGCAACGAGCGACCCCGCACCAGAGCCCCGGCCCGGGCCAACAGGGACGCCGTTTTGTTTGGCCCAGTTGATGAAGTCTGCAACGATCAGGAAGTAGCCCGGAAAGCCCATCTCGATAATCGTTTTGATCTCTAGCTCAAGACGATCGGCGTAGTGTTGACGATGACTTTCACGAACCGTTTCTGTGGGGTAGCGTTCGATGAGTCGTTTCTCGAGACCCTCACGTGCGGTAAGCCGCAGGTAGTCCTCCAGGGTTTCGCCATTGGGCGTGGGGAAGTTCGGCAGCTGTGGTTTGCCAAGCTGCAAGACGACATTGCAGCGTTGCGCGATCTCAAGCGTGTTGTCTAGCGCCTGAGGAATATCTGCAAACCGGCTGGACATCTCGTCTTGGGTCTGGAAGTACTGGGACTCCGTAAATCGTTTCTTGCGCCTTCCGCTGGCGAGCGTCTCGCCTTCCGCGATACAGACACGCGCTTCGTGAGAGCGAAAGTCTTCTTTCTCTAAAAACTGAACCGGGTGTGTTGCGACAACGGGCACCTGGTGTCGTATGGCCAGAGCGACTGCCTGCCGGATGTAAGTCTCTTCGCCGGGCTGATCAGCACGCTGGAGCTCAATGTAGAACCGATCACCAAAAATCTCGAGGTACTTTTGCAGCACCAGATCTGAGGGCTCAAGCCCTGTCTTCGATTTAGCGCCAGGGCTAGCGGCAGGCGCCTTAGACCGAGACGACCGGGCAATCGCATCAGCGAGTTCGCCTTGAAGTGCGCCCGAGAGTGCGATGAGTCCATCGGCGTGTTGCGCGAGCCACTCGAGTCGGATCTCTGCGCGGTCACGATGGGTATTCTTGAGCCACGACCGCGTAATCAGTTCGCAGAGGTTGCGATATCCCTCGTTGCTCTGAACGAGTAACAGCAGCCGAAAGGGACGGTCACGATCTTGATCATTGGTAATCCAGACATCGGCGCCAAGAATTGGCTTGATCCCTGCGGCACGTGCTGCTTTATAAAACTTAATGTAAGCGAAGGTGTTCGAGAGGTCGGTAATGGCAATCGCTGGTTGACCATCTGCGGCCGCCTTGGCAACAGCAGCATCCAGGCGAACGATCCCATCCACAATGGAATATTCCGAATGCATCCGAAGGTGAACGAAGTGCGACGACATGATGGCCAGATTTTCTCATGCCAGGGCTGCACGAAGAGACAAAAAAGGGCGCAATTAGCGCCCTTTTTTGCGATTCAAAACTGCTTAGAAGTTAGTGCGATAGCTCACACCCAACGTCGTGCCTTGACGGCTGTCAGAAGGGCCATTCTGACCGACTGCAATCGTCAGGAAGCCGTCCTTGCCAACAGGATGAATGGCACCAATGGTAGCGGTCCAGTCGCTGCGCGCAGGACGCTCAAGGGTGACTTTTGCGAGCGACTGTGCATCCGGGCCAACCTTTACCGACAGCGGGTTGTTGTCCAGATCATGATCGTAGGCGGCCCGCACAAAACCACGCCACTGACCAATGGCCGCTTTCGCCTGTTGGCTTGCAAAGCCAATGGTCAGACGACGCACTGAGTGGTTGATATCGCCGAAGGCCAGTGATGCAGGGCCTGCGTTCTCAACGAAGTTCTTGATCTTGACCCCTTCACGCGCAAGGCTTACGTATGGGCCGCCTCTCCAGCTGGTGCCGTAGATCATGCCGGCACCAATGCGGATGCTCTGATAGGTGCCCTCAGGACTGCTGTTCACAACCAGCGTGTTATTCGCGAATGCAATGTTGCGAGTAAAGCTTGTGTGATCGATAAGGCCCCGTGCAGCGCTTGCATTGACGTAGAAGTTGGGGGCAATTGATGTCACGCCATAGACCATCGCGGTCTGATCCTGGGTCTTGATCTGACCAGTTCGACCTGCAAAGTCTGTGGTGCTATCGCCATACGCCAGCACTGCACCGATTGCGGTTCCCGCAGCAATCTGGCGATCAACGCCGATTGCGCCTTTGCGTGAGGTGGTCTCGGTTGCGGGGGTTGTCTGGCGCCCGTCGGCCTCAAGCTCTGCCTGCTCCACACCGCCATAAACCTGAACGTTACCGACTGGACGAGCTTTGCCGTCGGCCGTGGTCATGGCCAGACCGTGGAGACGGCTCTCAAGCGACTGAGCATGCTGATGAGCGGCATCCAGTGGAATCGTCGCAAGGGAAGCGGCTTGACTCACACTACGCAGCGTCGCGGTCACGAAGGTGCCGAAGAGTTCGTGCGCTTTCGCGCTGGGGTGCACGCCGTCCGCAAACAGATAGTTGCTCGGGTTCGTGTTGATACAGCTGAGCGACGAGTTGAAGAAGTCGCCTGCACCGGTGCGGTTTGGATTGACGCCGCAGGCGGTGGCGCCCAACGAATTCGCGTTAAAACCATACTTAGTGGGGCTCTTGATCACATCCGCTAACAGCTTGTTGGTGTCAAGAATCATCACGTCCTTGGCGGGCAAGAAGGATTTCAATGCGCTGTTGTACTGGCTGCTCAGTGTTGATAGCAGAACGTCACCACCCGAGTTCGCTGCTTTCAACAATGCACCAAATGGTGTGTTAGCCAGATCGGGCAGTAGCGCCACGATGATGTTCTTGGCACCCGCAGCCTTCAGGCGGTCCACCTGCGCTGACAGATTGGCGGCTTCGCTCACCATATTCGCAACGGCGGTGGTGGGCGCTGCCATGCCGGCACTCACCATGGTGAGCTGCGTAAAACCGTCGTTGGCACCAATCCACAGCATGACCAGATCGCGATCATTAAAGGTCTTACGATCAGCCAGAACTTGATTGACCTGTTCTGTGAGCGTGCGGGTCGTCACGATCGGTGGGGTGTAGCCGATACCAGGCTGTTGGCTCACGCGTGAGCCGCCTTCGGCATAGTTACTGCCGTTATTCGCAACGGGATTGATCTTGTTGGGAACCAGTGTCAGACCAAGCTGCTGCGCCAGTACCTCTGCCCATACCCGCGAGGTGCCAGTTGGGTTGTTATTGGTGAAGCGGTAATTGATATTTGGAGCCAGCGGGTTCGCGAATTTGATCGCGTTGCTGTAAGTACCGCCGTCGGTCAGTGAGTCACCGAGGGTAGTGACCTTATCAATCACTAAGGTCTGCGCCTGAGCGCTAAATGAAACACAGCATGCTGCGACCGCAAGGGCGAGTTTGTTCAGTTTGATCACAATGTCTCCAGGAGTGGTTTTTTCTGATTCCAAGATAGCGAAAGCCATGACCCAAGGGCGCTAGTGCTTACCCTAGA
>CAYPCG010000063.1:0-7394 GCA_964409175.1 uncultured Burkholderiaceae bacterium
GAAGAGATGCCGCGGGAAATAGCGCCATCACCGTTTTTTCTTGAAAAGAGTCCAGATCTTCGGTGATCAGGGGATCACCTGCGAGGGTATTCAACTGCCCGGCTGCGGCGGCCTCCGCTAGCGCGGCGAGACCGATGGCGGCCTTTTTGTCTTCAGGGCTGGCAGACGCAACGAGGTAGTCTGTCAGTGCACTCTGTACATGCCACATCGTGAGAACGCCGAGCCCAAGACAAAAGGCAAACTTTGTTAGTCGGTTTGCTAAGCGTAGGCGGCGTATTCTGTAGAGTCCGAGTCCGAGTCCGATGCCAGAGATGACCCGCCCCCAGAATTCAAGCCCGGAGAGAACATCTTCATTCACTGTATCGGATGCCACTGTGACGAGCCGGTAGTTGAAGCTCAGTTCAATAATGACGTAGATTGTCGGGATGAGAATCCCGTACACCCAGTGACGATGACTGATGTTGGCGAGGTTCATGGCTCCCGAATGATAGCCATTTTTGCCGTGGTTTCTGTAAGTATTTCCCGGTCTTCTGGCCGGTCGTTGCTCAGTGAGAAATGGACTTTGAGAACAAATTGATCACGACCACGCCGCAAATGATCAATCCAATACCGATGAGGGCAGCGAGATCAAGCCTCTGTCCCACAAAGATCCAGCCAATCATCCCAATTAAGGCAATGCCAGCCCCTGACCAGACCGCGTAGGCCACCGCAAGCGGAATCGTTTGAACCACTCTCGACAGCAGAAAAAAGGCTAGTCCATAGCCCAGGATCACGATGAGGGATGGGATTGGTTTGGTGAAACCATCGGCATGTTTCAAGGCGACAGTGCCGATGACTTCTGCGATTATGGCGATCCCTAGCATGAGCCAAGCCACAGGTTCTCCTTAGCGTTTATTGACGAGTGTGACGCCGATAATGGCAATAATTCCGCCAATGATCATTGAAACGAGGACTGCCTCTCCCAAAATGATTGTGGATAACAGCACACCGAAAACCGGTACGAGATTGGTGAAGACAGTCGTTCGAGAAGGGCCTATGGCTTTGACACCTTGTAGATACCAAATGAACGCAACCACTGTTCCAAAGGCGCCGAGATAAATGATCGCGCACCAGACACGCCAGTCTACGAGGGCCCAGTTAATCTGATTGAATTCCCCTGCGGCACCAATCGTTAGGAACAGAAATCCCCATAGCGTGCCGTAGGTCGTGGCGGCGATCGGGGAGAGAGATTTCAATGCGCTACGCGAAATCAGTGTGTAGGCCACCCAACTGAGAACAGCGCCCAGCATCATCATTTCGCCAAAGCCCAGCGACTGACCGATATCGAGGATCCCGCCAATGAGATCGCCTCGCGTAATCACAATCATGGCGCCAAAGAGCGCAATGACGACGCCAAGCCAGCGCCTGAGTCCAAGACGTTCACGAAATAAAAAGCTCGCAAAGACTGCGGTCAAGATTGGACTAAGGCTCACAAATAATGATGTGCGACCTGCGGGGATCTTTTCGAGCGCCCCAAAAAAGAATACGTTGTAGAGAAAAATTCCGGTGAACCCCAGAAACGCTGTTACCACTATCTGTTGACGGTCAAGGCGAGGCAGACGCCCTTCGGATCGGATGGCGAATGCGACAAGTAGTAGAGAGGCCACTAAAAACCGTCCAAATGCAGCGGTCATTAACGGCAGCGCCTGGGCTAAAAAACGACCTGCAACAAACGTCCCCCCCCAGAATGCCGCCACCATCACTAGCTTTAGCGCCATAACGGGGGCAATCGTGGGGAGCACCTTTGAGTTCATGGGGACAGCATAACCCAGTCGTGTTAACCGTTCAGAATCCCGCCCGACACATCGCGCGAAGATCACTGTCGTTGATAAATCCGCAATGCGATGCGCTACCACCCGTTGATGCCCGACACATCGACTGAAGATCCGGTTCTCGGATAAACCCACATTGGCTGCTTTGACGTTCAGTCAGCGCTCGGCAATAGGCTCTCATGTCACTGTCTTGGATAAACCCGCACTGGCTCGCATCAGCGTACGTTAGCGGTGCGAAAAGTGAGATCGAAACTGCGGCGAAGATAGCGAGGAAGAAGTGCATGGGCGTTGCTTTAAATAGTGAGATCAGTGTAATCCCTGAGTGACTAAAAACAAGCCGGTTCCCCGACTACGGAGACAATAAAAAGAGTTTCTTATCGAAGGAGAAAATTCATGAGTCGTCGTGACTTTTTGGCAAAGAGTGGTGCTGTAGGTTTAGCGGGTGCAGGTGTAGCTGTTAGTGCCCCGGCTATTGCTCAGAGTGATGTCGTGCGTTGGCGTTGTGCGTCGAGCTTTCCCAAGAGCGTCGATACGCTCTATGGAACTGCAGAATTTGTGACCCGGCGGGTCAGTCAGCTGACGGGCGGAAAATTTCAGATCTCTCTTCATGCGGCGGGCGAGATTGTCCCTCCGTTACAGGTGTTGGATGCTGTCGAGAAGGGGACGATTGAATGCAATCATACGGCGCCGTATTACTTTATCGGTAAGGACGCCGCCTGGGCATTCGGTACCTGCATTCCCTTCGGACTGAATAGCCGTCAGCACAATGCATGGTGGGTTCATGGGGACGGAGAAAAGATCTTCAATGAGTTTTCGCGTCAGTTCGGCGTGGTCAGTTTCCTGTGTGGTAATACCGGTTCGCAAATGGCAGGCTGGTTTAAGAAAGAGATTAAAACCGTCGCAGACCTGAAGGGGCTGAAGTTTCGAACGGGCGGCATGGGTGGCCAGGTGCTCACCAAGCTCGGCGTTGTGACACAACAATTGCCCGCGGGCGAAATCTACTCTGCGTTAGAGAAAGGTACGATTGACGCTGCGGAGTTCACTGTTCCGCATGACGATGAAAAGCTCGGGCTCAATAAGATTGCCAAGTTCTATTACTACCCCGGCTGGAATGAGGGTGGTGCAGCGCTGGGCTTTCAGGTCAATGCAAAGGCCTATGACGCGCTCCCGGATGCATACAAGGCGGCGCTTGCGGCAGCAACCGCAGAGGCGAATACCTGGATGCAGGCAAAGTATGACGCCTTGAACCCCATCGCGCTAAAGCGGCTGATTCAAGGAGGGGCAGTGCTTCGCGCCTATCCACAGGCCGTCATGGAGGCCTGCTTTAAGGCGAATCAGCAATTAATTGCTGAGACGCTGTCCAAGAGCCCTGCGTTCAAGAAAATCTATGATCAGCAACGACCTTTCCACCGTGATCAGCAGGCTTGGTTCCGCGTGGCGGAGGCCAGCTTTGATGCATTTATGGCAAGGCAGAAACTCTGATCACCGTTTTTTAAAATACTCTGCGGGGTCATCAATGGGGTCGGTTTCCGACCCCTTTTTATTTTGATCTGTGAAGGGGTTTTCAGAAGCGTCTTGCGCTGGCAACCCCTGGCTTTCATCGAGCTTGATCTCAATCGACTGAAGATCGACCGATGCCGGCTTGTCTAGTAAACCAGTGACCAGTTCTGGGAAAAAGATCAGAATCCCGACAAGCATCAGTTGCAGACCGACCCAGGGGATCGCCCCAATATAAATATCTTTGCTCGATACTGTTTTGGGCGCGATACCGCGAAGATAAAACAACGCAAACCCAAACGGCGGATGCATAAATGATGTCTGCATGTTCACGCAGATCAAGACACCAAACCAGATCAGATCAATGCCGAGCTTTTCCGCCATGGGTGCTAAAAGCGGAATAACAATGAACGCGATTTCAAAAAAGTCTAAGAAAAACGCCAGAAGAAAAATCAGGATATTGACAACAATCAGGAATGTCGTTGGATCATCTGCACCGATTCGCGTAAACAGGTGCTCGATCCAGATACCACCATCGACCCCTTGAAAAACAAGCGTAAATACTGATGCGCCAATCAGGATAAAGATCACCATCACTGTGATGGACATGGTGGATTCCATGCCTTCGCGCACCATTTTCCAGTTCAGTCGGCGATGGCCAGCGGCCAGTACGATGGCGCCCACTACCCCCATCGCGCCTGCCTCGGTTGGCGTTGCAAGTCCCATAAAAATCGTCCCGAGCACAACAAAGATCAGGGCAAGCGATGGCACCACTCCCTTCGCCACCTTTATCAGAAGCGCCCCTCCTGTTAGGGTTCGTTCTGCTTCTGGCAGCGGAGGCATGGCCTTAGGCGAGATCAGCGATGCTACAAAGATAAACAGCAGAAAGATCAGCACCTGTGCGATCGAGGGACCCACTGCGCCCAGATACATATCTCCTACAGATCGACCGAGCTGATCCGCCAGCACAATTAACACCAGCGAGGGGGGAATGACCTGAGTGATCGTGCCAGAGGCGGCAATCACGCCTGTCGCGAGCCGATGGCTGTAGCCAACCCGCATCATGATTGGCAGTGCGATCACTCCCATCGCGATCACAGATGCGGCAACGGTTCCGGTAATCGCACCCAAAATGGCACCGACCACAATGACCGCGTAGGCGATCCCTCCAGGGATACCACCAAAGAGCTGCGCAAATCCCTCTAAGAGGTCTTCGGCTAAGCCACTGCGCTCAAGAATGGCTCCCATGAGCGTAAAGAAAGGAATCGACAGCAGAAGTTCATTGGAAAGAATGCCAAAGATCCGATACGGCAGATTGGCCATGAATGCCGGTGGGAACAGACCAAGCTCAATCGAAAGTAAGCCCGATGCCAGTCCGAGTGCAGCTAAGGAAAAAGCGACTGGTAACCCAAGCAGCAGAAACGCCACCAGGGCAGCAAACATTGCAGGAGCCATAAACTCGATCGGCGCCATAGCTACTGAGCAGGCCTCTCGTAATCTGTTGCGCCTTCCATCATGATCGCTCCGGTTAGGGCCGCGATCCGTTTGATAACTTCAGAGATGGCCTGTGCGCTCAGCAAGAAGAACCCCAAGGGAAAGAGTAGCTTTACAGGCCATCGCACCAGCCCCCCCGCATTCGGAGAGGTCTCTTGCAGCGTCCATGCTTCAATAAACCAAGGCCACGAGGCGACCACCATGTAAAGCGAAAATGGCATGAGAAAAGCCAGTAGCCCAGCAAGATCCAGCCATAGCTGTTGACGGTGGGTAAGCTTTGAGTAGAACAAGTCGACCCGGATATGGCCGTTTACTTTGAGCAGATAAGGTGCGCCAAGCAGCACAATCCCAGCGAACATATACCACTGCAGTTCAAGCCAGGCGTTAGAGCTAAGGTCGAACAGGTAGCGACTCAGTGCATTCAGGGCGGAGACCAGTGCGCAAGCAAGAACCAGGGTGATCGCCAGCCGCGCTGCGGCGTGGCTCACCTGATCAATACGGCGGCTTATAACGAGCAAAAACGGGGTCATTGGGGCCTCATATAGCCCCAATTGTGCCAACTATTACTGATGCTTTAAAACCGTGGCGTGGCGACCGTGGACGTTGGGGGGTCTAAAAAGGGTTAATCGCGCGTCCAAGTCAAAGAAACCCCAAAAAAACAATGTCACCGCCTGAGCTGCGAGAGATTCAACTTATCCTTTCAAACACCATCCGTGAACTGAGAGGACAACGTGGGTTGTCTCAAGAACGCCTTGCGCTGGAGGCAGGCGTTGACCGAACGTTGGTGAGCAAAATTGAGCGAGTTATCGCTAATCCCACTTTAGAGGTCTTGGTTAGACTTGCTGTAGCGCTGGACGTCCCAGTTGGCCGACTGCTTAAAAAATAAGCAAGCAGCGTTCAAAAAAAGTTAGTACAACATATTAATAAAATTCCACATAATTTGTGGAAATTTTATTTCCCTGCTTTTTTGCTACTTTAAAGCAGCATACTCTTCGTGGGTGTGTGCGGTCGATTATGGACGTATAGGAACTAAAAAATAAAAGGTCCCAAATGTCGATAGTAGAGAGATTTGCAAGACAGGTTCGCGATAGCCTTCGAAACAAATACGGCCGATTACCTTCTGCAGCATTTGTCTCTATACACTTCAACCGACAGACAGGCGGGCTTCGCCAAGTCTCCTCTGAGACTGTGAGACGTTGGATGCGTGGGGATAGCATGCCCAATCAGTTTCATTTTCAAGTAATGACGGCGTGGTTAGGTCTGGATGCAAATGAGATCGTTAGGGGCGTGCAACAGTCTCAGCCCTTAGAGTTCCAACAAGTGTCGAATCGGCATTCGACAGAGGTAAATCGAATTGCTGACTCGATCAGCAGGCTCTCTCCAGAAACACGCCGAAAGTTACTCGACTTAATCGCCGTCCTTGACCCTCACTGATTTCTCTTCTTCTACCTGAGACTTGAGTCGATTCACTTGCCTGACCATGAAGAAAATGATGAGGGCCAGGATGATGAAATTCAGCGCGACGGTCATAAAACTCCCATAGGCCACGACAGGGACGCCAACTTGACGCAGGGCGTCAACCGTCCTTGGCACGCCCTCGGGTAGCGGCCCGAGAGTGAAAAAGTATTGAGAGAAATCGATCTTCCCGAAGGCGAGACCTACGATGGGCATAATTAGATCTCGAACTACGGAATCAACAATCTTTCCAAATGCCGCTCCGATGATGACGCCGACGGCGAGATCAATAACATTGCCTTTGATGGCGAATTCACGAAACTCTTTTAAGACACTCATCGCTGCTCCTGGCAGGGTGTATCCTGCGCCCTATTCGCGAAATAAAACCACAGCACCAACGGGTCATGTACTCTCAGCGCTTTGAAATACACTTTTACTAATGGGATTAGGACATTGGCGATGAGCATACGGGTACAGAGTTATGGCTAGATATTTCATCGCAATCTATCGCCCGGACGGTTTCGATCCGAAGGTGGTGGAAGAAGAGCGGATGCGCCGCGAAATCGATGCGCTAAATGACGAGATGGTCGCTGCCGGCGTAAGACTATTCGTCGGTGGGTTGCAGCCCGTGGAAACTACCGCATCAATTATTTGTGGGCTGGCCGGTGAATCCAATTTTTTCAGTGGGCCACACACGAAGAAGACTCATTACTTGGACGGGTTTTGGGTGCTCGATTTATCGAATCAGGATGAGGCAATCCGTTGGGGCGAGAGAGCGGCGCTGGCATGTAGCGCTACAGTTGAAGTTCGTCCATTTTATTGATGAGCTATTGGCGCTCTACTTTTAAAGAGTTCTTGTTTATGAAGGTGATTGGATTAATCAAGATTCTTGATCCTGATGCGTTTGAAACATATCGAGCTCAGGTCGGCACGACTGTTACCCAATACGGTGGCAGTGTGCAATATCGTGGCGTCAAGACCTTGATGCCTTGGAATGAGTTAGGTTGTGGAGACTTTGATGCGTTTGTCGAACTCCAGTTCTCAGACGCAGACGGCGCCAGGGCGTGGGTCGCGAGCCCCGAATATGCAGCGCTTCTCCCCGTGCGGAGTAAAGCGATGCGATTGACGTTGTTTGGT
>CAYPCG010000064.1:0-7253 GCA_964409175.1 uncultured Burkholderiaceae bacterium
CCGAGGTGAAGCAGCTGCTTCACCTGATGATTCATTCGCTTTACAGCAACCGCGACATTTTTCTTCGTGAGCTGGTCTCCAATGCCAGTGATGCCTGTGACAAGCTGCGCGTGGAGGCGCTTCAGAAGCCGGAGCTCTATGAGGGCGACGGTGACTTTCGAATTCGGATCGCGATCGATAAGGCGGCCCGGACGATCACGATCTCGGACAACGGGATCGGTCTGAGCAAAGAAGAAGCGATCGAGCATCTCGGCACGATTGCGAAGTCAGGCACAAAGGAATTTTTCAAGAATCTCACTGGAGATCAGAGCAAGGACAGCAATCTCATCGGCCAGTTCGGCGTTGGGTTCTACTCGGCATTTATCGTGGCGGATCATGTCACCGTCGTGTCGCGCCGTGCGGGGCTGCCCGCTACCGATGCCGTTCGTTGGGAGTCCGACGGCACGGGGGAGTTTAGTGTCCAGTCCATTGAGCGTGCTGAGCGCGGCACGGACGTGATCTTGCATCTTCGCGAGGCGCCTGCCGATCAGGATGACGGCAAAGGCCACGATGATCTGCTAGAAGTCTGGACGATTCGCGAGATTCTGAAGCGTTATTCAGATCATGTCGGTATTCCGATTCAGATGAAGCAACGTGAATGGGATGACAAGAAATCAGAGTACGTGGAGAAAGACGAATGGGAGACAGTGAACAAGGCATCGGCCTTGTGGACTCGCGCCAAGGCAGAGATCTCCGATGATGAGTACAAGCAGTTTTACCAGGGGTTAAGTTTCGGGACGGGGGACCCCCTGGCCTGGACCCACAACCGAGTCGAGGGTCGTACCGAATATATCCAGTTGCTCTATCTCCCGAGTAAGGCGCCCTTTGATCTCTGGGACCGCCAGCAGCGTCATGGGTTAAAGCTCTATGTCAAACGCGTCTTCATCATGGATGACGCAGAGCAGTTGTTACCGTCGTATCTGCGGTTCGTTCGAGGCGTCGTCGACTCGTCAGATCTACCCTTGAACGTGTCGCGCGAGATTCTTCAGGAGAGTCGGGATATCAAGGCGATTCGTGAAGGGTCCACGAAGCGCATTCTTGGGCTTTTAGAAGACCTCGCGAAGGACCGGCCCGACGACTACGCTGCCTTTTGGAAAGAATTCGGTCAGTGCCTGAAGGAGGGTTTCGGCGAAGATCACGCCAACCGAGAGCGTCTTGCGGGATTGATGCGCTTTATCTCAACGGCAGGCGATGGGGATCAGCCATCCGTCGCGTTAAAAGATTACGTGGCTCGGATGAGCCCCGGCCAAGAAAAGATCTATGTCATCACGGCCGACTCCGTTGCAGCTGCAAAGGCGAGTCCGCACCTCGAGGTCTTCCTGAAAAAGGGGATCGAGGTCTTGTTGCTGACGGATCGGATTGACGAGTGGATGTTGAACTTTCTGACAGAGTTCGACGGCAAAGCGATTCAGTCGATCACGAAGGGCGCGCTCGACCTCGGGAGCCTTGGTGGTGACGAGACAAAGCCTTCAGAATCGGTCGAAAAGGAGTTCAAGCCGGTGATTGAGCGGGTCCAAAAGGTGCTGGGAGATAAGGTGAAGGCGGTGCGAATGACGGGCCGACTCACCGAGTCCGCCTGCTGTCTTGTCTCAGACGAACATGACATGAGCGGTCATCTAGAACGTCTTCTGAAGCAGGCCGGCCAGGCCGCGCCTGACCGAAAGCCCATCTTGGAGCTCAACCCGGAACACCCGCTGGTGAAGGGCCTCGCACAGGATAGTCCGTCCTTTGACGACCTGGTCTGGGTCTTGTTTGACCAGGCGCTTCTAGCCGAGGGGGGGCAGCCGGATGACCCGGGTGCCTTTGTCAAACGGATGAACAGCTTCTTGCTGCGTGGACTCATGGCTTAGCGTGTTAAACTCCGCCCGGTTCAACACGGGGGGAGACATGCTGAACTTTGTGAAATCAACGATGGTTGTACTGGCGGCCGCCTCAAGCCTGGCCGCCGCCCCTGCATTTGCGCAGGCTGCAGCACCCAAAGCGGAAGTTGTCGGCAATGCTGATGCCGGTGCCAAAAAGAATTCCACTTGTATCGGATGTCACGGCATTCCCGATTACAAGACTGCATTCCCGGTGGTCTACCGCGTACCCAAGATCGCTGGTCAGAGTGCAAAGTACCTCGAAGCAGCGCTTCAGGCCTATCGGTCGGGAGAGCGCTCGCACCCCAGCATGAAGGGAATTGCGATGTCGCTGAGCGATCAGGATATCGCGGACCTTGCGGCCTACTACGCGAATAAGAAATAAGGGGAGACTGATGACTCGAGTTCGTTTGATTGCAGGGGCTGTGATCGCTGCCTCCTCGGTGTTTGCGATGGCATCCGCGTCCGCTGGCAACATTGCCGCCGGCAAAGAGAAGGCGACCGCCTTGTGTGCCTCTTGTCATGGTGCTGACGGCATCACGACGATTGACCCGAGCTACCCTAAGCTTGCCGGTCAGTACCCCGATTACCTGGCCCGCGCACTGAATGACTATAAAACGGGGGCTCGCAAGAACGCCATCATGGCTGGAATGGCGGCCGGCTTGAGCAAAGCGGACATCGCCAACCTAGCGGCTTACTACGCAAGCCTTCCGTCGCCGCTAAAGACGGTTAAGTAAGCAGAGTTGTCGCCTATGGACCGGTGACCCCATAATCCTCGGGGTTGCCGATCTTTGATCGCGGATGCGATCTTTCTCTTTTGATTTCAATTACGCCATGTGGAGATGATGGACTCTTGGTGGACTTTGGCGATCGCCCAGAGTCCAACGCCAGAGTGCGCGCGGCCGTCCGCTATCTTCAGAATCGTCGGCCTGAATACGTCCAAGAGGCCATCGCAGGCGTCAACACATTAGCCGTTGTCTTGCCAGAATGTTGGCGGGACGGAGCGCGCCGCCTTCAAGCAGAGGAGGCTTTGGCGCAGGAAATTGAATACTCCTTTTCAACAGACCAGCCTGCAGGCAGAGAGGTTGTACTTCCGGTCTGTTATGACGTCTCTATGGCACCGGATCTCATCCGTGTTGCCGAACACACTGGACTCTCCCCTAAAGAAATTGTCCAGTTACATCAGGCTGGTCGTTATGAGGCGGAGCTTGTCGGATTCATGCCGGGTTTTGCCTATCTTCGTGGGCTCTCGCCGCGTCTGAATGTTCCCCGTCTTCCAACTCCGCGACCGTCGGTTCCCGCAGGGGCGTTGGGCATCACGGGATCACAGTGCGCCGTCTATCCTACGGCCACTCCCGGGGGTTGGAATCTGATCGGGCGGTGCCCGTTGCAGTTGTTTGACCCCCATCGGACACAGCCTGCGTTGATCGCCCTTGGCGATACCGTGCAATTCGAATCGATCACTGTGTCGTCATTTGAGCGGCTCTGGAGTCAGCGATGATGATCATCGTTCGTCAGCCAGGAATGTTGACCACGCGTCAAGATCATGGATGGCAGAACATGCTGCACCTCTCGCTGTCGCGAGGCGGTGCGATGGATCCTGATGCGCTGGCGACTGCAAATCAGCTTGTCGGAAATCCGCTGGATGCCTGCGGGCTTGAGTTCACAGGGATGGGCCCAACACTGTTCTTTCCGCAAGCACTCTGCCTTGCCTGGACAGGCGGGATGATGCCGGCCACGATGACCGTAGCGAATAAGGCTAACGCGATCGCCGTGAGCTTACCGTCACATCGTCCGGTGGTGGTTCCTGCCGGTGCCACAGTTCGGTGGGGGGCCTGTCTGGCTGGGTTTCGGTGTTGGCTCGCAGTGGCGGGAGGAATTGAAGCACCGTCACTGCTCGCAAGTCGATCGAGTCATTTGGCGGCCGTGATCGGTGGCACCCCGCTTCGCAAGGACGATCAGCTCACGGTAGGGTCGCCGAGTAATCACGCGCAGCGAATTCAGTCAGTCATCGGATCAATGACGGATAAGCTTTCATGGTCTGTCAGCACGACTGTGCCGGCGCTCTGGCCGGTGATCGAGATTGCGGCACTTCCAGGAAGACACTTTTCGCGTCTCAGCGAGGAAGATCAGAAGCGGCTGCTCGAGCAGATCTGGACCGTATCGTCGAGTAGTAACCGTCAGGGACTGTCGCTGAGTGGTGAGCGCCTTTCGACGACGCTTCCGAATATTCTGAGTGAACCCGTTCGAGAGGGAACCGTGCAGCTACCCCCATCGGGGCAACCGATTGTGCTGCTAGCGGAGCATCAGTCAACAGGCGGGTACCCCCGAGTCCTCGAGATCCTATCGACAGAGCGGGCGCGTCTCGCGCAGGCCGGGCCGAGTGCACGCATCCTCTTTCGACTCGTCTCGCTTGAGCAGGCGGATCGTCTTCGGGCGAGTCGTCAGCGCGCGCAAGATGCATTGCGCGATTCGATTGCAGGTAAACTTTCATCGCTATGCGGACCATTGATCTAAATGCAGACGTAGGGGAGAGTTTCGGTGCCTGGACGATGGGCCGGGATGCCGAACTGATTCCGTTGCTGACGAGTGTCAATATTGCCTGCGGGTTCCACGCAGGCGATCCCGCGACGATTGCGGCAACGGTAGCGCTAGCCAAGGCCAATGGCGTCGCCATTGGGGCACACCCTGGTTACCCAGATCTGCAGGGCTTCGGTCGTCGTGTGATGCAGGCATCCGAAGAAGAGGTCTATCAGTGGGTGCTGTATCAGGCGGGTGCTGTACGGGCCTTTGCTCAGGCGGCCGGCGAACGGCTGCATCACGTCAAGGCACATGGCGCGCTCTATAACCAAGCGTGTGTTGATCTCGCGCTATCCCGGGGCATTGTGCGCGCAGTGAAGGCGTTGGGCGATAACGTGGCCATCACGGTCTTGGCTGGATCACTGACGGAGCAGGTTGCACGAGACGCAGGTCTCACGGTTGCCTGCGAGGTGTTTGCCGATCGTCGTTACACCGATGAGGGTCAGCTCGTCTCCCGCAAGGACCCCAGGGCGATGATCACCTCTGAAGAAGAGTCGATTCGTCAGGTTATTGCGATGGTGCATCAGGGGCGGTTTCAGTCCGTGTCGGGTCGTGAGATCTCGGTGAGGGCCGACACCATCTGTCTTCACGGCGATCAACCGGGGGCAGTAGCCTTTGCTCGTGCGGTTCGACAGGCGTTAACGGAACTCGGCATCACGCCTAGGACTTACCCTTAAAGAACCTTTTGACCCTCTGATCCTCGAATCGACGACCCGTATACTCGACGTCGATATTGATCATTCAAGAAGGGGATGTCTATGAAGCGACTCCATCGCGCTATCGCTGTTGGACTAACGGCATTGGGAATGGCTGCCTCCGTTCAAGTGTCAGCACAGACGAAGTGGGACCTTGCGTCTGCCTATCCACCTGGAAACTTCCACACAAAATTATTGGGCGAATTTGCCTCTGAGATTGATAAGGCGTCTGGGGGCAAACTCAAGATTACCGTGCACCCTGCCGCCTCGCTCTTTAAGGCGCCCGAGATTAAACGCGCTGTGCAAGGTGGTCAGGCCCAGGCCGGCGAGATTCTGCTGGTGAACTATCAGAATGAGAACCAGATTTTTGGTGCGGATGGCATTCCATTTCTTGCGGTGAGCTACGACGAGGCGATGAAGCTCTGGCGTGCGCAGAAGCCGATTCTGGAAAAGAAACTCGCCGAGCAGGGTATCTTGTTGATGTACTCAGTCCCTTGGCCTCCTCAAGGGATCTACACTAAAAAGCCAATTAACTCTGCAGCCGATCTGAAGGGCATTAAGTGGCGTGCTTACAGCCCTGCGACGGGTCGTATTGCGGAGCTTGTTGGGGCGCAACCCGTAACCGTTCAGGCGGCAGAGCTCTCGCAGGCGATGGCAACGGGTGTCGTCGAGGCTACGATGACCTCGGGCGCAACAGGCGTGGACAGCAAGATGTGGGAACAGATGAAGTTTTACTACGATGTGCAAGCCTGGCTGCCGAAAAACGCTGTGCTGGTGAATAAGAAGGCCTTCGATGCCCTGGATGCGGCGACGCAGAAGGCTGTGATGAAGGCCGCTGCCGATATTGAAGCCAAGGGCTGGGCGGAATCGCGCAAGGTCATGACGGATACCACCAATGCGCTCAAGACCAATGGCATGACTGTCTCGCCGCCGTCTGCACAGCTTAAGGCTGACATGCAAAAGGTCGGCGCAACGCTGTTGCAAGAGTGGCTTAAAAATGCGGGATCTGACGGTGATCAGATGGTGAAGGCTTACCGTAAGTAATTGCGCCTAGGGATGAGACGTTTTCTCGACACGCTGTATCACAGCGCCGCCGTTTTGGCGGCGCTGTTTTTATTGGCACTCCTAGTGATGGTGCTGCTCACGATTGTGAGTCGAGAGTTGCAGTGGGGTCTACGAGGCTTGGATGGGTATGCGGGTTACTGTATGGCGGCCAGTGGTTTTTTAGCGCTGGCGCATACGTTCCAAAAAAACGAACATATCCGGGTGACATTTTTTCTAAGTATGGCCAAAGGACGTTCTCGGGCCGCGATTGAGATCTGGGCGGTTGCCGCAAGTAGCCTTCTTGCGTTGCTGCTTGCAGTCTTTAGTGTTCGACTGGTATTGCAGTCGATCGAATTTAATGACATCTCCACTGCGATGGATGCCACACCACTGTGGATTCCACAGCTTGCGATGGCGATCGGCGCAGTTATTTTTTGTATTTCGGTGGTGGATCGGCTGATCCAGGTGATTCGATTCCCCGCGGTCGCGGAGAGCGATGGTGAGGCACTTCGGCATGAATGACGCACTGATTGCCGGGCTTTTAGTGCTCGCATTGTTTTTGATCCTTGGCAGTGGTGTCTGGGTGGGTCTAACGCTCTCGGGCGTGGCCTGGATTGGGATGCAGCTCTTTACGAGTCGGCCTGCGGGAGATGCGATGGCCGTCACCATCTGGGGGGCGTCATCAAGTTGGACGCTGACTGCGTTACCCCTTTTTATTTTGATGGGCGAGATATTGTTTCGAAGCAGACTCTCGCAAGATATGTTTCGCGGGCTTGCGCCATTATTGAGTCATCTTCCAGGACGGTTACTGCACACCAACGTACTTGGCTGCACTATTTTTGCGGCAGTCTCAGGGTCGAGTGCGGCAACCTGCGCAACGATCGGCAAGATGACGCTTCCGGAGCTCGCAAAGCGTGGTTATCCCGATAACATCGTGATCGGGACCCTAGCGGGGTCCGGAACGCTGGGGTTGT
The DNA here is from genome assembly GCA_964409175.1 of uncultured Burkholderiaceae bacterium. Taxonomy (GTDB): domain Bacteria; phylum Pseudomonadota; class Gammaproteobacteria; order Burkholderiales; family Burkholderiaceae_A; genus Lacustribacter. The sequence goes on from CAYPCG010000064.1 coordinate 7,192, forward strand.
TGATTCCGCCGTCGATCATCATGATTGTCTATGGGGTCACGGCAGAGGTCTCGATCGCAAAG
>CAYPCG010000065.1:0-7028 GCA_964409175.1 uncultured Burkholderiaceae bacterium
AGCACCGACCAGACCTCCCCGGTGGCGGGGTCGGTGAGATCCATCCGCGCAAAGGGTTCTCTTGCTGCGCGAAGCTGGCGCAGAAACTCGGTCAGACGCCGGGTGGGCGGGGTGGGTGCCCCATGACCCTTGAGCCAGCCGCGAATAATACGGGCGGCCAGCGCCTCATCCTGGGCAAAAAGCACATCCAGTGATAGCCGTCCTTCGGGCATCCGACTCTCTTCCAGGGCCTGTTCGGTGACCATGTCCAAGAGATCGCGCGCGGTCTGCAGGTGCGCGATGCTTCGCGCCATTGCGGTATCGGCACCTTCTCGAAGACTCCGAAGTACCGGCATCACCTCGTGACGAATCCTGTTTCGCGCAATATCAAGATCGGTATTCGTGGGATCTTCAATCCAGATCAGCCCCTCATGCTGTGCGTAATCCAGAAGCGACTGTCGACTCTGATCCAGAAGTGGTCTCCAGCGGATCACCTGATGCGACCCGAGATCCATCTTGGATAACCGCGCCATGGCCGATAGCCCCTCAAGCCCTGCACCACGAATCCACTGTAAGAGCGCTGTTTCAATCAGATCATCTCGATGATGCGCTAAGACCAACACCGACTGAGGCGCAAGATGTTGCGCAAAGGCTTGATAACGATGGCGTCGCGCCGCGGCCTCAACACCAAGAGAAGACACCTCATGCGCAGGGATGCTGACACGGGCAATCGTCAAGGGAACATTCAGTGACGAACAACTCTGTTCACACTGCCGAACAAAATCATCGGCGGCAGGCTGCAGGCCATGATGGACATGAATGGCCCGAAGCTGAAATAACTGCGGAAGTTTCTGCTGCATCCGTGCCATCAAATGCAACAGCACAGTAGAGTCGAGCCCGCCAGAGAGCCCCACCGTCAACAACAGGGGCATAACTATCGGGCCTTGATTTCCTTGAACTTTCCGAGCGCACGAATCCGCGCCTGGCGCTGCTCCAACATCGTCTTGGTGTCCATGTTGTGGAAGCCTCGAAGCGCATCCGCGATGGCCTTCTTTAGGTTTTCAGCCGTCTGTCCGGGATCACGATGTGCGCCGCCTAAAGGCTCGGTCACAATCTTATCGATGAGTCCCAGGGCCTTTAACCGCTGCGCGGTGATGCCAAGGGTCTCGGCTGCCTCGGGGGCCTTATCCGCACTCTTCCAAAGAATGGATGCGCAGCCTTCCGGAGAGATCACGGAATAGGTGGAGTACTGCATCATCATCAGAACATCACCCACAGCAATCGCCAGCGCACCGCCCGATCCACCCTCGCCGATGATCGTCGAGATGATCGGCACCTTGAGCCCCGCCATGACCATTAGGTTTCGGCCAATCGCCTCGGACTGACCGCGCTCTTCTGCACCAATTCCGGGGTAGGCCCCCGGTGTGTCCACCAAGGTAATCACCGGAATATTGAATTTTTCGGCTAGCGCCATCAGGCGCAAGGCCTTGCGATAGCCCTCCGGCCTTGGCATTCCAAAGTTCCGATAGGTCCGTTCTTTGAGATCCCGACCCTTCTGATGACCGATCACCATGACGCTCTGGCCATTGAATCGGGCAAGCCCTCCAACAATGGCTGGGTCATCCGCAAAGGATCGATCGCCATGGAGTTCGTAGAAATCAGTGAAGATCGCGGCGATGTAATCCAGCGTGTACGGCCGCTGGGGATGTCGGGCGACCTGGGCGATCTGCCAAGGGTTTAGCTTGGAATACAGATCCTTAAGCTGGGTTTCGGTCTTGGAACGAAGCCGATCGATCTCATCGGTGATGTCGACCGCCGAGTCACTCTGAACAAACCGAAGTTCTTCGATCTTGGTCTCAAGTTCGGCGACCGGCTGCTCAAAGTCCAGGAAAGTTTGTTTGGCTGGGCTGTTCATTTGGCCGCTATTGTCCCCCAAAACAGCCCCTTTAGCCTACTGGCGCCGCCAGGTCGTCCCCGCGGCGGAGTCCTCGAGCACCACCCCCTTGCCCAGGAGGTCATCCCGGATCTGGTCGGCTTTGGCGAAATCCCGGGCTTTCTTAGCCGCCGCCCGCTCGGCGATCAGGGTCTCAATTTCCACTGGCCCCAGCCCCGCAGACCCGGTCGCTGCCTGAAGAAATTCCGTCGGCACTCGTCCCAGGAGCCCCAGCGCGCCGGCAAGTTGGCGCAAGACGGCTGCTAAGGCAGCGTCCTTCGACTTATTGAGAAGAGTCGCCAGCTCAAAAAGAGCAGAAACTGCAACCGGCGTGTTGAAATCGTCATCCATCGCGTCAAAAAAGCTTTGCACCAGGGCGACCGCCTCTGGCTGGTTCTGAACCCGACGCGTTAGATCTGCTAGATCGAGCGCTGGAGATGTGGCGGTGTCCACCGCTGTCGTCACCCCCGCGCCGGCCAGCGCCGTGTAAAGACGGACCAGCCCTTGGCGGGCGTCCTCGAGATGCTGATCAGAGTAGTTCACTGGGCTGCGATAGTGCGCCCGCAGAAGGAAGAACCGAATGACCTCTGCATCGAACTGCTTGAGCACCTCTCGGATCATGAAAAAATTGCCCAGCGACTTGGACATCTTTTCCCCATCGATACGAACAAACCCGTTGTGCATCCAGACGTTAACGAAGGGCTGACCAGTCTCCTTTGCGTAAGCGCCTTCGGACTGAGCAATCTCATTCTCATGATGGGGAAACTGAAGGTCGGACCCGCCCCCATGAATATCAAAATGCTTGCCCAACAGACTGCAGCTCATCGCCGAGCATTCAATATGCCAACCGGGTCGGCCTTCCCCCCAGGGAGACGGCCATTTCACCTCTGCAGGCTCATCCGCTTTCGCACGCTTCCATAAGACAAAGTCCAGGGGGTCACGTTTGCCGTCCCCGACTGCGACGCGTTCACCTGCGCGAAGTTCATCAAGGGACTTACCCGATAGCTTGCCGTAGCCCTCGAACTGGCGCACGGCAAAGTTGACATCCCCCTTAGCACCCCCTGGGAGCTCCGCCTGATAGGCGTAGCCATTTTTCTCTAAGGCACCGATCACGTCTAACATCTGCGGCACGTAATCCGTCGCCCGAGGCTCGTGGCTGGGCGGAATGATCCCCAATGCAGCCGCGTCTTCATTCATAGCGTGAATGAACCGCTCGGTCAGCGCGGAGATGGGCTCATTGTTTTCCACCGCCCGCTTGATGATCTTGTCGTCAATATCCGTAATGTTTCGGACATAGGTCACCCGATAGCCCTGGGCCTTGAGCCAACGATTGACCACATCGAAAACGACCAATACTCGCGCATGCCCCACATGACAGAAGTCATAAATCGTCATGCCGCAGACATACATGCGCACATGGCCGGGTTCGATGGGCTTAAATTCTTCTTTGGAACGACTTAAGGTATTGAAAATCTTCAAGATTTCACCGTGCTAGACTGGCCTTATTACCAATGATTTCAACGCGACGCGAAGCCTGCATTCTATGGGAATGACCCAGAACCCGCCGCCCTGCCTGGGAGAGAAAACACCTGCTAAGACGCCATGCTGGGGGAGATCTCTTTTTCTGTCAGGCTTAGTCTATCTCACTGCAACACTGCCCTTGCCGTTGATTGCCCAGACCACGACGGGCGTCACAGGAACGCCTGCGAAAGCGGGACTCATGCCAGGTCGCCCAATGGCACCCGAAGTCTCGGCCGACGTAGCCAAAGCGCGAGACCTGCTCGCACGTCGCCAGTGGCAGGACGCAAACGATCTGATCACGGCAACACTGGCATCGCGTCCACGCGATCCTCAATGGCGATTCCTTCAAGGGGTCCTCTTTGCCGAGACCGGGCGTCGTATCGAGGCCCGTTCGACGTTTGAGCTATTAACAGAGGACTTCCCCGAACTTTCAGAGCCATACAACAACCTAGCGGCAATCTATGTCGAAGAAGGCGACCTGCAAAAAGCGAGAACGCTCCTTGAACGCGCCATCCAGAATCGACCGGACTATGCCCTGGCACACGAAAACCTAGCAGACATCTACACGCGACTTGCCATCGAGAGTTATGAACGCGCTGCAAAGGCCAATCAGCCCGCACCCAGTGTTGATGTAAAACTAAACCACCTGCGCCAGACGCCGGCCTTACGCGACGCCCGCGTCACGACAAACCGCTAAGCGCACCCTTTTCTTTTATTGAACAACCGGAGAATCCACTCATGAATGTCACCATGCAGACCTCGATGGGCACCATTACCCTCGAACTTGATCCCAAAAAGGCGCCCGAAACGGTGAAGAACTTTGTCGCCTATGCCAAGTCAGGACACTACGATGGCACGATCTTTCATCGCGTCATGGATAACTTCATGATTCAAGGCGGCGGCTTTACTGACAAGATGGTGCAAAAGCCAGCAAAAGCCACGGTAAAAAACGAAGCTGATAATGGGCTAAAGAATATGAAGTACACCATTGCGATGGCCCGCACCAGCGATCCTCACTCGGCGAGTGCGCAGTTCTTTATCAATGTCGCAGACAATGAGTTTCTGAACTTCACAGCACCCACTGAGCGTGGCTGGGGCTACGCCGTATTTGGGAAGGTCACTTCTGGGGCCGATGTGGTCGACAAGATCAAGAAGGTCAAAACTGGTAACAACGGCTTCCACCAGAACGTACCCGTTGAGCCTGTCGTGATCACCAAGGTCACCGTCAGCGAATAACCCTATGAATGGCCGAGCTCTGCCGACGTCCAATCAGACCATCACGGCACGCTCGGCCCTTCTGTTTTCAGACGTCCATCTGAGTGAGGCAACGCCAGCGCTCACGCAGGCACTGATCGAATGGCTACACCGCCATTGCATCGCATCGGATCGACGCCCTGATCAGTTGCTCATCCTCGGCGATTTGTTTGATGCCTGGGTGGGAGACGATCAGCAGCAACACCCGCAGGCAGGCGCCTGCGCAAGAGTGGTCAGTGAGGCCTTGTGCGAGATTCGATCGCAAGGAATTTCGATTCGTTTTATGGCAGGCAACCGGGACTTTCTCGTGGGTGAGGCATTCCTGAGGCCATTTGACGGTCTGCGGATGTTAGATCCAAGTCTGCTGGTCATTGAAGAGGGGTTGACGATCGCGATCAGTCATGGCGATCAGCTCTGCACACTTGATACAGACTATCAGCAGTTTCGGGCGCAGGTGAGAGCGCCCGAATGGCAGCGTAACTTTCTGGCGCAGCCTTTAGCGAAACGACTCGCGATTGCGCAAAATATTCGAGCGCAGAGTGAGACCGAAAAAAGCGGCAAGACGATGACGATTATGGACATCACGCCGCAGGCCGCAGTCACGTTAACTGACCAGCTCGCGGCCGATTTGCTACTCCACGGTCACACCCACCGACCGGGGCAGACGACGATGCCCAATGGGAAAGTGCGTTGGGTGTTGTCAGACTGGGAGATGGACACCCAAAGCGGTCTCCGCCGTGGCGGTGGTCTTTGGGTCGACCAGCGTGGCGTAAGCCTAAGGCCGCTTTAGACGATCGACTTCGTCCTGAAGTCGTTTCAGCTCATCCACAAGCTGATGTAACACGACGTCAACGGGGTCCTGGGCCCCGGGCATCACGCCATAGGCCGCAAAGCGGTCTCCTTCGGTCTGGCGTGCCATGGAGTCGGCGTATTGTTCATCCACGACCCGCGCGGGAATACCGATCACCGTCGCACCTGCCGGCACCGCTTTGATCACCACTGCGTTGGAACCGATCTTTGCGCCCTCGCCTACCGTGAAGGGGCCGAGCACCTTCGCCCCGGCGCCAACCACGACACGCGATGCCAGCGTGGGATGACGTTTACTGCCTTTGACCAACGACGTACCGCCCAGGGTCACTCCCTGATAGATCGTGCAGTGATCACCAATCTCCGTGGTCTCACCAATCACCACACCCATTCCGTGGTCGATAAACACCCCTCGACCGAGTCGTGCCCCGGGATGAATCTCAATCCCTGTCAGCCAACGGGCAATCACGGAGATAAACCGACCCATCCACTGAAACACCGACACCTCTGTCTTCCAGAAGTAGTGTGCAAATCGGTGTAACCAAAGCGCATGCAGCCCCGGATAGCAGGTCAGCACCTCAAAGGTTCCTCTGGCAGCAGGGTCTCGCTCCAAAATGGCGCGGACATCTTCTCTTAGCGTCTCAAACATAGGATGTAAGGGTATCAGGTGCGTCGCTCGATTTCCGTACAAAGCCCTCTGAGCATCTGGACTTCGTCCTCCCACATTTCCTTGCGGGCCAAAAGACGTTTGAGTCGCTCCTCAAATCGCCCCGGGACTTCGGGGTCGAGATACCCAATTCTGATCGCCACACGAACCAAATGGGCATGGAGTCCTTCCACTGCAGCGTGATCTGCCGGACGTGCGGTCTCGCGCTGATTTCCCGCAACACGGGAAAGGTCCTCGACCACCGCCGCAAGATCTATCTGCCCTTGACGAAACCGCTCGCGCAGGGCGCGACGCGTGGCATAAGCCACCACCTGAACCGCCTGAGAGAGATTCAGTGAGCTGAACTTCTCATCCACATCGAGACTACAGACATGACGGCAGCTGAGCAGCTGATCGTTCGTCAGCCCATTTCGCTCAGATCCAAATACAAACGCCGCCTGTGCCTGATCGTCCGATAACAGGTGCGCCAAGATGGCATCACTCGCCGCTTCAAGCGATAACCTCGGCGGCTCAAACTCACGCACCCGTGCACTCAGCGCACAACTCCATGTCGTGGGGCCGAGCGCCTCCGAGAGATTGACCACCTTTGCCTCCGTGAGCACCTGGGCCGCCCCAGAGGAGAGCGCGACGGCATCGGCCCGATGGGCGATCTTGGGATCCTCTGCATCCGCAAGCCAGAGCTGGCGAAACCCCATCGCCTGCATGGCACGGGCACTGGCCCCGACGTTACCGGGGTGGGTGGGCGAGACCAGAACGAACCGAATCCGCGCCAGAGTCTCCTTAAAACGCCTAAAATCATCCATGGGCGCAATAATGCCCTGTTTTCTCTCGCTCCTTAAAAGACCCGACCATGCATCCTTTGCTCAA
>CAYPCG010000066.1:0-7008 GCA_964409175.1 uncultured Burkholderiaceae bacterium
TACGGCGAGTTATTGTGGCTTTACCCAACAATATGAAGGGCTTGAGAAGCTCTACTCACGGTTTAAAGATCGCGGCCTAGTGGTGCTGGGGTTCCCATCAAACGATTTTGGTAACCAGGAGCCAGGCTCCAACCAGCAGATCGCCGAGTTCTGTACCAACACCTTTGGGGTAAAGTTTCCAATGCTGGCCAAGACCTCGGTCAAAGGCCAAAAGGCAAACCCACTCTTTAAAACACTCGCCCAACAGTCCGAGGCGCCCGGCTGGAATTTCCACAAGTACCTGATCGGCCGAGATGGCAAGCTGGTCTCGAGTTTTTCCAGTCAGGTCTCACCCTCTGACCGTCAACTGTTATCTGATCTCGAGCGGGCGCTGAGCGCCGCTCGCTCTTAATCACATCCTTACTAGGAGCTGCTATGAACGCCCCCGACACCCTATTTGCTGCTGGCATTCTTCCGGATGTTCAGTCGCATGCCGACACGCGTCAATTGGCCATTCAACGCGTTGGCGTGAAGTCCCTGGTCCATCCCGTGATGGTGCAAACGGCGAAAGGCGCGCAGCCCTCTGTTGCAACAGTCGACATGACAGTCGGCCTTCCCCCTGAAGTCAAGGGCACCCACATGTCGCGGTTTCTCGAAGTGTTCCAGGCCAACCAAGCGCCGTTAAGTTTTCATGCGATGCAGGACTTGATGCAACAGATGCTGGCTCGCCTGGAGTCGGATCGAGGCTATATCAAAGTCGCGCTCCCGTACTTTGTCCAAAAAGCAGCCCCCGTCTCGGGGGTTGAGAGTCTGATGGACTATCAGGTCACCTGGGAGTGCGAAGTGATGGGCGAGGCCGCCACCACCACGTTAACCGTTGTTGTGCCAGTCACAAGCCTCTGCCCCTGCTCGAAGAAGATTTCAGAATACGGCGCGCACAATCAGCGCTCACACGTCACGATTACGGCGCAGCTTGCAGCACCAACGGATGTCGAAGAGCTCATCACCGTCGCAGAACAGGCCGCCTCGTGTGAGCTCTGGGGGCTCTTAAAGCGTCCTGATGAAAAGTACGTCACGGAGCGTGCCTACGACAACCCGAAATTTGTCGAAGACCTGGTCCGCGATATTGCGATCGCCTTGGCAAAGAATTCCAAAATTAAAGGGTATTCTGTCGAGTCTGAGAACTTCGAATCCATCCACAATCATTCGGCATACGCCAAGATCGATCACCTTTGTCACCTTTAAATATCGCAATCGTCGGCAGCGGCATCTCCGGATGCGCGGCTGCCTGGCAACTCTCACGCTGGGCCAATGTCACCGTCTTTGAATCAGCAGATCGCTTAGGCGGACATACCCACACCCAGACGATTCAAGTTGATAACACCGATGTCGCTGTCGACACCGGATTTATCGTGTTCAACCACCGGACTTATCCTGGGCTTCGCGCCTGGTTTGATCTGTTGGGTGTTGAGACCGCTGAGAGCGACATGTCATTTTCAGCGAGTCTGAATGACGGCGCATTAGAGTGGTGCGGTACTGATTTAAACAGTGTCTTCGCGCAACGCAAAAACCTGCTGTCGCCGCGATTCTGGGGCATGCTCGCGGACATCATTCGATTCAATCGACACGCGCCGAGAGACGCCGCGAAATATCGGATGCTCTCGGGAAACGGTCCCTCACTCGGTGAGTATCTTGATACACGACGCTATGGCAGACTTTTTCTTGACGCCTATCTTTTGCCGATGGCAGGGGCGATCTGGTCTTGCCCCACCGAACAGATGCGTGCCTTTCCGCTGACCACTTTTGTACAGTTCTGTGAAAACCACGGTCTCTTGCAGGTCGCTGATCGACCCCAGTGGTACACAGTGCGTAATGGATCGAAAAACTATCTTGAGAAAATGCGCCAGGCATTGGCCCGAGAAGGGCGAGAGGTGCGATTCCGTACAGGCTTTGCCGTTAAAGAAGTTCAGCCGGGTGTCCGCGCCGATGGCCGACAGCAGGTCACGCTCTCTGGTCTGCACCAGACGGGCACAGAACCAGCGCTGTTCTCAGAAACCTTTGATGCAGTAGTGCTTGCCTGTCACTCGGACCAAGCCGCCACCATGCTGCCCAAAAAGTCCGCTGCTCGCGCTGTTGTTGGGGACATTCAGTACCAGCACAATCGAGCGGTTCTGCATACGGATGTAAGTCTCATGCCCAAACGTCAGTCGGCCTGGGCATCCTGGAATTACATGCATCAAAACCAGACGAAGCACGCGAATCCAGTGAGCGTGACCTATTGGATGAACCGGCTCCAACCCCTTCCTGTGACCACACCGATTCTGGTGAGTCTGAATCCGCTTCGCGAGCCCGATCCCAGCAAGGTATTCAACACGATGGACTACGAACATCCCATCTTTGATGCCCGCGCAGTGTTAGCGCAGAAGCGGCTGCCTGCGGTACAAGGTCAGGATTCGATCTGGTTGGCAGGTGCCTGGACTCGTTATGGATTCCATGAAGATGGTTTCCAGTCCGGCATTCAGGCCGCCGAACTGATGCAGTCCGCGCTGCAGTTGGCAGACCATGGTCAGCCCCTTGCCAAAGCAGCATGACCCTCGACTCGTTCGAGGGCAGGTTCGGCATGCACGCCTGAGCCCATTCACCCACGCGTTTTCTTATCGCGCGTTCTACGTGCAGATGCCGATCCGCAGTCTGGCGCGGCAGGATCCTACGCGCGCAGGAAATCGCCTCTGGGGCATCAATCAAGGCAGTCTGCTAAGAATCGATGACCGTGACCATGGAGATGGCCGCCCCTTACTCGAATGGGCAGAGTCAATTCTGAGACAGGCCAATGTGACCGATGCTGATGGCGAAATCTGGCTCCAGACCTTTCCCAAGATGCTGGGATATGTGTTTAAACCGGTCAGCTTCTGGTTCTGCGAGAACCACGCAGGCCAGGTCCGCGCCATTATTGCGGAGGTCAACAATACCTTTGGGGATCGTCACGTCTATGTGCTCACCCCGCCCCCGGGAGCACCGGGGATTGTCAACGGGGCGACCCTGGAGACCACGAAAGCGTTTTACGTTTCCCCATTTTTCGAGATCCGTGGCCGCTACCAATTTCGCTTTTTCAAGTCCGGCCTCGGCGGACACGATGTCGCGCGAATTGAATATTCAGATCAGGAAGGCGCGCTGCTCCTAACATCCATGAGCGGCCAGTCAGAGCCGCTAACCCGAGCCAGCGCCTGTCTTGCCTGGCTGCGGTACCCCATGTTTTCGATTGGTGTGATTGCCCGAATCCACTGGCAGGCGCTAAGACTCTGGATCAAAGGCGCAAAACTTGTACCAAGACCCAAACCTGTCCAATAGAATTCGGCTGACGACGACCCTGTTGCTATGACCCATTCTGCCTCCTCCACCAACCCCGTTCCGGACAGCCCAGACCGTAAACCGATGCGGCTTGGCATGCGCACCAAAATGCTGTTGCGCCTACTCGACAAGATTCAGATTGGCGAGCTCGAACTGACATTGCCGGACGGATCGGTGCGTCACTTTCGTGGCGGGCAGTCACAGGGTCAGCCGTCTGGGCCAAGAGCACAACTGATTGTTCACGATCTTGCGGCGATCTCGATTGCGGTATCGCGTGGTGACATTGGATTTGGAGAAGGCTATATGCAGGGGCTCTGGTCGACACCAGATCTCACGGGACTGCTGCGCTTTTTTATTTCAAACCGTCAAGTGATGGAACGTGTGATCTACGGGCAATGGTGGTCGCTGGTCATTGATCAGATTCGTCATCTGCTGCGGGCTAACCGAAAACAGCAGGCGCGGAAAAACATTGCTGCCCACTATGACCTTGGCAATGACTTTTATAGGCTCTGGCTCGACCCCACGATGACCTATTCAAGTGCCTTATGGGAAGGGTCTGGGTCTTGGGGTAAACCAGTCGATCTTCAGCAAGGTCAGCACCAGAAAATTGATCGTGCGATCGCCTCGCTGGAACTTTCATCGATCGCAGCAGGTCAACGCGTCTTAGAAATCGGTTGTGGCTGGGCGGGGTTTGCCTATCGGCTGTTAGAGACTCATCCGGTTGAGTACGTGGGGCTGACCTTATCGACCGAACAGAAACGCTGGGGCGACGAACGATTGTCCGCGTACACACCGTCGCGATTTGAGATCCGTCTGCAAGACTATCGAGACGAGCAGCAGCAATATGACGGCATCGTCTCCATTGAGATGTTTGAAGCGGTGGGTGAACAGTACTGGAATGACTATTTCCAGACCCTGCATCGCTGTCTGAAGCCAGGTGCACGCGCGGTGATTCAGACGATTACGATCGATGAGCCGCTGTTTGAGCGCTATCGCCAGAGCACTGATTTCATTCAGCAGTACATCTTCCCGGGCGGCATGTTGCCCTCGAAGACCGCCTTCCGCGAGCGCGCAATTGCCGCAGGCTTAGAGGTGCAAGAAGCATTCTGCTTCGGTCAGGACTACAGCAGAACGCTAGCGGAATGGGCCAAATCCTTTGATGCCCGCAGTCAAGAAATCGAGACCCTTGGCTTTAAAGAATCCTTTCAACGCATGTGGCGCTTTTATCTGTCGTACTGCGAAGCAGGTTTTGCAGAGGGTAACCTTGATGTGGTGCAGTTCACACTGTCACGACCCGAATCATGAACCGTCCTTTATCGGCCCTGATTACAACGGTTAGTCTTTTCGCTGCGGCAACCGCTGAAGCGGAACAATTTCGTGTACAAGGGGGTGGCAGCCTGAAATGGTTTGGACTGAAGATCTATGACGCCAAACTGCTGACGCCTCAGCCTGTTGGATCACCCGAGCTATTTCAGTCGCCCTTTGCGCTAGAACTCACTTACGCTCGGGCATTCACCCGCGACAAGATCGCTGAACGCAGTATCGAAGAGATTCGACGACTTGGGCTTGGTTCGCCCAGCCAGCATCAGCAATGGCTGGTGCAAATGAATGCCGTGTTCCCGAATGTCCAGGCAAATGATCGTCTGCGCGGCGTGCATCGACCCGGGCAAGGGGTTCAGTTCTACTTCAACGATCGCCGCATCGGCAGTATCGACGACCCAGAGTTTTCAAGAGCCTTCTTTTCCATTTGGTTTGATCCAAAAACGGCCGAACCCGGGCTTCGCGCCTCGCTCTTTGGCACGCAAGCCACGCGCTCGCCTTAATGCCCAGATCGTCTCACGCGCTGCGGTATGGACTACCAGGGGCTGCGCTCGCATTTGCGGCGCTTCCTTTGTATCTACTTACACCAAGTCTCTATGCGGAACAGCTAGGGCTGCATCTTGCGGCGGTGGGTCTACTGCTGATGGCAACACGCCTCATTGATGCCTTTGCAGATCCCATCATTGGTCGACGCATTGATCGCAGTGTCCGCCATGTCTGGGTCTGGATGGCGAGTGGTCTTGCCGTCATGGCCATCAGCCTTGCGCTGCTCGTGAACCCCCCAGTCGACTGGCTTGCGCAACAACCTCATCAGCAGACACTGGGGCTGCTATGGATGGGCGTTGCTGCGCTCTTGGTGTCGCTGAGCAACAGCGTTGCGACACTTGCCCATCAGAGCTGGGCGGTCTCGTGGACCGCAGACCCAGAGGCGCAGCGACGACTGGTCGCCTCACGCGAAGTCTGGTCACTGATTGGCGTGATCACCGCCGCTGTCATTGCGGCACAACGATCAGGGCCTGCATTAGCGGCAATCGTGATCACCGTCGGCGGGCTTGGCATCTGGTTCACACGTGGCCTTCAGTCGTTCGGTCAGAGACATCGCACGACCTCGGACGACCAGGGCGATTCCTGGCGCACCCTGCTGAGCGACCCCGGCTTTCAGAAGCTGCTCGGATCTTTTGCCGTCAATGCACTGGCCAATGCGATTCCCGCCACACTTTTTTTATTTTTTGTACAAGACCGTCTTCAGCTGTCCTCAGAGACGGCCGGGCTTCTCTTGGCGGTCTACTTCATTGCAGCGGCGGCAAGTGTGCGAGTCTGGACGGCGATCATGGCCCGAATGGGCGCACGACGCACCTGGCAGATCGCCATGGCGATTGCCATTGTGTCGTTTGTCTGGGCCCTCACGTTGGAACAAGGTGACCTCATTCCTTTTGGCATCATCTGTCTAGCAACGGGCGCTGCCCTAGGCGCAGAACTCGTCTGCCCACCGATTCTGCTCGGCGCACTCATTGATCGGGCTGGGCAGCGGGGACGAAGTGAGGCCAGTTATTTTGGTGTCTGGAATCTGGTGGCCAAGCTCGCGCTGGCGGCAGCGGCGGGCCTGGTGCTGCCCGCCTTAAGTGGATTTGGATATCAGCCTGGACGCGCCGCGGGGATCGGCGAACTCCAGGCGCTGCAATGGGTCTATGCTGGACTACCTTGTATGCTCAAATTCATTGCCTTGATCACGCTTGGCCGGGTCCAAGATGGTTTGCCTGTCTCTGAAAGGACGCTTTGATGAATCACTTTTCTTCTGCCCTTCAATTTCTAAGCAGACTGCGACTCGCAGTCATCCTGCTAGTCAGTTCGGTTGTCTTAGTCGCCGGCTGCGCCGGACCCGACCCGATGAGCTATCAGTCTCAGAAGCCTGCACTCGATCTGAAACAATACTTCAACGGCGAGATCACCGGCTGGGGCATGGTCCAGAATCGAAGTGGTCAGGTCGATCGACGATTTGTGGTGACCATCAAAGCTAGCTGGCAGGGCGACGAAGGTGTCCTGGATGAATCCTTTGAATGGTCCGACGGAGAGAAACAACGTCGCGTCTGGAAACTGAAGGCCGTTGGTCCAAATCGTTATATCGGTCGTGCCGATGATGTTCGCGGGGAGGCAATTGGTGAGATCTACGGCAACGCCTTGCGGTGGCGCTACACCATGGATCTGCCCTATCGCGGTGGGACTATTGGTCTTGATTTTGATGACTGGATGTTTTTGATTGATCAGGACGTCATGATCAACCGCGCTGTGTTCAGCAAATTTGGAATCCGTCTAGGCGAGGTCACGCTATCGTTTCGTCGAACCTCTGGCCGCTAATCATTC
>CAYPCG010000067.1:0-1774 GCA_964409175.1 uncultured Burkholderiaceae bacterium
CGCTTTGATCAGCAAGACAAGTCCAAGCAGAACGAACGCCATTGCAGCCGTCATATTTGGCGCAGATAACAACGCGGCTAGCGAGAATGCGAGCACGGCCGTATACATCGGATGTCGAATACTGCGATAGATGCCATGGACGACCAGTTGGCCCTGGTTCTTGGGCGCTGGGTGAATATTGAAGTTACCCGGTCGATTCACCGTTAACGCTGACACCCCAGTCACCGCGCTGATGATTAAACTTACCCAGACCGAAATATCACGCTCACGAAGCCCCTGCATCAGATCGGTCACAAGAACAATCAACAGGATCAGCCCGAACTGAAGGATCACCAGCGCATTACCTGCCATACGATCAGACGCTTTTAATGGAATGGTCATCGAAGTTTCCTGCAGTTCAACACTTGACAGCGAGGATTAGCGATACTGCCCATCCCACGGCTTTGATTCAATCACCGCGGTGCGACCATCGGCCGCGACATCGGGACGATTCGCAGAAAAGATCGAAGCAGCATTCACCACCGTGTAATCCATGTAGCCCAGTCTCGCCACAGGCTCTATTGCTGCCATATCCACACGGCCATCACGAATGACGGCATCGTCGATATAGACGCCGACTACTCTGCCAAAGAGCACCGTGTAATGGGACTCCGTCTGGCCGTCCGGCGGGGGCAGTGATACCGCTTTCCAGAGACGACACTCAAGCGCTGCAGGACTCTCCGCCACACGCGGCGGCTTGACATAGGCCGAGGGTGCTGCTGCAAGTCCGGCAAGTTCAAACTCATCGACAGCGGCATCGACCTTCGCAGACGTCATATTCATCTGTGCATGGAGTGCCTTGGTGACCAACGAGCAGGTGAACTCTCCCGTCTCAAGAATGTTCGTGATGCTATCTTTGCCAACTTCCGAGGAGATGATCACCATTGGCGGCTGGTCACTCACCATATTAAAAAAACTATAGGGCGCAAGATTACGGACACCTTCACGCGATACGGTCGCCACCCATCCAATCGGTCGCGGCACGACTAATGCTTTAAAGGGATCATGGCGAAGACCATGGTTTTTCAGGTGAGTCTCGTAATGCACGTGGCCTCCTTGGTTATCGGCCGAAAAACTTTTTTACGGTGTCATCGGCAACCTGCTGCAGCTTCTTGAGCGTCGCTGCGTCAATCTCACCGAAGGCATCAAATGAATTCCCAACGGTTGGCCGACCGTAGACCGCACCAAAAGTCGTTGCAGCCGCAAGATAGGTGCCGATCAGAGAAGGATGGCTGCCGTCATACGCTTTGTGAAGCTTCATCTCGGGGTGGCGACGATAGGCCTCTTCAAATGCTAGGCCGACCGGAATCACTAAGGCATTGAGTTCATTGCCCATCTTGATATAAAAGGCCTCGATCTGGCGAATGCTATTGGGGTTCGCCTCTTTATGGGGCGGCACATAGGCGTGCGTCATGTATAGCGCAGTCTTGCCACCGCGAGAAGTGATGAGCTTATTCGCTTCGATTGCGGCCTGACGAAATGTTTCCTGCCGCTTCTCAGACAATGCAGCCGCACTATGCCCCTGCAAAATAACGAGCTGAAACGGCTCCTTCACGCCGATCTGCCCTGGTTTGGTGAGCCAGTCGATATTGTGGTCCCGCAGGCTCGCGCCACCAATCGTGGCAGACTTGTATTCCAATGTTTTAGCCCATGACGGCTCTGCAGCGGCAGCAATACGACGCAGATGATTATGCATACTGTCGCCGTAGTAGAGGTAACTATTCCCAATTAATAA
>CAYPCG010000067.1:1874-6911 GCA_964409175.1 uncultured Burkholderiaceae bacterium
CAACTAGACCCGCAATCGCAACACAAACAGTACCACCGCCATCAGCCACATGGGTGCCATCGTGACACTCGCTGAAGCGAGCACCCCAAACCCAATCGGCATTCCGACGGTCACGCCATTCATGATCATCATACGAAGCCCAAGTGCCTGACCATGCTGCGCGACTGGGGTAACCCGATGCACGGCCGAAAGAATCATCGGTTGCACCGCCCCCAAGGCAAGGCCAAGGATGGCGGAACCCACCACGAGCCCCCAGAGACCGGGCAGCCAAGCGTAGATCGCAAACATGAGAAAACAGATCAAGATCGTTGTTCGCAGTACTCTTCGTTCATCAAATCGCTCCGACCAACGGGCAATCAAGAAACGTATCAATGTCGAGGCCACAGAAAACGCACCCAACACTAGCCCCACACTCGAGGCGCTCAAGTCACGCTCATGCCCGATCACGGGTACGACAAACATATGGACATCCCAGCAACTCGACGTCACGACGTTGATGATCAAGAGCTTGCGAAATTCCGGAATCTTCAACAACCGGAAGGCATCTCGAGTGGTCTGGCGTTTCACGGCCTCGGGTTTATCTTCTCGGCCAATCTTGAAAACCCCCAGGAGTGCAAGCAGTGGCATCGCAACTGTCAAAGCAAATGCTGACGCGTATCCGGCCGTATCAATGACAAGACCGCTAAGTACCGGAGAAAAGACATTTGAGATCGCCGGCGCAATTGCAATCCAGCTGAAAATGCCGCGCAACTCTGAATCCCCGGTTGCCAGACGTCCGGCTTGGCGCTGAATCGCAACCGCAGCAATTGCCATTGCGCCCCCTAATAGAAAACATCCGATTGCAATCGCTACCACATGCTGAAATAAGCTTGCCGACATCGCACCAAGAAGCGCTAGCCCAATCCCAATGCGCATCGGTCGGTGAAAACCATGACGATCTGTCATGCTACCGGCCCACAGGGAAAGTAACAGCGGGGCTACCGCAAATGCGCTAATGACTGCACCAACGACCCAGGCCGAATAGCCGCGGTCTAGAACCCATAGGCTCGCCACGACCCGCAGCGTCGACATCGCTGCGTGCAGGCTGATAAAACAGGTCATGAGCCAGGCAAGCTGGCGCTGTTGTTGCGTCATAAGTGGTTTCTAGCGTCCGTTGACATGTTAACGATTTCAAAGGAAAGTCTTAGGTTTTCGACCTTGCCCTTTCTCTCAATATGAAACCCAGCTTGAAACGCACTATCGGCCTCACCGGCCTTTCTCTGCTTGTCTGCTCCACTGTTGCTGCCCAGCAGCCGCCGAACGGCAGTCCACCCCCCAATGCCGCAGCCGCGAAACCAGCCGCACCGGGGAAACCAAAGCCCTTTGACGAGATTGTCGCCGGCGCGACGCGAGCTGATGGTTTCTTCCCAATCTGGAAAAAAGACTCCGATGTCTGGCTCGAGATCCCTGCCAAGATGCTCGAGACCCCGTTTCTGTTCACGACAAACATCTCGCACGCAGTCGGTGAGCGTGGTCTCTACGCCAGCCAGATGGGGTTAAAGCAGATGGCGCAGTGGCGTAAAGTTGGTAACCAGCTTCAGCTTCTTGCAGTTAATCAGAAATTCAGAGCCCAGGGGGGCGGTGCGCGTGCGACGGCAGAAGCGTTTTCGCCAAGTCTGCTTGGATCCGGACCGATTCTCAGTGCGGAGCATCCTGAACGAAAGTCACTGCTGATTAATGCAAACTTTCTGCTCAACGATATCCCCGGCATTTCCACTCGGCTAGAGATGGCCTATCGTCTCCCCTTTGGACTCGATAAGGGGAACTCCTCCATCGAATCCACCCGAGCCGATGCCACACTGTCTGTGTTAACCGCTCGGATGCACTTCGCAACCCCGCGTATTCCGGCACCGCCACAGATGCCAAGCCCTGGCGGCAGTTTCTCTCTTCCCGAGGCGACGCCGGATCCCCGCAGTATGTTTATGACCGTGGTCTACAACCTGCGTGCACTGCCAGAGCAGCCCATGACACCGCGTCTTGCTGATCCAAGACTGGGACATTTCACCGAGTCCTACACAGATCTTTCTGATGATCTCAAAGCAAACCCACGGGTGCATCTCATCAAGCGCTGGCGTCTTGATAAGAAAGACCCCGCTGCGGCACTGTCCGAACCAGTCCAACCGATTGTCTTTTGGATGGATAAGAACATTCCGCCAAAGGTTCGCCCTGCAGTCGAGGCAGGAATTTTGGAATGGAACAAGGCCTTTGAAAAAATTGGCTTTAAGAACGCAATCGTTGCGAAACAGCAGCCGGATGACGCGAAGTGGGACAACATGGATGCCGGCCATGCCTCTGTTCGCTGGTTCGTCGGCGCAGATGTAGGCTTTGCCATCGGGCCCAGCCATGCCGATCCACGCACCGGAGAGATACTGGATGCGGACATCGGCATGAGTGATGTCTTTGGCCGTGGTGGTCGTCGATTGTTTGCCGAGACAGTGGGAATGAGTCCAAACACAATTGGTTCGCGCACCACAGAACTATCACGGATTGGGCATCTGCTACATCAACATGACGAGACATGTCATTACGCTGATGAAATGACCAGCCAAATGGAATTTGGTCTTGATCTACTGACCGCCCGTGGCGATATTGCACCAAACAGCCCAGAAGTCGATGCACTCGTGCTCGCCCTCATCAAAGATGTGATCATGCACGAGGTGGGGCACACCCTCGGCCTGAAGCATAACTTCAGAGCCTCTACCGCGATTACCCAGGCACAGCTAAAAGACAAGACATTTACTGACAAGAACGGTATCTCGGCGTCAGTGATGGACTACAACGCCTATAACCTTCCT
This sequence comes from uncultured Burkholderiaceae bacterium, assembly GCA_964409175.1. Taxonomy (GTDB): domain Bacteria; phylum Pseudomonadota; class Gammaproteobacteria; order Burkholderiales; family Burkholderiaceae_A; genus Lacustribacter. Next base: position 4,709 of record CAYPCG010000067.1, read on the forward strand.
CTGAGAGAAGAAAAAGGTTCGAACTTTAACAATACAACGCTGGGTGCCTACGACTACTGGGCAATCGAGTACGCCTACAAACCGATTCCCAAAGAAAAAGAACAAGAAGAGCTCGACAAGATTGCTGCGCGTAGCACTGATCCCTTGTTGACCTATGCGGATGATCTTGACGCGGGGGGCTACGGACCTTATGACGGTGCCGATCCTCTGGCCAACCGCTTTGATCTCGGTGAAGATCCCTTGGCCTGGTATCAGCGCCGGCTGTCGCTCTCTAAAGAGCTCTGGGCACGAGTTCAGACAAGAACACCTAAGACGGTTGAAGATCGTCAGGTGCAACGCCGAAGCCTCATGTCAGGTTTTCGACAGCTTCGTGACCTTCCCGAACTCGCATCGAAATATGTGGGTGGTGTTTACACCGTTCGGGATCAGCCAGGATCAGGACGGCCCACCTTCCGTCCGGTTGAACCAAAGAAGCAACGTGATGCATTACAGTTTCTTGCAAAAGAGATCTTTAGCGTCAATAGCTTCCAGTTCAAGCCCGAGTTTCTTGCAAACCTTCCGCCAGATTTTAATGAGTGGGAGCGGGCGGCTGGTATGGTCGACATTCCCACCTCCGTCTTGCAGTTCCAATCGCTTGCGCTGAACCGTTTGATGTCTGGCCCCACAGCACAACGACTACTGGATGCGCCGCTTCTTTTGGCCGAGAAAGATCGAAAGAATGCGCTAACGCTCACCGAGGTCTATGGCACGCTGCAGTCGGCGATCTGGAGTGAGCTGAAGACTGGCCGTGACATCGATCGCATGCGCCGTAATCTCCAACGCGATCACTTAAAGCGCATGGTTGGGCTGCTGACACGGGGTGCCATGCCCTCCGCAGGTGGGCGCCCCCCCTCAGCGCCGCCCCCGGCAGACGCACTAAGTGTCATCCGCGTGCAGGCGATGTCGCTTCAGCGAGATCTGAGACAGGCCATTGCTAAGAAATCTGGCTCAGCCGAATCTCAGGCGCACCTTCAAGATAGCCTAGTGGCACTCACCGAAGCGCTGCGTGCCACGATGCAGCGTATCTAACAATGATTGATCAGCTCGAACGCCTCGCCGCGCTGCATGCGCGAGGCGCCCTTACCGATGAGGAATTTGCGCGTGCAAAGTCGCAGCTCCTTACCCCGTCCGTCCCAGCGACACTCACCAGTGGTCTACGACGATCTGTCGACGACCGCTGGCTCGGTGGCGTCTGCGGCGGAATTGCTCGCGCAACACAGACCGAAGCATGGATCTGGCGCCTCATGTTTGTGCTGATTACCCTCTTTGCGGGACTTTCCGTTCTGGTGTACCTCTTACTCTGGATTTTCATCCCCAAAGAATCTGACTGGATTGACTAGGCGTCCGGTCACGTCTCTGCTATGAACTTTGACTGGCAACAACCCTATCTCACACGGCGAACACCCGTCTTCGCGCGAAATATTGTCTCCACCTCTCAGCCACTCGCGGCGCAAGCCGGGTTGAGAATCCTGGCGAACGGCGGAAATGCGGTTGAAGCGGCAATCGCAACAGCGGCGGCCATGACGATTGTCGAGCCGATCTCAAATGGACTTGGTAGCGACTGCTTTGCCATCATCTGGGATGGCAAAGCATTGCACGGGCTTAACGCCTCAGGGGTCGCGCCATCGAGCTGGGATCTCGGCTACTTCAACCGTCATCACGATGGAAAGATCCCAATGCGAGGCTGGGGTGCGGTCACGGTACCAGGTGCTGTGGGTGGTTGGGTTGCACTCCATGATCGTTTCGGCTCGCAGCCCTTCAAAGATCTGTTGTCACCTGCGATCGAACTTGCGGAGCGCGGCTATGCTGTTAGCCCGTTTGTCCATCGGAAATGGGGGCCACAGGCCGATCTGCTCAAGTCACAGCCAGGCTTTGCAGAAACCTTTCTTCCAAAAGGAAGGCCGCCCAACATTGGTGAGCGATTCGCTATGCCCGCAGCCGCCGAAACACTGAGACGGATTGCGGACACAAAAGGTGACGATTTCTATCTCGGTCAGACAGCAGCGTCTTTAGTCAGGCATGCGCAACAGCATGGTGGCGCACTGACCGCGAAAGACTTGGCAAGTTACCGCCCGGATTGGGTCGGGACAATCTCTCGCGACTATCACGGGGTCACACTGCATGAGATTCCCCCAAATGGTCAAGGGATCGCGGCGCTCATGGC
>CAYPCG010000068.1:0-6772 GCA_964409175.1 uncultured Burkholderiaceae bacterium
CTCGGTATAGCTGCGATACCGAGAGAGCAGCACCCGCACGTGCATCTTGTAGGCCTTGCTCTCCAGGTACTCGAAGAACCGAGTGATGCCATACCACTGTCGGTTCCACTGACCGGACCAGTCTTTATCACCTTGAAAGACCCAGTCCCGGTCGGCTTGCGAGAGCTTCTCAAAGGGAACGTCGGTGGGCACACCGTGTTTGGCGGCCATCTTCATTAAGTCTTTCTGGCAATCTAGATAAGCGTTGGTCTGGAAAGGCTTGACCGCGCCGCCGGCAAGCGACTTGCGCTCATCTGGAATCACCAGCCCATGGTCAATGCCGATGACACGGCCGAATCCTTTGCAGGTCTCGCAGGCCCCAATGGGTGAGTTAAACGAGAACAGGGCGGGTCGTGGCTCGCTAAAGCTGATGTTGCAGCTGGTACAGATCAGTTGACTGGTGAAATCTGCGGTCTTCTCGCCCATCTTGATGCGACAGCGTCCATGACCGTAGCGAAGTGCGGCTTCAACCGCTTCATTAATTCGGCTCGGTGCTGTGTCTGATCGCAGAACGAATCGATCCTGAATCACATAGAGCGTGTCACTGGTGCGGGACTGGATCTTGGTAAACCCCTGGGCCGAGAGCCAGTCATCGATCTGCTCATCGGGCAGTGATGGCGGTGTCGGAATAGGAAAGCTGATCTCGATCCGTGTCTCGACCGGATTTGCAGCGATCAGAAAGCTGATGCCCTGTGCGGTCTGGCGCTTCACGGGCTTGCCGCAGCCACGACAGTTCAGGTCGGCAAGGCGCGCGAACATGAGCTTAAAGTGGTCAGTCAGCTCGGTCATCGTGCCCACGGTGGACCGCGAAGTGCGCACCGGGTTGGTCTGATCGATGGCGATCGCGGGCGGCACCCCTTCGATACGATCGACCTGAGGCTTGTCCATCCGATCTAAGAACTGTCGTGCATACGCCGAGAAAGTCTCGACATAGCGCCGCTGACCCTCTGCATAGAGCGTATCGAAAACGAGAGAACTCTTGCCCGAGCCCGAAACCCCAGTTACGACGATCAGCTCGCCAAGGGGTAGATCGAGATCTAGGTTCTTAAGGTTGTTCTGCCGTGCCCCACGGATTCGGATCGCGTGTTGGGCCAGCCCCTTTGGTGATCCCATCAGTTAGTGATGGTCGTGATCGTGTTTATGACCATGCTTGTCACCATGGTCATGGTGATGCTCGTGTTTGTGATCATGGCTGTGATCGTGCGCATGGTCATGACCACAGTCAGGGCCGTGAACATGATCATGGTGGTCGTGGCCGCAGCCTGGGCCGTGGACATGGCCCTTTGGCGTGTTTTCATCATCCAACAGCTGCTTTGAGCGCGACGCCATATTGGCATCCTGATCAGGGTCAAAGGCATCCATGCTGGTCAGTACGCGAAAGCCCATGGCCTTGATCGCTGCCGCCGCATTGTCGGCACTCGCTTCGCCACGCGGAAACTTCACGAAGGTGTTCCCTAGTTCCACAGGAATTCCCTGCGCCGACAGGAAGCGGACGACACGGAGCAAAAGGGCAGGGTTCTGTGATGAATAAATATGCAGCTTGGTACGAGTGCCTGCTGCAACTGGATGACTAAGATTCATTGGATACCTTCAGCATGATTTTGCCGACGTGCGCGGATGACTCCATTAGAGCATGCGCTTTACCTACTTCGGCTAAGGGAAATACAGAGTGAATTACGGGGAGAAGCCGGCCTTGGGCAAGCTCGGGCCAAATGGCGTCTTGTAGGGCTTTTGCGATACGGGCCTTCTCGTCGTCGGATCTTGCACGAAGGGTTGAGCCAGTAAACGTCAACCGTTTCATCATCAGCGGCATCCAGTCCATCTCGACTTTACTTCCTTGCAAGAAAGCGATCTGCGAGAGTCTGCCCTCGGGGGCAAGGCTGCGAATATTTTTTTCTAGATAGGGGCCGCCCACCATATCCAAAATGACATTGACCCCTTTGCCGCCGGTGATCTCTTTCACGACTGGCTGCCAGTCTTGGTTCTTGTAGTTAATGGTGTAATCGGCCCCCAGTTGCTTACAGGCCTGCGCTTTCTCATCGGTTCCAACAGTGGTAATCACGGTGGCACCACGCCATTTCGCAAGCTGAATTGCAGTGACACCAATGCCGCTTGAGCCGCCATGAATGAGCGCCCATTCGCCTTGTTTTAGCCAGGCACGTTCGATCAGGTTTGCCCAGACTGTGAGATAGGTCTCTGGCAACGCTGCCGCCATCAACATCGACAGGCCCGCTGGCACGGGGAAGCAGTGCCCCGCGTGTGCAGTGGCATATTCGGCGTAGCCGCCACCTGGGGTTAGCGCGCAGACTTGGTCACCGACTTTGAAGCCTGATACTGCGTTTCCGATCGCAGTGATCGTACCGCTGACTTCCAGCCCCATGTAGGGGGATGCATCTGCAGGGGGTGGATAAGATCCTTTGCGCTGCAAGAGATCGGGACGGTTGACACCGGCGACATCAACTTTGATGAGTACCTCGTGCGGCTTGGGCGTCGGAATGTCAACGTCAATGATGCTGAGATCGGATGCGTTTTCGGCATAGGCCTGCGGATTGTGGCTGACGACACGCATGGGCTATTTCCAGGAATCTTTGAGCGTGACGGTGCGATTAAAGATTGGCGCGCCAGGGGCTGAGTCTTTGAGATCCGCCACGAAGTAGCCATGTCGCTCAAATTGAAAGCGATCTTCGGGTTTTGCGTCCTTCAGACTTGGCTCCATTGCTGCGGTGATGACTTGCAAGGAATTGGGGTTCAGATCATCCAGAAAATTACGTTCGAGATCGGGCGCGTCCCCTTCGCGGCGGGCGCCAGGTGTGGGATGTGCAAACAGGCGGTCATAAAGGCGAACCTGGGCTATATAGGCGTGCTTAGCACTCACCCAATGAATGTTGCCTTTGACCTTGTAGAGATCGGCACCGGGTGTGCCGCTTTTGCTGTCCTCAAAGATGCGGGCGCGGATTTCAGTGATTACTCCATTCGCATCTTTCTCAAAGCCTGTGCACTCAATTACATAGGCGTACCGCAGGCGCACTTGCGCGCCAGGCGAGAGCCGGAAGAACCCCTTGACGGGGGTTTCTTGAAAGTCTTCGCGCTCGATCCAGAGCTCGCGTGACAGCGGCATCGCTCGTTTCCCTAGGTCGGGGTTTTGCGGGTGATTGGGGGCAAAGCAGTCCTCGGTATGACCCTCAGGAATGTTTTCTAGGATCAGTTTCACCGGATTCAGCACTGCCACCTTACGAAGTGCGGTCTCGTTTAAGTGGTCGCGCATGCATTCTTCCAGCACGCTGTAATCAATCCAGCCGTCCGACTTCGATACCCCGATCATCTCGGCGAAGCGACGAAAGCCTTCGGGGGTGTAGCCACGTCTGCGGGCCGCCACCAGGGTTGGCATACGTGGATCATCCCAGCCGTCAACGGCCTTTGCCGAGATGAGCTCAACGAGCTTGCGCTTGGAGAGCACGACATAGGTCAGGTTGAGTCGTGCAAACTCGTACTGATGCGGTAGTGCCTTTGGATCAAGATGGCCACAGGCCGCCACCTTTGCTAAAAGCCAGTCGTAGAGCGGGCGATGGTCTTCAAATTCCAGCGTACAGATCGAGTGGGTGATGGACTCAATCGCATCAGATAAGGGATGTGCATAGTCATACATGGGGTAGATGCACCATGTACTGCCCGTGCGGTGATGCTCTGCATGCCGGATCCGGTAGATGACAGGGTCCCGCAGATTCATATTGGGTGAGGCCATGTCGATCTTGGCCCGTAGCACGTGGCTGCCATCAGGATGCTTGCCGTTGCGCATCTCACGAAAGATCCGCAGGTTTTCCTCAGCTGCGCGGTCCCGAAATGGCGAATTCTTCCCAGGCGATGTCAGCGTTCCTCGGTTCGCACGAATCTCATCGGCGGTCTGGGAGTCGACGTAGGCATCGCCTGACTGAATCAGTGCCTCGGCAAACTGGTAGAGCTTCTCAAAGTAGTCGCTCGCGAAATAGTGATGGCTGTCCCAGTCAAACCCGAGCCATTTCACCGCTGATTCGATTGCGTCAACGTATTCCTGCTCTTCTTTGGTGGGATTGGTGTCATCGAGGCGCAGGTGGCAGCGTCCCTGGTAGTCACGCGCCAAGCCAAAGTTCAGGCAGATCGATTTGGCATGGCCGAAGTGCAGATAGCCATTTGGTTCCGGCGGGAATCGTGTGACCACACCGGTCACGCGGCCCGCGGCCAGGTCGGCATCAACGATGTGCCGGATAAAGTTCACGGGGGCTGGGGCGGGATTATTCATAGTGGACTACTTCACGGGCGAAACCCCAATTTTAGCTACACTGCATGCTTATTAAGCCCCAATCTATCCCGTGACCTCCGAGCTGCCACAGGCCCAGTCCACGCCTGGCGACCAAGACCTTGCCCAGACGCTTCCAGAGCGGCTGTTGCTGATTGACGCCTCGAGTTTTCTGTACCGGGCGTTTCATGCGCTTCCGGATCTGAGAACCCGGAGCGGGCTACCCACGGGCGCGCTCACTGGAATGGTCAATATGCTCCGTCGGGTACAGACCGAGTGGCCTGCAAAGCATATTGCCTGTGTCTTTGATCCGAAGGGCCCTACCTTCCGAGATGCGATTTACCCAGAATACAAGGCCAATCGGTCCTCGATGCCTGAGGATCTCGCCGCCCAGATTCCCGCGATATTTAAGGCAGTTCGGGCGCTGGGCTGGCCGTTGGTGGTGATTGACGGGGTCGAGGCCGATGATGTGATTGGCACCTTGGCGCATCAGGCGACGGCCCAGGGTATTCCCACGGTGATCGTGACTGGGGATAAGGACCTGACCCAGTTAGTCAACGATTCTGTGGTGCTGATTGACACGATGAGTCGTGATGGCGGTCCGGCGAAGGTTTCGGATCGTGCCGCAGTCATCGAAAAATTTGGTGTACCTCCTGAGCGGATCGTGGATTACCTGACGCTGGTGGGAGACACGGTCGATAACGTGCCGGGTGTTGAAAAGGTAGGCCCGAAGACTGCTGCGAAATGGCTTCAGGAATATGGATCGCTGGATGCCGTAATTGCCCAGGCAGATACGATCAAAGGTGTCGTTGGCGAGAACCTGCGCAAGGCACTCGACTGGCTGCCTACCGCAAAGACGCTGGTGACGGTGAAAACGGATTGTGATCTCTCTGGGGTCATTGATAACTTTCATCAGACCCTGATCTGGCAGCCACTCGATATGGCGGTGATCGCCGAACTTAAAGAGACCTATCAGCTCGATCGTAGTCTGCGGGGGATTGGCGAACCCGTCGCCGATGTCAGCGCTGCTCGGAGCGTAACGACGCGCGTCCAAGGCCCGTTGGACGCAACGGGCGTATCGGGAGCGTCGGGAGCAGATACGGGTGCGTTAGGAAGCTTGTTTGATCAGCCGGGTGACTATCGTGCAATTCTGGATTGGGATGCGTTTGATGCGCTACTCAAAGAGATCGATGCGGCGGATCTGGTGTCTGTAGATACTGAGACGACATCGATTGATCCACGTGCTGCCCGTATTGTGGGACTTTCTTTTTCTTCTGAAGTTGGCAAAGCGTCCTACATTCCACTGGGTCATCAGTACGCCGGTGCGCCAGAGCAGCTGCCTTTAAAAGAAGTCTTAGATCGTCTTAGACCATGGTTTGAGAATCCTGAGAAGAAAAAAGTCGGTCAGAACCTGAAGTACGACATGCATGTGCTCAAAGGTGCTGGAATCATGCTTCGTGGCGTTGCGTTTGATACGCTTCTTGAGTCTTATGTGCTCGAGGCGCATAAGTCGCACGATCTCGATTCGTTATCGCAGCGTCACCTCGGTCGCAAGGGATTAAGCTACGACGACGTCACGGGCAAGGGCGCCTCGCGAATAGGATTTGAGCAGGTCTCGGTGGAGGTTGCGACTCGCTACTCGGGTGAGGATGCCGACTTTACCTTGCACCTGCACCAGACACTCTGGCCGCAGATTGAGCAGGATCCTGCGCTCACCAAGTTGTATCAAGAGATCGAACTACCAGTGGCCCAAGTGCTCTGGCAGATGGAGCACACTGGGATTGAGGTGAATGCGGATCTTTTGGTGCAGCAGAGCGAAGAGCTTGCGCAAAAGATCGCGACGCTCGAGGCGCAGGCGCATGAGCTCGCTGGTCAGCCCTTTAATCTCGGCTCGCCAAAGCAACTAGGCGAAATCCTGTTTGGCAAGCTTGGCTACGCCCCGGTGAAAAAGACTGCAACAGGTGCGGCCTCAACCGATGAAGACGTTTTAGAAAAGCTTGCCGAAGACTATCCTCTCCCGCGGATACTGCTGGAGTGGCGAAGCTTCTCAAAACTGAAGTCCACCTACACCGATAAGCTTCCGAAGATGGTGGATCAGATCACCCATCGTGTCCACACGACCTTCTCCCAAGCAGTTGCGGTGACTGGGCGTCTTGCGTCGAGCGATCCAAATCTACAGAACATCCCTATTCGCACGCCTGAGGGCCGACGGATTCGTCAGGCGTTTGTTGCACCCAAGGGCTTCTCGATGATGTCCGCCGACTACTCGCAGATCGAGCTGCGCATCATGGCCCACTTATCCGAGGACGCGGGCCTGTTGCGGGCCTTCATGGCTGGAGAGGATGTTCACCGCGCGACGGCCAGTGAAGTCTTTGGTGTGCCGCTTGATCAGGTGACGGGCGAGCAGCGCCGGTGTGCCAAAGTGATTAATTTTGGTCTGATCTACGGCATGAGCGCCTT
>CAYPCG010000069.1:0-6440 GCA_964409175.1 uncultured Burkholderiaceae bacterium
TAGCACCTGAGACATCTCCCGGAGTACCGCGTCCGTTTTCTCTACCCGCGTTCCTGCAGGCATATCCAACACGACCTGAAACTCGCTCTTATTATCAAACGGGAGCATCTTCAGAATCACCAGCCCCACCACGGGAAGGGCGACCGACAGTCCAATCGCCGCCAGCACACTAACCCCAAGCTTTGCGCGAGCAGCACGACCCGACTGCCGATCCAAGAACGGTGCGAAGAGTCGATTAAACCGGGGCTCAAGCCAACGCGTAATGGCGGCTCCGTGCGCCGCGCCATGCGCACTCGTACTCGTTAAGGGCAAGGGCTTCATCCAGCGTCGCGCCATCCAGGGCGTGATGACAAATGCAATCGCGAGCGAAAGCAGCATCCCGATACTTGCATTGATCGGGATGGGGCTCATGTAAGGCCCCATCAGCCCGGACACAAACGCCATCGGGAGCAACGCGGCAATCACCGTCAGCGTTGCAAGAATTGTGGGGCCTCCCACCTCATCAACCGCACCGGGGATGATCTCGGTAAGGGTCTTATGGGGAAACAGAGACTGGTGTCGATGGATATTCTCAACGACGACAATCGCGTCATCGACCAGGATACCAATCGAGAAAATAAGCGCAAAGAGCGACACGCGATTGATCGTGAACCCATAGGCCCACGAGGCAAATAATGTTGCGGCCAGCGTGAGAATCACTGCCGCACCAACGATTAACGCCTCTCGTCGACCCAGTGCAATAAAGACCAACGCCACCACAGAGACCGTCGCAAACAAGAGCTTCTGTATCAGTTGCTTCGCCTTTTGATCAGCAGTCTCACCGTAATTCCGACTCACAGTGACCTGCACATCTTTCGGAATCAACGTATTTTTCAGTTCATCGACGCGTCGCTGCAAAGCCTGCGCGACATGCACTGCGTTTTCCCCCGGCTTCTTCGTCACGGCGATCGTCACAGCAGGAAACATCACGGCAGACTGTGTCTTGTCTGCATGCCAGACCAGACGCCTGGTCTGATCGGGCCCATCCACCACCTGAGCGACATCCTTGAGAAATACAGGCGCTCCGGCACGGACGCCCAGCACAAGGTCAGCGACGTCTTGCGCGTTCCGAAGAAACGGACCCGTCTCTACGGCAATCGCCTGATCCCCCTGAAGAAGATCTCCAACGGGTGAGCCCGCATTCGCCACAGAGAGCAGTCCCTGTATCTCACTCACCGTGAACCCACGCGCAGCGAGTCGCGCTGGATCAATCTCTACCCGAATACGACGCTTCGGCCCACCGATCGTGGTGACCTCGCGGGTGCCATCGACGCGCTTGAGCTCCGCCTCAAGACGATTGGCCACCTGCTCCAAGACAAAACGATCCGTTGCTGGATTCTGAGAATGCAGCGTCAGGGCGACAATCGGAACGTCATCGATACCCTTTGGCTTAATCACGGGCGGCAGTACCCCAAGCCCTCGGGGCAGCCAATCCGAATTCGCGGAGACGGTGTCGTGGAGTCGGACGAGCGCCTCGATCCGAGGAACCCCCACCTGGAACTGCACGGTAATCACGGATAACCCCGGCTGAGAGACCGACATCACATGTTCAATCCCCGAAATCTGAGCCAATACCTGCTGCGCGGGTACCGAGACCATTTGTTCGACGTCCCGTGACGAGGCTCCAGGAAATGGGATGAGGACGTTGGCCATGGTTACGTTGATCTGGGGCTCCTCCTCTCGGGGAGTGACCAGCACCGCAAATATCCCTGCCAACAAGGCGATGAGCGCCAAAAGCGGCGTAATCTGCGCCTGCTGAAAGGCGGCCGCGATCTTTCCCGAGATTCCGAGCGCTTTTGCCACAACGACTCCTGTCCGTTAATTTATTAAGTTATATATTATTATCCAGTAAATCATGTTGCAACCCCCTCGCCAATGTCCCTATTCGCCCCTAGAATATTCCTTTTAACGCATATTTTAGGGAGACACCGCATGAAGAAGTTAATAACCGCTGCGATCACGGCGGCAACCTTGACCATCGCCGGCCACTCGATTGCCTCTGACGCCACTAAAGTCGTGTACCACGTCAACGAAGGCGTCCAGCAAGCGAGCCGCGCGATTGGCAACATTCGCAACCACCTCAACGCCGATCCGAAAGCAAAGATCGTTGTGGTGACCCACGGTCCCGGGATCGACTTCCTGCTAGATGGAGCAGAGAACATGGCCGGTCAGAAGTTTGCACCTTCGATTGGCGAGCTGGCCGGCCGTGGCGTGGAATTCAAGGTCTGTAACAACACCCTGGTCTCCCGCAAGATCCCGAAAGAGAATGTGATTATGGAAGCGAAAGTCGTACCGTCCGGCGTCGCGGAAGTCGCGAACCTACAAGCCAAAGAGAAGTTCGTCTACCTCCGACCCTAATTGGTAGCCATAGCAGCTTGAGCGACCCGTCCTTCGTCAATGCCCAACGTGTTCGTTGGGCACTTGAGCAGCCGCTTAAGGCACAGGTCGTCGTTGCCGGGATCTACACGTCGGCCAGGTGTCCGTGGTGTATCGCGCTTAAAAAAGAGCAACTCGGTCCCAGAACAAAAGCACAGACAGGACCGGGCCTGATCGTCGTCGAATTTGATATTGATGATGACGCCCAGTTCTCTATGCCCGACGGGAGTCGAACCACTGCTCGTGCCTGGGGACAACGGTATGGACTGAAGCTCACCCCCACGGTGGTGATGCTGGACCATCTGGCAAAACCCCTCACGGCGCCCCTCATCGGATACAGCTCCAGGGATTTTTATGCGGTTTATTTAGAGCAACAAATCGAGATTGCGCAGCGCTTCTGGCAAAATCGAAGGAAACCATGACCGATTCCGCCGCCCCCCAGGATACGGATTGGGGAGTGCTCCCCGATCACCCCCAGCGCTATGCCCTGCACAACGAGATCCATGCGCGGCCGCCCATCCCACTCTGGTCCAACGAGCGGATCATCAGCCAGGCATTTCTGTTAGACCAGGCGAGCCGTCAGGCACAGATTCAATGGATCACGCGTTGCGCAGAGGCGCTCGGTAACCCCAAGGGAACCGCACCGCATAGCCAGTCGATCCAGGTCCTTCAGCTCGCACCCGAGCCCGCCCGCGTCCTACTGAAATGGGAGATGCACGGCGAGTTCGTCAGCATCAGCCTGTTTGCACAACAGCGATCCGCAGAAATCTTTGAGAGCCGACAGACGGTTATTCAAAAGACCGATGCCCTTCTTCGCAGCATCAATGGGCCAAGCCTGTCGCAACTGGCTGGGCAGAGAATGGTGGCGCTCGACATCGAGCTCGAAAAAGGCGATGAATATCCGGATGCCTTTGAGGTCGCGAAGCGTTTCAGTGGCAACACCGTCATCGGAAGCTTAATCCTCTCAAACCAGAATGCCCAGCTCTGGACTGACCTTCAGCTCGATCCCCAAGGGTTTGTCAGCATGATCGTCCGCGGCAAGGCGCTCGGCAGTCGGCAGGCCGGTCGTGCGATTCAGCGTCTCATTGACATTGAGACCTACCGTATGATGGCCTTGCTCGCCCTTCCTTATGCCAAAGCGATGTCAGATCCGCTGCGAAAAGCAGAACTCGCACTCGCAGAGCTCTCTGACAAGATTGCCCAGGCCCAAAAAAGCAGTGAGATTGATGTCAGCGTGGACTCCCAGTTGTTATCGGGCATCTCAGCACTGGCCGCTGAGGTCGAAGGATGGATCTCAGCCAATGGCCTACGATTCACAGCAGCAGAGGCGTATCAGGAGCTAGTCAAACGATCCCTGACGGAGTTGCACGAGACAACAATTCCTGGCGTTCAGATGCTTAACACTTTTATGGACCGACGGTTTGAACCTGCGATGAGAACATGCCGGTGGACCGCACGTCGGCTTCGCGACCTCTCCGACCGGATCTCGCGCACCACCCACATTCTTAAAACACGGATCGAGTTTGTCAACGAGAGCCAGACCCAGGCCTTGCTATCGAGTATGGATCGACGCGCAAAGCTCCAACTTAGACTTCAGCAGACCGTCGAAGGCCTGTCGGTCATCGTCATGACCTATTACGCAACCGGTCTGATTCAATACCTGGCGAAAGGTGCGAAGGCCGTTGGCTTACCCACGGATCCTGACTTGGTTGCACTCATTTCAGTCCCACTCGTTGCGGGAACTATCTTCTGGATCCTTAGCAGACGGCGAAAAAAACAACCGCTTCAGCTCTAGCGCGATAGAAGCGCCGTCAGCTCGTCGACAACGCAAGCGGCTCCCGAGAAATCATCCCGACCGAAATACTCGCTTCGTACGATCACGGTCGGAATCCCAGCAGCCGTTGCAGCGAGGAGACCATTTTGAGAGTCTTCGATCGCAATACAGGCGGAAGCAGCAACTCCCAACCTCGTCAGCGCCACTTGATACGCCTCTGGATTTGGTTTCTTTCGGCTGACATCTTCCCCACAGACCACCACACTCGGCGGTGGCAGCGACGTGACCGATTGGATCGCATACTGCCAGAGTGCTGACCAGTTTTCATGGCTTGTGGTCGTCACGATGCCCCACTGCTGGCCGCGCGCCAACGCCTGCTGAACGAGATCGACAAATCCTGATCGTGGCCGAATCCCGCCGGTCTTTAAGAGCTCGGCATAGCCGGCATTTTTCCGCTGATGTACCCGACGAAAAAGCGCCTCATCCCAGTCGATCGACATGCCCTGCGCCTGCATCTGCTGCGCATAGGCTTGCATTCGTTCAAAGCCTCCGGTGACTTTCAAAAGTCCACCGTAGATCTCGTTACTCCAATGCCAGGGAATTCCGAACTCAACAAAAGCACGATTAAAAGCAATGAGATGACCATCGCGCTCAGTCTCTGCAATGGTCCCGTCCACATCGAACAAGAGCGCCTGTGCCGACTTGAGCGACAACGCCATACCAATGACTTAGGCGCCGCGTGCCTGAAGAATTTCCACCGCGGGCAGCACCTTGCCCTCGAGAAACTCCAGAAACGCACCACCCCCAGTAGAGATATAGCCCACCTGAGGCGCAATATCGAACTTCGCGATCGCCGCCAAGGTGTCGCCACCCCCTGCAATCGAAAAGGCGGGGGAATGGGCAATCGCTGCCGCGAGCATCTTGGTACCCCCTGCAAACTGAGGGATCTCAAATACGCCCACGGGTCCATTCCAGACAATCGTTCCCGCATTCGAAATAATCGACGCGAGCCGCGCCGCCGTCTTGGGACCAATATCCAGAATCATGTCATCGGCGGCAACCTGATCTGCGGTCACCTTGTTTGCACGGGCCTGGGCAGAAAACTCGTTGGCTACGACGACATCTTCTGGAATTGGAACACTCGCACCACGGGCCTCCATCATCTGCATAATCGCGCGGGCTTCATCAAGCAGATCCATCTCAGCGAGTGACTTACCAATTGGTAAGCCCTTTGCTGCCATGAAGGTGTTCGCAATGCCCCCGCCGACGATCAGCTGATCCACCTTCTCTGCAAGCGAGCGAAGAATCGTCAGCTTGGTGGAGACTTTCGATCCAGCGACAATCGCGACTAAGGGGCGCTTTGGCTTTTCAAGCGCGGCTGCCAAAGCATCGAGCTCCGCTGCCATCAGGGGGCCCGCACAGGCGATCGGGGCAAAGCGGGCGATACCGTGGGTAGTGGCCTCGGCGCGATGTGCCGTTCCAAACGCGTCATTGACATAAATATCGCAGAGAGAGGCCATCTTTTTGGCCAGCGCTTCGTCATTTTTTTTCTCGCCACGATTCACGCGACAGTTCTCGAGCAAGACCACCTCGCCCGGCGCGACAGAAAAGCCACCCTCGGTCCAGTTTGTAATTAACGGTACCTTACGTCCAAGGATCTGCGCCATACGCGCGGCAATCGGCGTCAACGAATCCTCGGGTTTAAGCGCTCCCTCGGTCGGTCGACCCAAATGGGAGGTCACCATCACGGCGGCCCCCTGCTTCAGCGCGAACTCTATCGCCGGAATGGACGCGCGAATCCGCGTGTCATCCGTGATCGCGCCGGCGTCGTCCTGCGGTACATTGAGATCCGCTCGAATAAAGACACGTTTTCCTGATAGTGGAAGGTCCGTCATCCGCAGAAACTTCATGCAAACCCCCTAAAGAATTGAATCGCTGAATGAATGTTCGGCACAATCGCATCCGGCTGACTTGCCTCGATGGGCTCGCCCATGTTGTAACCGTAAGGAACGGCCCAACAAACGACCCCAGCCGCCTTCGCGGTGGCAATATCGATCGATGAGTCGCCGATAAACAAAGACTCTCCCACGCTCTGAGAGAGTCGCTCAAGACAGTGATGGATGACTGCCGGATTTGGCTTTTTCACGGGGAGGGTGTCACCGCAAATCACCATATTCAACTGTGGTGTCAGTCCGTGTCGCTCAAGAATTCGATCCGTAAATCGAGTCTCCTTGTTGGTCACCACCGCCAA
>CAYPCG010000070.1:0-6343 GCA_964409175.1 uncultured Burkholderiaceae bacterium
CAGCTGCAGAACCAGGCTGCAGCGATGAAGATCAGTCTTTATGCAGCAGTGCCTTACCTAGAGGGCAAGGCCGGAACACTGTTGGCAGGCTTTACCCGTCTCATCGAATCGATGCGATTTGAGACCCAGGGGCTCAAGCTTGATGAGCTCGTGGGCGTGGTGATCGAAAAGTCAGGACTGATTACCTTTTATCAGTCTGAAAAAGAAGGACGTGACCGCGTTGAAAACCTTCAGGAATTGATGAACGCTGCTGCGGTATTTATCTCTGAGGAAGGCGAAAGCATCACCGACGATGGCGAGATTAAGATGCCGCCATTGGTTGCCTTCCTAACCCATGCCTCGTTAGAGGCCGGGGACAACCAGGCGCAGGAAGGCCAAGATGCTGTCCAACTCATGACGGTGCACTCGGCTAAGGGGCTAGAGTTCAACTCGGTCTTCTTGACGGGGTTAGAGGAAGGTCTGTTCCCGCATGAGAACTCCATCGCGGAGCCCAACGGCTTAGAGGAAGAGCGTCGTCTGATGTATGTCGCGATTACGCGGGCGCGCGAGCGTCTCTATATCTCGCTTGCCCAGACACGGATGCTGCATGGTCAGACTCGTTACAACATGCGCAGCCGTTTCTTAGATGAGCTTCCCGAAGCCCATGTCCGATGGCTGACACCGCGACTGCATCCTGGCGGCAGCATGGGTGGCTTCATGAACTATGAGGGCGGAAGCTCCTATGGTCGATCCGGTGGCGGTTCAAATTATGGCTCGAGTTATGGCGGCGGACGATCGTATTCTGGGGGCACCTCGAATCGCGCGCCAGGAGGTCAGGGCCGCGCCACGCCGCTGGGCGCACACGACAGTGGCTATCGAATTGGTCAGGCGGTGAAGCACGCCCGATTTGGTCAGGGGGTGATCGTTGGGCTTGAGGGCTCTGGTCAGGATGCCCGCGCCCAGATTAACTTTCAGCGCGAGGGAACCAAGTGGCTTGCGCTGTCGGTCGCGAAGCTAGATCCGGTCTGAGTCCCGATCGCCTGGATTCGGGAGCGAATTCGATGATGGATTCGATGTCGTATCAGATGACGAGTCCCATGCCGAATCAGAGGGTGTAACGTCTGTGTCGCCAAAGATCGCTTTCGTGCTCTGATAAAACGAGCCATGAGCCACAGACATCAGAATCAGCGTGATGGGAAAGAGCATGGCGGTCATGGTGTTGGCCGCCATCTCCAGCGACTGACCGATTAAGGCGATAACACCGCCCACCGCCAAGGTAAGCGCAATCCAGGTGATCAGATAGCGGATAAAGGCGCCCTTGTTTCTCCAGACTGCAAAGAAGCTATAAAACAGCGCCTTGGTCGGCGTGAAGCCTGACCAGACCACAAGCTGTGGCGCAAACCAAAAGGCCATCAGCACAGGAATGTAGAGCACTGCTGCGATCAATGCAGACGTCTGGATCTGGGCCATCTGATCGGGCTCTGGCAATTTACCTACTGCAATCCATTCCATCATCAGACCACCGTCGATCAAGACGGTGATCAGCAAAATGGCCAAGACCTCGATCACGTACCAGACCCCGAGCATGAGTACCGCACGGCCCTGGGCAGATCGAAAAGCGCTGATCAGAAGCGTGGGACTCGGTGTTCTTTTTTCATCAATGGCACAGGCGATCTCGATAAACCCCATGGCGAGTCCTGGCGACAGCAAAAGCGGCAAGATCATGCCTGCGATTGGGATGAAGGCCAGCATCAGCATGGCCGCCCAGTAGATGAATAAGATCATCGTCCAGGCCAGTGGCTGGCGATGAAAGATCCGAAATCCTGTCGCAAGCCAGGTCTGACCCACCCGGGATTCCACAAGTCGTGGCTGACTCAACATCTTCATCTAGTGACCTTGTCTGCGGGCAATCAGGAGCCGCTCAAAATGCGCAGGATCTTTTGGGGTGAGCACGGCGGCTGCTCGGGGCAGGTGCCAGTCATAGAGCCTCGACACCCAGAATCGATAAGCAGCCGCACGAAGTGCCATGGGCCACGCGGTCTTCTCCGCATCGGATAAGAGTCGCACGCTGTTATAGCCCGCAAGCAACGCGTTAACGTTTGCCGCATCTAAGGTACCGGTGTCAGCCTCTGAGCGATCAATACACCAGTCGTTTGCTGTGACTGCCAGATCGAAGACAAACTGGTCCACCCCAGCAAAATAAAAATCGATAAATCCGCCGAGCACTGGTCCCTGTGGGGTTTCTTCAAACAGGACGTTGTCGCAGAAGATATCGGCGTGTACCGCACCCTTCGGTAAGCCCTTTGACAGCGCTGTCTCTGCAAATGCCGTCTGCGCCGCGAGCTCATCTTCCAGAAGCATCTTCTGAGCGCCACTGAGAAACGGCACGATCTTGGGCACGGTTTCCTGCCACCAGGCAAGGCCGCGCAGATTTGGCTGGCTTCCCGCATAGTCGGCAACCGCAAGATGAGACTGGGCAATCGCCGCGCCAAGAATCTGGCAGTGTGCGGGGCCTGGCCTTGGCTGCCCCTGACCTTTTAATCGCGTGGCAATGGCTGCGGGTTTTGATTCGCAGATCTGCAGAATCTGACCGCTTCGATCTGCCATGGGCTTGGGGCAGGCTACGCCCTTGTCCGCCAAGTGGCGCATCATGCCCAGATAAAATGGAAGCTCGTCGGCAGAGAGTTTTTCAAACAAGGTCAGCACGAACCGACCTTGCGTCGTGTCGACGAAATAGTTGGTGTTCTCGATCCCAGAGGCAATGCCCTCAAAGCCAGTGAGCTGGCCAAGATCGAACCGGGCAAGAAGGCTTGTAAGAGTGGCTTCGGATACTGGGGTAAAGACGGCCATTGGTTTGGCGCTAGCCTTGGGCTAGCTACTTCAGTCGTTTAATCAGACTTGAAGTATCCCACCGTTGGCCACCCATGCGCTGCACATCCCCGTAAAACTGATCCACTAATGCGGTCACGGGCAGGGGCGCCCCATTGCGCTTGGATTCCTGAAGGCACAGACCCAGGTCCTTGCGCATCCAGTCCACGGCAAAGCCAAAGTCGAACTTGTCATCGACCATGGTGTTACCACGGTTTTCCATCTGCCAGGACTGTGCCGCGCCTTTGCTGATCACTTCCAACACCAGCTTCATGTCCAGCCCGGCCTTCATGCCAAAGCTGATACCTTCTGACAGGCCCTGGACAAGCCCAGCGATACAGATCTGGTTGACCATCTTGGCAAGCTGACCGGCGCCGTTATCACCGATCCGTGTGAAAGCTTTCGAGAATGTCATGCCAACGGGCTTTGCACGATCAAACGCAGCCTGGTCACCGCCCACCATGACCGTGAGTGCACCATTGACGGCACCTGCCTGACCGCCAGAGACGGGCGCATCTAAAAAGAAGATTCCTTGATGCTTGGCGGTCTCACCCAAGAAGCGTGCAACCTCCGCAGAGGCCGTGGTGTGATCGACAAAGACACTGCCCTTGGGCATGTTTTGGAATGCCCCGTCGGGACCGACGGTGACAGAGCGCAGATCGTCATCGTTACCGACGCAGGCAAATACAAAGTCACGACCTGCTGCCGCCTCGCGCGGGGACCCGGCAACCGCGACATCGAAATCCTTGTGATCTTTCGCCCATTGGTCCGCCTTTGCGCGCGTGCGGTTATAGACCACTACATGGTGGCCCGCTTTCGCTAAGTGACCGGCCATGGGGCCGCCCATCACACCAAGGCCCAGAAAGGCAACGTTCATTTTTGTACTCATTAGTCTTCTCCGTGGAATGCTTCGTCACGTTTCTTACGAATAAATGGTAGGGTCACGACGACAAGTAGCACGACTGCAATCGCAAGCAGAGTTGCTGAGAGTGGCCGCTCAATAAAGACGCCCCAGTCGCCTCGCGAAATTGTGAGTGCACGACGCAGGTATTCTTCCATCAGCTCACCCAAGATGAAGCCCATCAGCAGCGGTGCGGGCTCGCACTTCCACTTTTTAAAGTAGTAGCCGGCGATCGCAAACGGAATCGTCATCAGGACATCCCAGACGTTGTTGTTCAGGCTATAAGCACCGATACAGCAGAACATCAGAATTGCAGGGTAGAGGATCTTGTAAGGCACCTGTAGCAGTCTGATCCAGATGCCGATGAGCGGCAGGTTTAATACCAAGAGCATCAGGTTGCCAACCCACATTGAGACGATCAGACCCCAGAACAGCCCCGGATTGCTGGTCATGACCTGCGGTCCGGGCTGGATGTTGTGGATCATCATGGCTGCAATCATCAGCGCCATGACAGGGGTGGTGGGAATCCCGAGTGTCAGCATCGGAATGAAGGCTGTCTGCGCACCTGCGTTATTGGCAGACTCTGGTCCTGCGACGCCCTCGATCGCACCTTTGCCAAATTCCTCTGGTTTTTTTGATAGCTTTTTCTCCAGGGCGTAGGCTGCAAATGCAGAAATAATGTTGCCGCCGCCAGGAAGAACGCCTAAGAAGGAACCGAGCATCGTGCCGCGAACAGCGGCTGGTCCGCCGCGCTTCCAGTCCTCCTTTTGGGGCATAAAGTTCGTGACCTTTTCTTTGAGCAGGTCACGCGACTCGGGGGCGCGTAGGTTGTAGATGATCTCGGCAAAGCCGAACATGCCCATCGCGATTACCCCGAATTCGATACCGTCAGTGAGCTCGGGGACGCCGAAACTAAATCGCGCGACGCCGGAGTTCACGTCCGTGCCGATCATGCTTAACAAAAGACCAAATACGACCATTCCCAGCGCTTTAATGACAGAGCCGTGCGCAAGTACCACAGCTGCGATCAGGCCCAGCACCATCAGCGAGAAGTATTCTGCAGGGCCAAACTTAAAGGCCATCTCGGCAAGTGGCGGTGCAAAGGCGGCGATCAAGACCGTCGCAACAGTTCCTGCAAAGAAGGAACCCAATGCAGCGGTCGCGAGGGCCACACCCGCTCGGCCACGTCGTGCCATCTGATAGCCATCTAGCGTGGTGACGACGGACGCGGATTCGCCTGGGAGATTGACCAGAATCGCAGTGGTTGATCCGCCGTACTGTGATCCGTAATAGATGCCGGCCAGCATGATGAGCGCAGTGGATGGGTCCCCCATCTTGTAGGTGATGGGCAGCAGCATGGCAATTGTCGCCAGGGGGCCGATACCGGGAAGCACGCCGATCAGGGTGCCAAGGGTCACCCCGATGAAACAGTACATCAGGTTTTCAAGGGTAAAAGCGGTGGCGACCCCAAGGGCCAAGTTGGCTAATGCGTCCATGGTGAGACAAATCCTTTGTTAAACAACTTCAAACGAGGCTCGCTTTTTGGTCAGGCCCCGAATATCAATTTAAGATTTATTGGGTGAGTGCAGGCGGAAGGATTGAGAAACGAAGCTCTAAGCCCCATCCGAAAACGCCGTATCCGAGCAGCACTAAAACGACCCCGAGAATCAGCGTTGTCTTTAGGTGGAACTCTTGGCTTGCAGTCGACGACAGCAGCACCAGTGACATCACCGCAATCAGAAATCCTGCCACGGGCAGTAGCAATGCGAACAGAAATACGCTGGCCAGTACTAGCCCCATTCCCCGCCAGTCGGTAGGTCCCGGGGGATCTTCGGCATCCTTAGGGCTTAGGGACATTACTAGGGTGATGACGCCAAGCAGGGTCATGACGCCACAAAGCAGAAGGGGAAAGTAGCCAGGCCCCATGCGGGTGGCCGTGCCAATCGGGTATTCCATGTTGTAGATGGCGAAAAACGCTGCAATCGCCAGAAATAGGACGCCGGCGTTGAAATCCGCCCGGTTATGTATCCGCATAAACCCTCCTTCTGAAGGCGAGATTCTTCCATAGCCAGCAACCCCAGTAAACTAAGGGGTTCCCTAGTGGCCTGTCCCAGATTACGCATATGAACGCATCCGAGATCCGCGAAAAGTTTCTTCGTTATTTCGAGTCCAAAGGACACACCATCGTGTCGTCTAGTCCTTTGGTACCGGCCAACGACCCAACGCTTCTGTTTACCAACAGTGGCATGGTCCAGTTCAAGGACGTCTTTCTTGGGCGTGAACAACGTCCTTATAAGCGTGCGACCTCATCGCAGCGAAGCGTTCGCGCAGGCGGAAAGCATAACGATCTAGAGAACGTGGGCTACACCGCGCGGCATCACACTTTCTTTGAGATGCTCGGCAACTTCTCGTTTGGGGATTATTTCAAGCGGGATGCGATTGCCTATGCCTGGGAGCTTCTGACGACCGTCTATCAGCTGCCCAAAGAACGGCTCTGGGTCACGGTTTATCAGGAAGATGACGAGGCCTTTGATATATGGGCTAAACAGATCGGTGTGACCGTTGAACGGATTGTTCGCATTGGCGATAACAAGG
>CAYPCG010000071.1:0-6001 GCA_964409175.1 uncultured Burkholderiaceae bacterium
GGGCACATAGACATCGGGCAGAAAGTGCATCTCCACTTTGACTAGTCCGTCACCCTGGCAGGCTTCACAGCGGCCGCCTTTGACGTTAAATGAAAACCGTCCAGTATCGTAGCCGCGCTCTCGTGCAGTCGGCGTCTGCGCAAACAACTCACGGATAGGGGTGAAGAGCCCGGTGTAGGTCGCGGGGTTACTGCGCGGGGTTCGACCAATCGGACTCTGGTCGACGTTGATCACCTTATCAAAGTGCTCAAGGCCTTCAATTGATTCATGGGCTTCGGGCTCAGCGCTCGAGCCATAGATCTTCTTCGCCGCGGCGTGGTACAGCGTGTCGTTAATGAGTGTCGACTTTCCTGAACCAGAGACACCCGTGATACAGACCATGAGTCCACAGGGGATCTCGACACTGACGTCTTTTAAGTTGTTCCCTGATGCGCCGGTGATCCGCAAAAAACGATCCTGCGGTTGATGTCGTTTCTTTGGAATCGCAATCTCGCGTCGGCCTGATAGGTACTGACCGGTAAGCGATGACTCGTGCGCCAAGATCTCATCAGGCGCACCTTGCGCCACGATCTGACCGCCATGCTCTCCCGCACCGGGGCCCATATCCAAGACATAGTCGGCCGCACGAATGGCGTCTTCGTCGTGCTCCACCACAATCACGGTGTTGCCCAGGTCTCGTAGATTCTGCAGGGTGCTTAACAGCCGATCGTTATCGCGCTGGTGCAATCCAATCGACGGCTCATCTAAGACATACATCACACCAGTAAGTCCCGCACCGATCTGGCTTGCGAGTCGAATGCGTTGGCCTTCACCGCCAGACAACGTCGCCGCCGGCCGATCAAGCGTCAGATAGTCAAGGCCTACGTTAATCAGAAATCCCAGTCGAGAAGTGATCTCGGAGAGAATCTTCTCGCCGATCGCGGCCTTCATGCCAGGAAGCGTTAATGTCGCTAAGGTCTGTGACGCCTGTTTTAACGGAAGTTGTAAAAGGCTGGGTAGATCGACATCACTGCCGGGCGTGCCGACACGCACAAATCGTGCTTCGCGTTTAAGGCGTGTGCCTGCACAGGCGGGGCAGGGCTGACCACTGCGATAGCGGCCGAGCTCTTCCCGCACGGCCGGGGAGTCGGTCTCAAGCCAACGCCGCTGCATATTGGGAAGAATGCCTTCAAAGGGATGTTCTTTTATGACGACCTTGCCGCGGTCACCGGGATAGCGCAGCGGTATGACCGTTTCACCAGAGCCATAGAGCAGCACATCACGGATTTTTTCTGGCAGGGCTTCGAAAGGCGTCTCAAGATCAAACTTATAAAAATCTGCAAGGCTCTGCAGCAGCTGGAAATAAAATGCGTTGCGTCGATCCCAGCCTTTGATCGCACCTGATGCCAGGCTCAGGTGCGGAAACTGCACCACTCGTTTCGGATCCACAAACTCCACCACACCAAGACCATCACACTCAGTGCAGGCGCCTGCAGGGCTATTGAATGAAAAGAGCTGCGGCTCAAGATCTTTTAAGCTAAAGCCGCACTCGGGGCAGGCAAACTTGGTTGAGAAGACCTGCTCATTTACAGGCTGGTGATCGGGCTCACAGAGAATCATGGCTCGGCCTTCGCCAAGTCGCAGCGCGGTCTCAAGAGACTCTGCAAGGCGCTGGGTGATCTCGGGCTTGATACGCAGTCGATCCACAACCACATCAATCGAGTGCTTCTGATTTTTATTCAGCGCACCGATCTGATCGATGTCACAAAAGATCGGTTCTTTCTGTTCGGTCTGCAGTCGAATGCGGACAAAGCCTTGTGCCCGCAGACTGTTAATTAGATCGAGATGCTCACCTTTACGGCTGGTGACCACAGGCGCGAGCACGCTGATCTTCGCGGACTCGGGCCAGGCCAGCATCTGATCGACCATCTGCGAAATCGTCTGGGACTCGAGTCGATGCTGGGGATGATCAGGGCAGTGCGGCACCCCTGCGCGTGCAAAGAGTAGACGCAGGTAGTCGTGAATCTCAGTCACGGTGCCCACGGTGGATCGTGGGTTGTGACTCGTTGCCTTTTGTTCAATCGCAATCGCTGGCGATAGGCCTTCGATCAGATCGACATCAGGCTTTTCCATCAGCTGCAGAAACTGGCGGGCATAGGCGGACAGCGACTCGACATATCGTCGTTGGCCCTCGGCATATAACGTATCAAAGGCAAGCGACGACTTGCCCGACCCCGACAAACCCGTGATCACGACTAAACGGTTTCGGGGCAGGGTGACATCAATGTTTTTGAGGTTATGCGTACGGGCACCGCGTACCCGTATCTCTTCTCGCACCGCTGAAAAATCCTTGTTTTTGGCCAATCGAATACTATAACTCCCGGTCATGACGAAAGCACCTGAAAAACTCCGGTTCACCAAAGAGGAATGGCGCGCCTGCCTGGCGCTCTCCATGCTCTACGGCCTGCGCATGCTGGGTCTCTTCCTGGTGTTTCCGATTCTTGCTGCAGAGTCCAAGAAGTTAGAAGGCGGCGCAGACCCGATGTGGATTGGGATTGCGGTGGGCATCTACGGCCTGACCCAGGCGCTTTTTCAGATTCCGTTTGGCATGGCCTCGGATCGTATGGGTCGGCGTAAGGTGATTCTGTTTGGACTCGCGGTCTTTGCGCTCGGCAGTTTTGTGGCGGCCTTTGCGCCATCGATCGGCTGGCTGTCGGTCGGGCGTGCGCTGCAAGGGGCAGGGGCGATCTCTGCCGCAGTGACAGCCTTCCTCGCAGATTCGACGCGCGACGAACTGCGCACACGCGCCATGGCACTGATTGGGGGAACGATTGGTCTTGCCTTTGCGCTCTCGTTAATTGTGGCGCCAGTGCTCTCGTCGATGATCGGCATGCAGGGGCTCTTTTGGCTCACCGGTGTCTTGGTGATTGCAGCGATGTGGCCTGTGATTCGCATGGCAGAGCCACCGCGTCGGCCGCCAACGGACTACACCTGGGCGCAGGCGCAGCGCACCGTCCTGAGTAATGGCCAGTTGATGCGACTAAACCTGGGCATCTTCATGATCCACATGACCCAGACGGCCATCTTCGTGGTGATTCCGTTGGCCCTGATTCGGATGGACATGGCGCTGGCCAGCCACTGGAAGATCTATCTGCCGGTCGTGATCCTGTCGTTTGTGGCGATGCTGCCCCCGATCTTCTGGGCGGAGCGCTCCGGTAAAAACAAGCCGGCCTTTCTGGGGGCGATTGCCCTGATGGGTCTAGCGATCTCGTCCTTTGGCTGGGTGCCGCAGCAGGTGGGGATCTGGGCAGTGTTGCTTTTCTTGTTCTTTACATCGTTCAATCTATTAGAAGCCTTTCTGCCGTCTTGGGTCTCGCGGGTTGCGCCACCAGAGCACCGGGGGCTGGCGCTGGGGGTCTACAACACGACCCAGTCGCTGGGGCTGTTTTCAGGGGGACTTTTAGGCGGGGTGATGGCCCAGGCCTTCGGCGAAACGGCCGTCTACTGGGCCTCTGCGGCAACGATCCTGGTTTGGGGCATTATCTCGTTTGGATTAAAAGAAATCGGGCCGAGGCGCCCTAAAACGGCCTAGACTGAATACCGGATAGTCAGGTCAGGCGGCTGCGCCCATGCTGATTCGGGTCCCGATCCCGGGCATTTTTGAGGAGAACAATGATGTTGATGGTTGGCGTTGCAAGAGTTGGTAATGAACCCGTAGCTCGTTACACCCCAGATGGCAAGGCGGTGATGGATATCTCCTTGGCGTTTGACTATGGCCGCAAGGGCAATGATGGCCGCAGGCCCACCCAGTGGATTAATGCCGCGATGTGGGGCGACCGTGTGGAAAAGCTTCAGCCTTATCTGTCAAAGGGGTCTCAGGTGTTTGTGACCTTGTCTGAACCGCATATCGAAACCTATGAGAAAAAAGATGGCTCTGGCCAGGGCTCGTCACTGCGTGCTCGTGTGATGGAGCTTGAGTTTGTCGGTGGCCGTCGAGAGGAGTCCTCTGAAGGCGGGGACGGAGCACCCATGGGGGGTGCACCGGCGGCGCGCGGGGGTAGTAAGCCCGCTGCTGGAAAGGCCCCTGGCTTTGACGAACTCGACGACGACATTCCCTTCTAAACCACGTCTGGCGTACCTTTGCGCCGGTTTAGCAGGTAAAATCGTGAGTCTTTGCGCCGCTTAAGCGGCGCGATTCATTTTTACGGGAAGAAAACCATGCCAATCTACGCCTATCGCTGCGAGGGGTGCGGGTTTCAGAAAGACGCCCTTCAGAAACTCTCCGACCCCCCTTTGGTCGACTGCCCTGAGTGCGGTCAGCCAAAAATGGTCAAACAAGTCACCGCTGCCGGCTTTGCGCTCAAGGGCAGTGGCTGGTACGTCACGGACTTTCGTGACCAGGGGAAGAAGTCATCATCGGACGGTGCAAGCAAGTCTTCGAGTACTGCTGGAGACGCTGGCACATCGAGTGCAGCCGCTTCAGACGCTAGCAGTTCGACAACAGCCAGCACCACATCAGGTACCGAGACTAAATCGGCCAGTAGCAGCGGATCATCTTCATCGACTGCGACGTCCTCCACCTAAGGCGAGCCATGCAACGCATCAACACCCACTTTAAGCGTTACTTCCTTGCCGGATTAATTCTCTGGGCGCCGCTGTCGATCACCATCTGGGTGATCGCCTGGGTCTTTGATGTACTCGACAGCGTGCTGCCGATGGCGATTCGATCCGAGGCGCTCTTTGGTATGCATGTTCCTGGATTCGGTGTTCTGGTGGTGGTGTTACTGATTCTGGTGACCGGCTTTGTTGCCGCAAACCTGATCGGTCAGAAGTTAGTCGAAATCTGGGAAGGGATGATGCGTCGCATCCCCTTGGTGCGGTCAATCTATTCATCGGTCAAGCAGGTCAGCGACACGATTCTTTCGCCAAATGGTCAGGCGTTTCGTCAGGCTGTACTGGTGCAGTACCCGCGTCAAGGGTCTTGGACGATTGGATTTCTGACAGGAACGCCGGCATCGGATGTGGCTCAGCATCTGCCGACCGAGTGTGTCTCGGTCTATGTACCGACCACACCGAACCCGACCTCTGGGTTCTTTTTAATGATGCCGAAGTCGGAAGTGATTGAACTCTCGATTGGGGTAGATGCAGCGCTGAAGTATGTGGTGAGCATGGGAACCGTGCCACCAGGTGTCAAGACAACGAAATAACTTGGGAATTAGTATGCGATCACAATATGCTGGCTCAGTCTGTGCTGAGCAACTTGGTCAAACCGTTACCCTCTGTGGCTGGGTCCATCGCCGTCGTGATCATGGTGGTGTGATCTTTATCGATCTGCGCGATCGTGAGGGCTTGGCCCAGGTGGTCTGCGATCCGGATCGCCCCGAGATGTTTAAGACCGCCGAGACCTTACGTAATGAGTTCTGTATTCAGATTACGGGTTTGGTGCGTAAGCGTCCTGATGGCACCACCAACGCGAATCTGAAGAGTGGTGAGATTGAGATCCTCTGTCATGAGATCAATGTACTCAACCCGTCAGTCACGCCCCCATTCCAGTTAGATGACGACAACCTGTCCGAGACCACACGTCTCACCCATCGCGTGCTGGATCTGCGCCGCCCGGTGATGCAGCGGAATCTGATGCTGCGCTATCGCGTCGCGATGGAAGTCCGCCGTTATCTGGATGCAGAAGGTTTTGTGGATATCGAGACGCCAATGCTGACGAAGTCCACGCCCGAAGGGGCGCGTGACTATCTGGTCCCATCACGCGTCAATGCAGGCCAGTTCTTTGCGCTGCCTCAGTCACCGCAGCTCTTTAAACAGCTGCTGATGGTCTCGGGCTTTGACCGCTACTACCAGATCACCAAGTGCTTCCGTGACGAAGACCTGCGCGCGGATCGTCAGCCTGAATTCACCCAGATTGACTGCGAAACGTCGTTTCTAACCGAGCAGCAGATCCGCGATCTGTTCGAGCGCATGATTCGTCATGTCTTTCAGAAGACCATCGACATTCGTCTGCCAGACG
>CAYPCG010000072.1:0-5972 GCA_964409175.1 uncultured Burkholderiaceae bacterium
ACTATAAGCGCGTTCGCAGCATGATGCTTCCCAAGCGCAAGTACTAATTGGGCGTTAAAGAACAACTCCAGGAAGACATCAAGTCCGCGATGCGGGCTAAAGAGTCGGACCGTCTCACGACGCTCCGACTTTTTTCTGCGGCCATCAAGCAAAAAGAAGTCGATGACCGCATCCTCCTCGACGATGCCGCAGTGTTATCGGTACTCGAGAAAATGATCAAGCAGCGTAAGGACTCGATCAGTCAGTTCCAGGCGGGCGGCCGTCAGGATCTGGTGGATAAGGAACAGGCCGAACTCGCGGTCTTATCGGCCTACCTTCCGGCGCAGCTCTCAGAAACGGAAGTGATCGCCATCATTGATACGGCCATTGGGTCCACTGGGGCTGCAGGCCCCCAGGATATGGGCAAAGTGATGGCGGTGATCAAACCCCAGCTCGCTGGCAAAGCGGACATGGGGGCAGCCTCTGCCCTGTTAAAGGCCAGACTCGCCAAATAACGGTTGGCTGCGCCGACGGCGCGGCAGTTCTCGGCGCGTACACTAGCGTCATGATCCCCCAGCAATTTATTGACGACTTGCTTCGACGCGTCGATGTCGTCGAGGTGGTGGGTCAGTACGTCCAGCTGAAACGTGCGGGTGCTAATTATTCTGGGCTATGCCCATTTCACACTGAGAAGTCTCCCTCTTTTTCGGTGAGCCCCTCAAAGCAGTTTTATCACTGCTTTGGTTGTGGTGCGCATGGCACTGCGCTGGGGTTTCTGATCGAACATCTGGGGCTTCCGTTCCCGCAGGCGGTGGAAGATCTGGCGCGACGGGTAGGACTCGAAGTCCCGCAAGAAGCGAACCCAATTGACCCTGCCGTCAAGAAAAAAGAAACCGACTATCGTGCTCGACTGCGGGATCACCTGCTGGAGGCCGCTAAGTTTTATCAGCGACGGTTAAAGGATTCCCCTCAGGCGATCGAATACCTCAAGAACCGAGGGGTTTCGGGTGAGATTGCTGCGCGATATCACCTCGGGTATTCACCATCAGGGTGGCAGCCGCTTCAGTCCGTCTATGGCGATTACGCCTCAAAGGATCTTGTTGATGCTGGGCTTGTTATTGAAGGCGATGCGGGGAAACGCTATGACCGCTTTCGTGATCGCATCATGTTTCCGATTCTCAGTAACCGCGGTGAGGTCTTGGGGTTCGGTGCGCGAACGCTCGGCAATGATGAGCCGAAGTATCTCAACTCTCCTGAGACCCCTGTGTTTTCAAAGGGCTACGAACTCTACGGTGTGTTCGAGGCACGACCACTTATCCGAGAGTCGGGTCAGGTCTGGGTGGTAGAAGGCTACATGGATGTGGTTGCACTGGCCCAGCACGGACTGGGTCATGCGGTTGCAACGTTGGGCACCGCAACGACGCCTGCCCATCTGCAGCAGTTACTCCGATTGAGTGATCATGTGGTCTTCATGTTTGATGGGGATAAGGCAGGTCGGCGCGCGGCTGCTCGTGCACTGGAGACAGCACTTGCATTTGCGTCAGAAAAGAATCGACTGGATTTTGTCTTTCTCCCTGAGGAGCATGATCCCGACAGTTTTGTCCGAGAACATGGTGCGGATGCCCTTCGGGACTGGGTCGCAAAGGCCAAGCCGTTGTCTGCATTTCTCCTGGATGTGGCCTGCGAGGGACAGCAGTTGGAATTTGCAGAGGGTCGCGCGGCCTCGACCGCAGAGGCCAAGCGATTGCTGCAGATGATGCCTCCGAATGCCCTGCGTGCCCAGATTGCCCGAGAAGCGGCCCGGCGCTTTGATGCGACCGATGCCGCCTTAGGGTCTGGTCCCGCCAACAACGCGTCTGCTGAACGTGTCCCCGCCCCGAAAGCGGATCGCAAATCTGGCCAGTCGTGGACCAAATCGGCCCCGCCCCCGATTCGCCTTCCCCGGCCGGTGATTCGTCCGCTGACGGAGCGGGTGCTGCAGATTCTGGTGCGACAGCCGTCCTGGTGTCGGGAACTCGACGCAGAATTCGCCGAGGATCTCGATCCCGCTCAGCTCGCCTTGCTTCGCTGGATTGAGGATCGGCTTCCCCCGCAGGGCGACGTCCCTTTTGCGGTACTGCATGAGGCGGCACTGGCCGAGGGGCGCGAGAAAGGGCCGGAGGCCGTTCGGCTGTTTTTGAAGCTCTCCAAACCCGATCCTGCCTTGGACGCGCTCATGGAAAATGAGCCGAAAGCGCTTCGGCTTGAGCTGACACGAGCGCTTACCCGGCTTCGCGTCAGGGCACTCGAGGAGGTGGCATCTCGCCTAGCGCTCGAGGCGGCGTCCAATCCCCAGGCGCTCACCACCTTGCAACAGGTCAGAAGCCAGATTCAGGCCATGAAGGCGGGCTTAACGCAACCCTGAAAATTTTCCATAACCTATTGATTTATTAGGTTCTATTTTTGGTAAAATCGAGGGTTCCGCCTTTAGCCGAAGGATGTAGACCCTGTGAGCAAATCCAGCAAATCGCCAGCCAAAAAAGCCCCAGCAAAGAAGACCTCGGTTGTCGCGAAAAAAGCGAGTGCCAAGCCGGTCAAAAAGCCTGTGGCTAAGCCGACCAAACCTGCAGCGAAAAAGCCAGTGAAGGTTGCCGCGAAGGCGCCCCCAAAAAAATCGCCTGCGAAGACGCAGCTAAAAGCCAAAACCACCAAGACGTCTGCATCGAAGACCCTGGTGAAGAAGCCAATGCCAAAGGGCGCGAGTAAAGCTGCAAGTAAAGGCGTAGGCAAAGTCGCAGCAAAACCGGCGGTCAAGCCGCTTGCCAAACCGGCGTCGAAGCCGGCCGCCAAGCCTGCTGCGAAGAAGGCTGCCGCAAAGCCAGAACCAAAGAAAAAACTCGCTGGGAAAGCGACGGCCGGATCGAAGCCAGCACCAAAAGGAACGGTTGCAAAGACGCCTGTATCGAAAGCGACCTCAACAAAAGGGGCGCCTGCACCGACCAAAAAGGGTGCTCCCGCAAAAGGGGTTGTGGCTAAGCCCGAGGTAAAGCCTGCGAAGAAAGATGACAAAAAATCGCCGCCTGCAAAGGAAGCGAAGAAGCTGCTCGTCACTGCCGCTGAGGACAAGAAGAGCAAAGCAAAAGCGAAGGAGGCGGTGAAGGAAGAAGCGGCCCCGAAGCCGGTGAAACCGAAAGGCAAGCCCGGTCGTCCACCGAAGAAATCACCGGAGCAGATTGAGGCCGAGGCCAGTGGGCTAGATGATTCCGTGCTGGACGACGGTGAGGGTGGCGACATCATGGAGCCACCTCCGCCGCCGAAGAAGGGTTCGGCGCGTCGGGCGCGCGATCGCGTTCTGAAGGAATTCTTACCTGCGGGGGGTGCAGTAACGCCCGAAGAGTTAGAGGCTCGTAAGACGAAGCTGAAGACCTTGTTCAAGCTTGGGAAAGAGCGTGGGTATCTCACGTATTCCGAGATTAACGACCATCTTCCTGAGAACGTGGTCGAGGCCGAGCAGATCGAGACAATTGTGGCGACTTTCAGCGACATGGGGATTGCTGTTTACGAGCAAGCCCCCGACACTGAAACGCTATTACTGACGAGCAATGCACCTGCATCTGATGACGATGATGCAGAAGAGCAGGCAGAAGCGGCGCTGCAGACGGTCGACTCGGAATTTGGTCGCACCACCGATCCCGTTCGGATGTACATGCGTGAGATGGGAACCGTTGAGCTCTTGACGCGTGAGGGTGAGATTGTCATTGCCAAGAAGATCGAAGAAGGTCTTCGCGATATCGTGACCGCAATCTCGGCCTGTCCTGTCACCATCAGTGAAGTACTCGACTGTGCCAATAGGATTCGCGAAGGCACGATGCCGATCAGTGATGTGGTTGACGGCATCGTTGACCCGAATGCGCCGGAAGAGGATTTGCTCTCTTCGACCGAGGCCGAGTTTGCTGCAATCGAGGCTTCTGAAGAGGTAGATGACGATGGCGCAGCCGCAGCAGCAGCAAATTCCGCTCGTCTAGAAGAGCGTAAGGTTGCTGCGCTTGAGAAGTTCGACGTGATTCAAAAGGCCTTCGATAAGATGATCAAGGCGGTCGAATCTGATGGCTATAAGTCACCGGCTTACGACAAGGCACAAAAGACGATCAGCACCGAATTCATGGGGCTTCGTTTTACGGCCAAGATGGTGGAGCGTCTCGCCGATACGCTGCGGGCCCAGGTGGAAGATGTTCGCAAGATTGAGCGCAAGATCCGCGCGATTGCAGTCGATCGCGTGGGCCTGAGCCAGGACTGGTATATCAAAGAGTTTCCGGGCAATGAGACGAACTTAGATCTCTTCACCAAACAGGTGCCGGTCACGCCTGCGATGGCGCCGCTGTTACAGCGCAACCTTCCCGCCCTTCAGGAAGAGCAGCAAAAGCTGATCGACCTGCAGAAGAAGGTGATCCTGCCGTTGGTTGACCTGCGCGAGATCCACAAGCAGATGACCGCGGGTGAGCGCAAAGCGCGTGCCGCGAAGAAAGAGATGACCGAGGCAAACCTGCGTCTCGTGATTTCGATTGCGAAGAAGTACACGAATCGTGGCCTTCAGTTCCTGGATCTGATCCAGGAGGGCAATATCGGTTTGATGAAGGCGGTAGATAAGTTCGAATACCGTCGTGGTTATAAGTTCTCAACCTATGCCACATGGTGGATTCGTCAGGCAATTACCCGTTCGATTGCCGATCAGGCCCGTACGATCCGTATTCCGGTCCATATGATCGAAACGATCAACAAGATGAACCGGATTTCGCGTCAGATTCTGCAGGAGACTGGCAAGGAGCCTGACCCTGCAACGCTGGCGATCAAGATGGAAATGCCGGAAGACAAGATTCGGAAGATTCTGAAGATTGCGAAAGAGCCGATCTCCATGGAGACCCCAATTGGAGATGATGACGACTCTCATCTTGGCGATTTCATCGAGGACACGAATACGGTTGCGCCGATGGAAGCCGCACTTCAGGACTCGATGCGCGATGTGGTGAAAGAGGTACTTGACTCGCTCACGCCGCGCGAAGCAAAGGTACTGCGCATGCGTTTTGGCGTGGAGATGGCCACTGACCACACGCTCGAAGAAGTGGGCAAGCAGTTTGATGTGACGCGTGAGCGTATTCGCCAGATCGAGGCCAAGGCGCTCCGGAAGCTGCGGCACCCGAGCCGAAGTGACAAGCTAAAGAGCTTTTTAGATACGCTGTAAACACCAGGCCCGGGAAACCGGGCCTCTTCACATCTGCGCACCTGTTTGAATTGCCGAGATCACACTAGCTTGCGTCGAACTGACTTGCTTTAAGTCCTTGAATAGGGGCGTAGAAGGCTTTGACCGCTGCCATATCGACTTCGATATCGCCGGTGGTCACCAGCACTGGGCCGAGCCCAGCTTCCTTCTTTCTGTGATCCATGTAGCCCATGACAATGGGTACGCCGGCGCCCTGGGCAATGAAATAAAAACCGGTTTTCCATATCTTGACTTTGCTGCGGGTGCCTTCTGGTGGAATCATGAGCAGCAGAGGCCCCTGATGCTGGGAGAAGCCTTCCACAGCGGAGGCCACTAGATTCTGTGAGCGACTGCGGTCTACGCCGATGCCACCGAGCCAACGCATGAGCCCCCGGACGGGGAACTGAAAGAGGCTCGCCTTCCCGAGCCAATACGGCCGAATTCCCAGCACGAAGCAGGCCATCAGGCTGTAAGGCAGGTCCCAGTTGCTGGTGTGTGGCGCAGCGATCAGGATCGCTTTGGGACTTCCCTCAGGGAGATGGCCCACGATCTTCCAGCCTAGCAAACGCAGACAGGCCTTCGAAAATACCCGCAGCAGTGGTGTTATCAAAGGAGTATTAAAAAGCGTGTGATGGGCGGGCTGAAAGGCGCTGGTGGTCTGCATGGCGAGAAGGATGCCATAAACCTCTACAATTTCGCCTGGGGGCCGTTAGCTCAGTTGGTTAGAGCAGAGGACTCATAATCCTTTGGTCGCTGG
>CAYPCG010000073.1:0-5928 GCA_964409175.1 uncultured Burkholderiaceae bacterium
GGCCACGACACGCACCGAGGCGGCGGCCGCCTTCAATAATCCCGAGGTCTACATGGAGAAATTCCTGGAGAACCCTCGGCACATCGAAATTCAGATTCTTGCTGACCACTTCGGAAACGTGGTCCATCTGGGTGAGCGGGACTGCTCCATGCAGCGCCGACACCAGAAGGTGTTAGAAGAGGCTCCCGCTCCGAAGCTCACCACGCGCCTGCGCGACAAGACGGGCGAACGTTGCGCAGACGCCTGTCGCCGAATCGGTTACCGCGGCGCTGGCACTATCGAATTCTTGTTCGAGAACAACGAGTTCTACTTCATTGAAATGAACACCCGGGTGCAGGTCGAACATCCCGTCACCGAACTGATCACCGGAATCGATATCGTGCAAGAGCAGATTCGCGTGGCGAGTGGCCAGAAGCTCCGGTTTAAGCAAAAGGACATTGCCTTCAAAGGCCATGCGATCGAATGTCGAATTAACGCGGAAGACCCCTATAAGTTCACGCCCTCACCTGGAAAGATTCAGACCTGGCATGCGCCGGGCGGCCCCGGTGTTCGGGTGGATTCGCACGCCTATAGCGGCTATGTCGTGCCGCCGCATTACGACTCCATGATTGCCAAGCTCATCGTCTATGGCGACACACGGGCACAGGCCATTGCACGGATGCAGATTGCCCTGTCAGAGACCGTCGTCGAGGGCATTCAGACCAATGTGCCGTTGCACCGTGAGCTCATGCGAGATGCCCACTTCGTGGAAGGCGGCACGTCCATCCACTATCTGGAGCACATGCTCGCAGCGCGTGAGCGCGACCGCTAGACCCTGGCATGCGGGAAATTGTTTTTGAGCTCTCCACCGATCAGCCCGATCTCATCTCCGATCAGCTGATGACACTGGGGGCACTGTCGGTCAGCGTCGAGGATGCCCAGGCCGACAGCGATCTCGAGCAGCCCATCTTTGGCGAACCCGGAACCCCCAGCGATCTTCAGGCTTGGCCGGCCTCGAAGATTGCCGTCCTCGTCCACGCCGAATCGGACCGTGATGCCCAAGACTTCTGGCGTGAGGTCTGCACAGAACTGCCGGAATGTGCTGCTGCCATCGTCGAGATTCGTGAGATTACCGATCGTGACTGGGTGAGTGAGACCCAACGCCAATTCTCACCGTTTCAGATTGCCGACCGACTCTGGGTCGGCCCTCACTGGGGGGATCCTCCCAAATCCTTCACCGACGTAACGCGTGTCATACGAATCGATCCAGGAATGGCGTTTGGCACTGGAAGTCATGCGACCACGCAGCTCTGCCTCGAGATGCTCGTCGCCGCTGAGCAGACGTTAACGCATCTTCCGAAGGTCTTGGATATGGGATGTGGTTCTGGAATTCTTGCGATCGCTGCCGCCCGACTCGGTGCGACCGATGTCACCGCAGTGGACATCGACCCGATTGCAGTTCAGACCACGATTCAAAATGCGATGGTCAATCAGGTTCAGGTCCGCGCAGTCGATGCCGAGGCGACGATTACTGGGCCATTCGATATTGTGGTGGCCAACATCCTGGCGCAGCCACTCAAGGTATTGGCCCCGGCGATTACCCGACATGTGCGACCCAATGGCATGCTGCTTCTGTCGGGGATTCTTGCGCGACAAGCCGACGAGATTCTTGATGTCTATCGGCCGCTCACAACCCACTTAGCCCCGATGCGCGTGCTTGCAGAACGTGACGGCTGGGTCTGCATCGGCGCACTTTCCTCTGAATAACTCCCCCTAGAAAGATTTGTTATGAGCGTTCAAATCAGTGGTTCCATTGCCTTTGACACCATCATGGTGTTCGAAGGACGTTTCCGTGACCATATCCTTCCCGATCAGGTCCATATGCTTAACGTGGCCTTTCTCGCGCCGCAGATGCGGCAAGAATTTGGTGGCTGCGCCGCCAACATCGCCTACACGCTACGCGGCCTAGGCCAGCCCTGTGGGCTATTAGGTGCCGTAGGGCGAGATGGTCAGGACTATCTGAAGCGACTCGATCAGCTTGGCATTGATGTCTCTTCAGTACTGAATGCCGATGACTGCTTCAGTGCCCAGGCATTCATCACGACTGACCTTGACGATAACCAGATCACGGCCTTCCATCCGGGTGCGATGAACCGCGCGGGAGAGGTGGGTCTGCACGATCCTGCCACTCGGCTTGGCATCGTCTCCCCCAACGGGAAGGAGGCCATGCTTCGTCACGCACGCGAATTCTCGGAAAGAAAGATCCCCTTTATTTTTGATCCGGGTCAGGCCATGCCTGTCTTTAGCGCGGATGACCTGAAACAACTCGTCAGTCAGGCCACCTGGGTCGCGGTGAACGACTACGAGGGGCATATGCTCGCCGAAAAAATTGGCCTGTCGCTGGCCGACCTTGCCACACAGCTTCCCGGGGGACTGATTGTCACCCGCGGCAACCTTGGTGTTGACCTGATGGAACGTTCAGAGACGACTCGAGTCGAAGGATTATCGGTGCAAGAACTCTTCGGACTCCCTGCGATTGACCCGACAGGATGTGGTGACGCCTTCCGTGGTGGACTTCTCTATGGTCTTGCACGTGGTGCGTCGCTTCTGGACAGCGCGCGGCTCGGTAACATCATGGGTGCGCTGAAGGTCGTTCACCGTGGCGCACAGAATCATCGTGTGGATCCGGCCAACGTGGCCCAACTGATTGCGAAGCTATACCCGGACACCGCACACCGGCTCACCGTTTAACCGTTTTCTTTCGGAGAACTTTCATGAACTTTAGACCGCTCCTGTCAATCGCTATTGTTGGCAGCCTCGCCCTGGTGGTCACAGGCTGCGCAACGCAGAGCAGCTCCGCCGGTATCTATCGATCAAGCGAGACCCAGCGTGAGCAGACCGTTCGCATGGCGACGGTCGAGGCCGTTCGAAGCGTCACGATTCAGCGTGACAGCAAAGGCCTCGGCACTGCGGGTGGGGCGATCGTCGGCGGCATCGCGGGTAGCGCTGCCGGAGGTGGCAAAGGACGTGATGTCGCAACCGTGCTCGGGGCGATTGTCGGGTCCGTGGCGGGACAGTCCATCGAAGAACAGGCCAATCAGCGTCCCGGTCTAGAGATCACCGTGAAATACGACTCCGGGGAGACCCGGGTGATTGTGCAAGAAGCGGATGTCGAGATTCGCGTCGGTGATCGCGTGCGCGTCGTGACGAACCGCGGCACCGTCCGCGTCACAC
Organism: uncultured Burkholderiaceae bacterium; assembly: GCA_964409175.1. GTDB lineage: Bacteria > Pseudomonadota > Gammaproteobacteria > Burkholderiales > Burkholderiaceae_A > Lacustribacter. Next base: position 3,214 of record CAYPCG010000073.1, read on the forward strand.
GTTAACAACCCAGCCAGCGTTACCCGAGATCTTCCTAGAAGAGATGGCGCATCACGGCCATCTCCATCTCGGCAACGGCCGCTCCAAGAATCTGCAGCAGCAGAAAAGCGCCAATCGGCGAGAAATCAAATCCTGATGGCCGTCGGCCCTGCTGCCCCCGGCCCAAGAGACGCCGAAACGGGGCGAGCATGGGTGCCACCAAAAGATCAAACACCGGCTTTAAGGGGTGCATCGGGTTGAGCCAAGAAAGCAGAACGCTCGCGATCAGGATCATGACCGCAAGCTGAAACCCCCAAGTGGTCATCCAAAGCACTGCCAGTGCAACTAGCCAGCCGAAGGGGCGCACAGGTTTATCCACGCCCTGGGCGGCCGGTAATAAGTGCGACGACATCAGAAAATAAAACACGACCGCAAGCAGACAGCTCAAGACCAGCGCCGACAGAAAACTGGCCCAGTCAAAGCCGCCAAAGCCTGGCACGAGCCGTCGAAACCGCAAGACAATCCAGTCGGTCATCTGAAAGGTCAGCCGACTCAAGGGATTCTGCGCGTGGAGTCGCACCATCTGAAGATAAGCGCGCATGAGACAGGCGGCGACAAATAGGCCGACCACGGTTTTTAGCGTTAACCAGAGGATGCTCATAGGCGAGATGATAAAAAAAGTCCCGCCGAAGCGGGACTTTTATTCTTTTGAATCAGGAATTCCTGATCGCAAGACTTACGGACGGCTGCCCGTAGGGAAAGGCCATGTGCTGGACAGCGTTGCAGCAGCAGCGGGAGCAGCAGCGGCTTTCTTAGCACGCTTCTTACCACCAGCTTTACGCTTTTTTGCGGCAGGCTTCTTAGCGGCCTTCTTAGCAGCAGGCTTCTTGGCACCTTTCTTAGCAGCGCGCTTCTTAGCAGGCTTTTTCGCTGCTTTTTTAGCGGCAGGCTTCTTAGCAGCCTTCTTGGCACCTTTTTTAGCGGCGCGCTTCTTAGCAGCAGGCTTCTTAGCAGCAGCTTTCTTCGCACCCTTCTTAGCAGCGCGCTTCTTAGCAGGCTTCTTAGCGGCCTTCTTAGCAGCAGGCTTCTTCGCTGCAACTTTCTTCTTCGCTGCTACTTTTTTCTTAGCAGCAGGCTTCTTCGCTGCAACCTTCTTCTTAGCAGCGGGCTTCTTCTTTGCTTTCTTCTTTGCTTCTTCAGCCATGGAAAACTCCTTCAAGCTTGAACAAAAAGGGATTCGCACCGGTTGGCCCGAACCATTCATTTGCGCAAGAAGATACGCTTCCAACGCTAATGAATTCTGTCTGGCGCAGTTCCGGTGTCACCTTTTGGCTCACTCCCAGGACAGCGCCCCACCCGTTTGATACTCAATCACACGGGTTTCAAAGAAATTCCGCTCCTTCTTCAGGTCGACCATTTCGGCCATCCAGGGGAACGGGTTCTCTTCGTTACCGAAGATCGGCTCAAGACCAATCTGCTGGCAACGACGATTTGCGATATAGCGCAGGTACGACTTGAACATCGAGGCGTTCAGGCCAAGCACGCCACGGGGCATGGTGTCCTCGGCATAGCGATATTCAAGGTCCACCGCCTTCTGGAACAGCCCACGGAGTTCTTCGCGGAACTCTGGGGTCCAGAGATGGGGGTTCTCAAGCTTGATGGTATTGATCAAGTCGATACCGAAATTGCAGTGCATCGACTCATCGCGCAGGATGTACTGATACTGCTCGGCCGCACCGGTCATCTTGTTCTGACGGCCAAGGGCCAGAATCTGGACAAACCCGACATAGAAGAACAGGCCTTCCATCAGACAGGCAAACACGATCAGCGACTTCAGCAGCTTTTGATCGGCTTCTAGGGTGCCGGTTTTGAATTCTGGATCGGTCAGCGTGTCGATAAAGGGGATCAGAAACTCATCTTTCTCCCGAATCGAGGGGACCTCGTGGTAAGCATTGAAGATCTCGCCTTCATCCAGACCCAAGGACTCCACGATGTACTGATAGGCGTGGGTATGGATCGCCTCTTCGAAGGCCTGACGCAGCAGATACTGACGGCACTCGGGGGCCGTGATGTGGCGATAGGTCCCGAGGACAATATTATTGGCCGCTAATGAATCAGCGGTCACAAAAAACCCCAGATTACGTTTAATCAGGCGGCGCTCATCGTCGGTCAGTCCGTTGGGATCGTTCCAGGTGGCGATGTCGCGAGACATATTGATCTCTTGCGGCATCCAATGATTGGCACAGCCCGCCAGATACTTTTCCCAGGCCCACTTATATTTAAAGGGGACCAGCTGGTTGACGTCCGTTCCCGCATTGATCACCCGTTTGTCTTCGACGCGAACACGGCGAGCGGATGCGCTGGCGGCAGCCATTTCAATACCAGACGACATAAATGGGGGAATGGCGGATGGCGCGGAGGAAGTGCCCATCAGGCCCGACGGGGCTGACGAGGCAACCGACGATGCCACAGGCGCAAGGCCCGGAGCAGCGGGGTTTCGTGTTGGCGCTTGCGCGACAGTGGTAGAGCTATCTTCCCAGTTCAGCATTTCGACTCTCACTTTAGTTTCATACCCTCAGCAGAGGGGTGCTTGATTGTGGTTTACAAAAACGAAGCAACAAAATGAAAGCAACGTGAGATTCGGTTGTTGTACACAGCGCGAATAATGCAAGAACATTTTTCACGTTGCAATCATTTTTTCAAAAAATGGATAAATTCAAGAATGCGACTTGTTGC
>CAYPCG010000074.1:0-5578 GCA_964409175.1 uncultured Burkholderiaceae bacterium
CCACCTTCCTCGATATTTCGTGCAGCACCGAAAAACCGCTTGGGACGATGCAGCTCGTTGGCATCCACACCACCGGTCAGCACCTTTCCGGATGTCGGTACCACGGTGTTATAGGCGCGGGCTAAACGGGTGATGGAGTCCAGCAGGATCACCACATCTTTTTTGTGTTCGACCAGGCGCTTGGCCTTTTCGATCACCATTTCAGCCACCTGAACGTGCCGGGTGGCGGGCTCATCAAAGGTCGACGCCACAACCTCGCCGCGCACCGAGCGCTGCATCTCGGTCACCTCTTCAGGGCGCTCATCGATGAGCAGCACGATCAGGGTGACTTCGGGGTGGTTGGTCGTAATGGCATGCGCGATATGCTGCATCATCACGGTCTTACCGCTCTTAGGCGATGCGACCAGAAGACCTCGCTGACCTTTTCCGATGGGCGCGATCATGTCGATCACACGGCCAGTAATGTTTTCTTCCCCCTTCATGTCGCGCTCAAGGCGAATGGGTTCATCCGGGAAGAGGGGGGTCAGGTTTTCGAAAAGAATCTTGTTCTTAGACGCCTCGGGCGGCTGGCCGTTGATCTTATCGACCTTCACCAGCGCAAAGTAACGCTCGCCTTCTTTGGGGGTGCGGACTTCGCCCTCTACCGAGTCTCCCGTGTGCAGGTTGAATCGGCGGATCTGAGAGGGAGAAAGATAGATGTCATCCGTGCTGGCGAGATACGAAGACTCAGGCGAGCGGAGGAACCCGAAGCCATCTGGCAGTACTTCAAGGACGCCGTCTCCAAAGATCTGTTCACCGAGCTTGGCCTTCTTTTTCAAGATGGCAAACATCAGTTCCTGCTTGCGCAGCCGGCTGGCGTTGTCGATCTCGAGCGTCATGGCGAGATCAACGAGTTGAGTGACGTGGAGAGCTTTTAATTCAGAGAGATGCATGTGGCTTAGCGGATTTCTCGCCGATCTCGCGGCGGTTAAACAAAGGAAGGGGGTGGGAAGTTGGAAACTACAGAAGAGGGAAACTGGCGGCGTCTTGGTCTTGCGCCACCAGTCGTGGTGTCATTACAGGCTGCTATCAATCCAGGCGGTGAGTTGGGACTTGGCGGCGGCGCCTACTTTCTGCGAGACCACCGTACCGTTCTTAAATAGGATCAACGTGGGGATGCCGCGGATACCGTGCTTGGCAGGGACTGCAGCGTTCTCATCCACATTGAGCTTCGTGACCTTCAGGCGACCCTGGTACTCAGACGCGATCTCTTCAACGATTGGGCCGATCATCTTGCAAGGACCGCACCACTCTGCCCAGAAGTCAACGAGCACAGGCAGATCAGATTTCAGGACTTCGGTCTCGAAAGACGCGTCGGATACAGCAAGGACAGATTGGGCCATTTGAGTGTATTTGGGGTTTTTATTAGGGCGGGGTCAGATAATGAGCCTGCCGTCTTGTCTTGTTTTACTTGGAATTCAAGACTTGGTGAGAAGAAAAGATAGCATAAATCCCGTGAACGCCCAATATTTCCATGCGGACTCCGCATCAACCCTTGTGGAATCAGTGGTTTCGGCGATGCGTCGGCTACCCCCTGATGGCCCGTCCCCGGCGTTGGTGGCGGAGTCATCCCTTGCTGCGCAGAGCCTAAAGCTGGCCCTTGCGGGGGCGACCTGGCCTGGGCGAGACGCTGGAGCCCCGATGCCCTGGTGCGGCACCTTGCATCAGGCGGTTGAGCAGCTGATCACTGCAGCAGCAGTCATCGAGCCAGACCAAGGGATCGATTTTGCGGCGGGGCCTCGTGCGGTGGCGGTACGCCGGGCGCAGTTGGCGCAGCAGCTTTTAGACCGACCAGGTCTTCGTGAGTCGCTCGGAGGTTCCGCGCGGGCAGCGCTCGGACTTGCAAGCCAGTGGATTGAGCTTTTTGAAGGCTGGGAGTGGCTCGAGGCAGGTCGAGTCAAAAACACTTCTCAAATGAAAGGGTCTTCAGTGCTGAGCGGGGAGACGAATCAAGAAGTCTCCACGCTTCGACTACTGCACGATCAGAACCGGTCTCTGCGTGACACAACGGCTTTTGTCATGCGGCTTCGGCAGCACCCCCAATGGCTGCAGGTCTCTCAGCAGCTGTTTTCAGGGCACCCATTTTTTCAAGCCAATCAGGTCTGGTTCTGTCTTGCCAGAACGCCAACCCCCCAAGAAATGGCGATAGCCCAGTCAGTCTGGTCGCTTCCCCCTGAGAAGATTTCAATCTGGAGACTATCTGCACCGACGCTGCCGACTGATGAGCCGCGTCGATTAATTAGTGCCCAGACGCTTGAGGAAACGGCATGGGTTGCTGCTCAGACCATTCTTGAGTGGCGTAGAAGCGGGATAGATGACATCGGTGTTGTGGCCCTTGATCGGAAAGCCGTGCGGCGTCTGCGTGCGTTACTGGAGCGCGCTGGGGAGTCCTTTAATGACCGATCCGGCTGGGCCCTAGATACGACTGTCGCGGCAAGTGCAGTGACAGGTCTTGCCGAGATGCTCACGGGCCGCGCGACCACCCAGTCGGTCTTGGAATGGATTCACGGCCCCTTCGTCGCGACGGCGTTGGAGAAGGTCTTTGATTTTGGATTTGAGCAGCGTCGATCGACAGATCGAGCGTTACGCGAATTCGGTCGGATTGCACCAATTAGCTTTGCAACGTTACGAGACGCCTGCGGTTTTCCAGTCGATCAGGATCGTGGGGTGGCGCCTCGACCGCGTCAGGCCATTCGTGTCTGGGCAGCACAGCTGCTTTCGGCGTTGCAGTTTTATGGCGTTGATCAGCGGCTTTCTGAAGATGCTGCTGGGGCGGCGGTGCTCTCGGCATTGCAGCGACTCGCAGAGGAGTCAACACAAGATGAGGCGGAGATCTCTGCAACACTCTGGCATGCACTTTTGGCAGAGGAACTTTCGCGCGGCCGATTCTCAGAATCTACCCCTGATGCGATGGTCCGAATTTGCTCAATCGGTTCTCTGATCTGGCGTCCCCCGAAGGCGGTGATGCTGGTCGGCGCGGATCCGAGTCGGTTTCCGGAGCGGATGACAGCGCGTTTTTTTGAACCGAAGCGATTTGCCGAGATGGGACTAGCGCTCGATCCCGATCAGGAAGAAGCGGATCTTTATGCACGTTTTCAGCTCATCTGGTCAACCCCGATTCCGTTGGTGGCGATTGCCCAGAGTGAATCATCCGATGCCCAGGCCGAGTTTTCGCGATGGATTGCATTGGCCGCACAGCAGGGCAGTGCGCCAGTCGAGCGAGTATCGGCCTCGGAGGTGATTGCGCGGTTTTCGGTGATTGACGCTGCGGATATGCCTGCGCTTTCGCAGGGACATGATTTCGAATCGCCCGTCTGGCCGTATGCGTTGCCATCGTCGTTGAGCGTTTCAGCGTTGCAAGAGATCAAGAACTGTCCTTATCAGTTTTTTGCGGGACGTCTCTTGCGGCTTGATCAGGTCTCGGATCTCACGGAAGAGATTGCACCTTCTGATGTCGGGTCTTGTCTTCATCTGTTGCTATCCCGGGCGCCAAATCGACGCCAAAGCAAGGAAGACTGGCTGAATTGGTGTCATGAGGAATTGCATCAGCTTCTGGCGGGCGATCGTCAGTCAACGCTTTCTAATCCAACTGCCTTGACGCAGGACTTAAGAACCCAGGTGCTGGCGCATTTGCCATCGATTGCCCAGTGGCTCTCTGAACGGCCAGAAGGCCGTGTTCAGACGGAGCGAAGCGTCGAGCGGGAATTGGCCGATCTAAAGATCCGGATCAAAGGTCGTATTGACCGCTGGGAGACTTCTGATGATGGTCAGGCGGTTCTGATTGACTTTAAGACAACCGATCCGAAGACCTTGGAGAAGCGGCTTCGCGATGAGGATCGAGACCTGCAGCTAGCGGCCTATGCCTGGCTGATCGGCGCGGATCAACCCGTGCAGGATGCGCGCTATGTTGCCTTGCGTCGCGATGGGGTGACCGAGATAGGCCTGCTTTCAGAGACCGCCGAGTCGGTCATGGATCAGGCGGAGCGCCAGATCTCAGAAGTGACGCACAGGTTAATCGCGCTAAGAGATCAGTCACCGATTTCTCGTGACGGTCTTCATGCCGGGGCAGAGGTCTGTGACTACTGTGCAATGCGCGGGGTCTGTCGACGTGATGAGCTTCTTTTTGCATCCGGTGACGACGATATTGATGAGGACAGCGCATGAGCCTTGATATCGCCCGCGCACTTGATACCACCCGAAGTGTTGTCGTTGAGGCCTGTGCCGGTAGCGGGAAGACCTGGCTGTTGTCGTCTCGTATCGCTCGTGCCCTACTCGAAGGGGTTGCACCGAGATCGATTCTCGCGCTGACCTTTACGAATAAAGCGGCCGCAGAGATGCGTCTTCGTGTCGTGAAGCATCTTGAGGAGATGGCGCATGCCAGTCCGTCTGAGCGCGTCGAAAAGCTCTCGCAATGGGGTCTTACCGGTGATGCGCTGGATCGCGCCAGGGAAGCGGCCCCGACGGCGCTTGCTCGGTTTCTGTCGGATCCGCAGCCCCCGACGATTGCGACGTTTCATAGCTGGTATATCCAGCTCGCAGCGATGGCGCCCTTATCAACGGCGGGCTGGGCAACACTTGCGCTTTCGCCTCAGCGTTGGGATCTGATGCGGCGTGCCTGGCAGCGATTTTTTGCCAAGCAGGTTGAGGCAACCCCTTATGCCGATCTTGTCGCGATGCTGGGGTCATCTGCGACTCGTGATGCAATGAACGCCTGGGTGCAGATGCGGATGGAGTGGCGCGCGTTTGGGTCGGGTCAACAAGAGACCCACGCTTTGTCGTTTGCTGAACTAAGACAACAGATCGATCAAGATGTTATTCAGTTCTATGCGCAACATAATGATCGTGCTGCATTGCTGGCGAAGGCCTATCAGGGTGCCTCAAAGCGTGAGGCGGTGATTGCCGCGCTCATGGATTGGCGCCCCGACAATATTGATGCGCTTTATGACGCGGTGACATCCCCCATTTCCGTTGAGCAGCAGCTTGAGTCTCCGAACGGTCCAATGTTCCGCCCGAAATGGAATGATCGGTTTATTCGCAAGGAAGATCTCACGCGATGGGGGCCGCAGGCCGAGTCGATTCGAGACGAAGTCAATGCGCTGATCGCCGCCCTGTGCCTAATGCGTGAGCGTCACACGCGGAAGAAGGCAAGGTTTAGGGAGTGCGCGCTAGGCGTCTGTGGCATGGCGCTCGCTGAGTGTCTGGATGAGGTGATGGCCCAAGGGCATGAGGTGGACTTTTCGGTATACGAATCGATTGCCTGGGAGCTCATGGTGGGTCGTTTTGCATCTGATTTCCAGGCGCGTCTGGATACGCGCATGACGCATATCCTGGTCGATGAGTTTCAGGATACAAACCCAGTGCAGTGGGGCATGCTCAAGGCATGGCTCTCGGAATACCTCCAGGATGATCCCTCAGTCATTGCGGCGCGGCCGAAGGTGTTCTTAGTCGGAGATCCCAAGCAGTCGATCTATCGGTTTCGACGGGCAGATCCTCAGCTTTTTCGGATTGCCTGTCAGTGGCTGTGCGAACACTTCCAAGC
>CAYPCG010000075.1:0-5559 GCA_964409175.1 uncultured Burkholderiaceae bacterium
GTCATCAGCGATTCCCAGCGCGGATCGCTCAAGAATTACGTCGGCACCATGATTCGCAAGCGTCACAGGATTAGGGACCTCTTCCATGAGCCGGTGCTCGCCATTGGGAAGCTTGACGGCACGATGACCAAACATATGCGGGTGTCCATAAAACGGGACGATCTTGCCGCCGTTTTCCATTCGAATCATCTGAAGAGCAAGAAGTAAGGCCCCCGCATGATCCCAGTGTCCATGGGAGAGAACAATGGCGTCGACTGATCCGAGCGATATGCCTAACCGTGAGACATTGCGCTCAAAAGCATATTCTTCCGGTCCGGTGTCAAAGAGCACCGTTTTTGACGTGCTGCCACGGCGCGCGGTGATGAGACATGACAATCCATGCGCCGCGCAGCAATAACAGCGGCCTGCGGTCATTCGACCCCCACGACGAAAAAGCCTTGCCGACTCACTTTCCACACCTGCCGGCGTTGAGGAAAGCATATCTGTGGTGTTATCCACCAGAATCTCAATCTCAAGACTATCAACAGCGGCAATCATGAAAGCCCCCTTTACGCACAGCCTCTACTCTAACGGCACGACGCTATTTTTTACCAGCCATTTTCTGCACGACCAAAATCGATCGATAATTACCATGTCACTCACTCTCATTTCATTTTTAAGGAGTAGACGATGAGTACCTTTGACCATCTCGGACTTACCCAGAACATCAACCAGGCACTCGGCCCTTATCGTAAGAGCCAGTCCGCCACGATGACTGGCTTCTCACAAATGGCCCAAGCCGCGATGGCAGAGGGCGCGATCAGTGCAAAGCATAAGGAGCTGATTGCGCTGGCGATCGGCATTAGCCAGCACTGCTCCGGATGTATTGGGTTTCATGTCAAAGCATTGCGTAAGCTCGGAGCAACCCGGGCAGAGCTGGAGGAAATGCTAAATGTCTGTGTCTATATGGGCGGTGGCCCATCCCTGATGTATAGCGCAGAAGCCCTGGCAGCCTGGGATGCCTTTGAGCCTGTAAGCGCCTAAACAGACGTTTGCTATCGAGAGACCGCCAGAAGGGATACGTTTCCGCCTAGGGCGGTCTCATTGATCGTCACCGTCTTCTCGAAGCAAAAGGCGCGCAGATAGTTCGGACCGCCTGCCTTCGGTCCCGTCCCAGACTGGCCATGCCCTCCAAAAGGCTGCACGCCGACAACGGCACCGATCATATTTCGATTCACATAGACGTTACCCACATCAATACGATCGGCCCATTGTTCGACACGCTGATCAATTCGCGTCTGTAGCCCACACGTCAGACCGAACCCCAGCTGATTGATGCGCTCGATCAAGTCGAGCGCATCTCCGCGCCAGCGAAGGACCTGGAGTACAGGCCCAAAAATCTCCCCTCGAATCTGTGTGAGATCTGAAATCTCAAAAATCGCCGGTGCCACAAAGCTATCGCTCGTCTCGAGATGCCCGCTCCAGAGCAGCATTGGGTTTGCCGAGCAGCGCAACTGGTCGATCGCATTTTGGACAGCACGCCGTGCCTCCTCATCAATCAATGGGCCGACATCCGTCGACCAGTGCTCAGGGCGCCCAACAGAAAGACTACTTGCTGCGCCGACCAGCATCTCGAGTACACGATCTGCAATCTCCTCGTGAAGACAGAGCAAGCGAAGCGATGAACAACGCTGACCGGCACTCTTAAACGACGACTGGATCACCGCATCGACCACCTGCTCAGGCAAGGCGGTCGAGTCCACGACCATCGCGTTCACGCCACCGGTTTCAGCAATCAGCGGAATGATGGGACCGTCCTTTGCTGCGAGACGTCTTTGAATCACCTTTGCGACAGCGGTAGACCCCGTAAAGACGACGCCAGCAATCCCATCAAGACCAACGAGTCCGTCGCCAATCGTCTCACCATTGCCAGTCGCAAGGATGAGTACGTCCTTCGGAATGCCGACATCGTGCAGTAGCGACACAAGCCGTGTAGCCACCACAGGCGTCTGCTCTGCAGGCTTACAAAGGACCGCATTCCCTGTCACCAATGCAGCAGCTGCCTGTCCAGCAAAGATCGCTAAGGGAAAGTTCCACGGGCTGATACTGACCCAGACCCCCCGAGGGATCAGCGTCAGGCGATTTGACTCACCGGTGGGTCCCACCAGGGGCTGCGTCGACATGAGGCCCTCTGCCTCTGTGGCGTAATAGCGTAGAAAGTCGATGGCCTCACGAACCTCTGAAACCGCATCCGCCCAAGACTTCTTTGCCTCTTTCACGAGCAAGGCAGCAAAAACAGGCATCTCCTGCTGAAGCCGATCGGCCGCCATGCGCAGGTACAACGCGCGCGCACTCACGGGCTTACGAGACCACTCCGACTGTGCCAGCCGAGCACGCGCCATCAACCCGCCCAGCGCGGAAATTGGCGTATCAGGACAGACGCCCACGACAACATCGGAATACGCCTGCTGAAGCCGCTGCCGAGCGGAAGCCTCGGACAAATCGATCCCCTGACTATTTTGACGATGATGACCGTAGAGTTGCGCAGGGAGCGGAATCTCTGATGAAAACGGCATGAGAACAGGAGACCGCACCAGGTCATCTAAGCTTACCGATGGATCCGCTAACTGGTGAACAAAAGACGAATTCGCACCATTTTCCAAAAGCCGTCTTACAAGATACGCCAGGAGATCACGATGATGCCCCACGGGTGCGTAGACACGACAGGTGATGTCCTGCTGCGCCAGAACCTCACGATAAACCTCCTCGCCCATCCCGTGGAGACGCTGAAACTCAAACGCCACACCCGCCTGTCGGGTCATCTGTAAGACCGCCGCGATCGTGACGGCATTGTGGGTCGCAAACTGCGGAAAGATCACATCGGCCGCATCGACCAGACGTGCAACACAGGCCAAATAGGAGATGTCAGTATGGTGTTTTGCAGTAAATACGGGATAGGCGGGAAGCCCTTGCTCCTGCGTGCGTTTAATCTCAGCATCCCAGTAGGCTCCCTTCACAAGCCGCACCATCAGCCTTAGTCGAAGGCGTCTTGCGTAAGCAACCAGATGATCCACGAGGTCGACCGCCCTCGTCTGATAGGCCTGGATGGCCAGACCAAATCCCTGCCAATGCGGGTAATGTTCTGCAATTCGGTCAAGTACGGCCTCGATCAAGACCAGAGAAAATTCAAGTCGATCAACTTCCTCGGCATCAATCGTTAGGTTCAAATTAGCCGATGCTGCCTGATCACAGAGATTCCATATGCGATCAATTAAGTCCCCAGTGACGCGATCTGCCTGAAGCACCTCAAATCGGGGATGCAGCGCGCTTAACTTAATGGAGATGCCATCTTTCTTTTCGGGGGCAAGCGCATGATCTGACTGCGCTGCAATTGTACGAATCGCATGCTGATAGGCCTCGAGGTAACGCGCCGCATCGGCCTCCGTTCTAGCGCCTTCGCCCAGCATGTCAAAGCTGTATCGAGACCCAACCCCCTGTTGTCGCGAGCGCGCCCCACGACTTAACGCGGTCTCGATGGACTCCCCCATCACAAACTGGCTTCCTAAAAGCTGCACGGCGCGTAAGGCCGCCGTCACCACGACCCTGGATCCGAGACGCCCCATCAGCCCCTGCGCTCCATCATCCTGCGGGAGAAATCGTCTTGAAAGGCCAATGACCGTCGATGACAGCTCAACGACGAGTCGGTCAGAATCCGCCTGGAAAGACGCTTTGGATAACTGATCCGCGGTAAGGGCAATCGCCGTTTCAAGATCAGGGATTCTGAGCAGTGCCTCGGCGAGTCGCATCAGTGCCAGGCCCTCGGCACTTGAGATGGGGTATTCCTTGAGCAATGACTCCACAGCCCACAATGCAACAGGGCGAGAGCGCACCGATGCCAACCATCCCCTTGCATCGGTGGCAATTGGCGCCCAGTCCAAACGATTCGTGAGCGTCCGAACGAGTGGCGCTAGCACCTGCTGCTCGTCACGATACGGGGTTGGTAATCGATCGCGCGCTAGGATCATGTAAAACCTTAGTAATACCCGCTACTCAATAGTGCTGAACGCGAGTCTGCCGGTTTCGACAAGGCCGCGGATAGCCAAGGCGACCTTTTCTTCCTGACCGGTAAAACCATGCTGGGTAAACGCCTGGCAGGGCTGTCCGCGAAAACCACTCCCTCCCGCCACGGAGACCAGCGGATGACCATTTTTAGAGGTCACAGCGACCGCATGCTCGTGAAGTGTCATGGCACAGGGATCATCCTTGTGATGAACAAAGTACTGCGCCACCGACGCCCGTTGAAAACCCAACCCCTGGTCAATCGCCTTTCCATAAGTCCCTGCCGTATGGACAACCCCTCGATATCGATCAGGGGCATGCTTTGCTATCGCCGCAGTAGTGATCACGCCTCGACTCGTTGAGACCGCCCAGACCTCTGAAAGACTCGGAACTCTTTGACGCACTTGATCCACCAGCAACTGGATATCCTCGGTGCGCACCGCAGAGGCCTGATACTCATCCGTGCAAAGAGTCTCAAAGTCAGATCGACAGTCCAGCAACAACGTCGCGACACTTGCTGAAACAAGATACTTGCGAGACCGCACGAGAAAATTGCCGTCTTGTTTTGTCTGAATACGACCGGTGGCATTCACAAAAGGCCGCGTCACCCCGGGGTGGCCGGATACGATGACCAGCAACTTTGTGGGCTGACTTCCTGGACCACTTGTCCCAAGAACACCCGCCTGCTGGTGACCCGAGCGGGTTGTTACGGTCACAATTTCCTCAATGAGGTCAGAGGCCTGCGCAAATGACCCCAACAGGAGCCCTATAAGAGCAGCCGGTATATACCGTGCGATGGATCGCACAAAGACTGAGCAACTAACCATCGGGACAAGCCCTCCTTCGAAGCACTCGTTTCAATCTAAAATGACAGCATCTTAGACTGGAAAGCTATGACGCAGACAGCCCGATTACCCCTAGCCGGTGTAAGAGTCCTTGAGATGGGAACCCTGATCGCCGGGCCTTTTGCTGCCAAGACACTCGGTGACTTTGGTGCAGAAGTCATCAAAATCGAAACCCCGGGCACCGGGGATCCACTTCGTTCCTGGCGAACCAAAGAGGGCACTACCTCCATGTGGTGGCATGTACAGGCGAGGAACAAAAAGTCGGTTGCCATTGACCTTCGCCAGGCAGAGGGTCAGGCCATCGTGAAGAAGCTAGCCCTTGAGGCCGATGTCATTATCGAAAACTTCCGCCCAGGCACCTTGGAAAAATGGGGGCTTGACTACGAGACACTCTCGGCTGAAAACCCCAAGCTGGTGATGCTTCGCATCTCTGGATACGGACAGACCGGGCCGCTCCGAGACCTTGCAGGATATGGCGTGGTCGCAGAGGCCATGGGCGGCTTTAGATACATCACAGGAATTCCTGGTCAGGCGCCGGTCCGCCCCGGGATCAGCATTGGCGACTCGTTATCGGCATTGCACGGCGTCATCGGGATTCTGTTGGCGCTCTATCATCGCGCCGCAAACGGCGGTCAAGGTCAGATGATCGATGTGGCACTCTACGAGTCCGTCTTCA
>CAYPCG010000076.1:0-5537 GCA_964409175.1 uncultured Burkholderiaceae bacterium
CGGATTGCCGTCTGTAGCATTGCAATCAGTTGCGGAAGGCTTTCTTGATAAAGCCCAATCTTGGTTCTTGATGACGCCTGTGCCATGGCGTCTCCATGCAGCCAGAGTGATTCAATCTTCTGGTCTGCGGCGTAGTGCAACACTTCATCGTGAAAGGCGTCGCCCTGATCGCCAACCTCCCCCATATCCCCTAAGACCAGCATCTGCGGCTGGGGCATGGAGACCAAGGCATCAATTGCAGCGCGGACCGAATCTGGATTGGCGTTGTAGGTGTCATCGATCACGACACCACCGCCTGCTAAGGCCAGTTGCAGCCCACGCCCTTGCACGGGCGTAAAACGATTCAACGCATCCCCAATGGTTTCTGCAGCAATCCCCGTAGCCCAGGTACATGCCGCAGCGGCCAGCAGATTGAGTGCAAAGTGCTGACCCGCTCCCTTTGGAGAGATCGTGATCGTCTGTTGATCCGGAAACGTCACCAAGAGCTTCCGCTCACCTGATGTTGCTGATGTCCACTCCCCGAGCAGTTCTTCACCCGCGTACTGGGATACGGCCGGGGCATCACGAAATCCAAAACGAATCATCCGTCTCGAGCCTGCCTGAGTCGACCAAGTCATCTCGTGGTCGGGATCTCGGGGGAATACGGCAACGCCAGTGGCCGGCAGCGATGCCAAGACCTGACCGTTTTCTTTTGCCACCGCGTCTACGGACTTCATAAACTCCTGATGTTCACGCTGTGCGTTATTCACAAGGCCGACACTGGGCTTAGCAATCGCCGCAAGACCCGCGATCTCTCCAGGGTGGTTCATCCCCAGTTCCAACACCGCAAATCGATGGGATGGCAAAAGCCCCAACACCGATAGCGGTACACCAATGTGGTTATTCAGATTGCCAGGCGTTGCCCAGGCCTGCGCCTCGCCAAAGGCCTGCATCGCAATCGCTGAGACCATCTGCTTGACGGTCGTTTTGCCATTGCTTCCTGTAACCGCGACTAAAGGACCATGCCACTGATCACGATGCGCGACCGCCCACTGCTGAAGGGCCAACAACGTATCTGGGACTTGCACAAGCGGAAGCCCCTCGATTGGCGCCACATCCAATCGACTAACGATCGCGGCGGCCGCGCCTTTCTGCTGCGCAGTCGATAGGAAGTCATGGCCATCAAAGTTCGGACCAACGAGCGCAACAAATAGCCCTCGCGGTTGAATTGATCGACTATCCGTGCTCACTGATTCAAAACCCACGGACTGTGCGCTTGGCGGACAGGAGGCACCTGGCACGGCCGCGAGAAAGTCTGCAAGGCTAGGCATGTGCCACCCCCTCGACCATCTGTTGCCAGGAATCGAGTGCCTGCTTTGCGTGATCAACATCCGAAAATGCAAATGATTCAGCACCAATGATCTGACGCTGCTCATGACCCTTTCCAGCAATTAGCACAAGATCATGTCGCCGAGCTGAAGCAATCGTCTCTGCAATCGCACGCCCTCGATCAGCCTCGCAATGTACCTTCGCACGATAGTTCTCGGGCACCCCTTTAAAAATATCTTCCAGAATCGCTTCCGGGGACTCCGATCGCGGATTATCAGAAGTCAGTACGACCTGATCCGCGAGTCGCGCGGCAATCTCTCCCATCAGCGGTCGTTTTGCTGAATCGCGATCACCCCCGCAGCCAAACAGACAGATCAGCCGACCTGAACGAGACTCCGCCAATGGCCGTAACGCCTCCAATACACGCGCAAGCGCATCAGGAGAGTGGGCGTAGTCCACGCACGCCCAAGGGCCATTCGGTGAACGAATCATCTGCAGACGGCCAGCGGGAAGTTTGAATTCCGCGAGTCGCTCACGAATCTCCTCGGGGGAAAGCTTCATCGCAAAGAGACATCCTGCAACGAGCGCTGCGTTATCGACGTTGTGTCGCCCATAGACGGGGAGCTGAACATCTCCTGTGAGCGCCTCTGCCTTACCCATTCCATGAAGACGGATTGAAAAGCCCTGGGACGTGGGTGTCACCTGCTCCGCCGTGAGGGCCGCCGATGAATGCTCAGGAATATGCGCACCAATCGCAATACGGTCGACTCGAAGATCGACCTGGCGCCACATCAACTCTGCATAGTGGTCGTCCGTGTTGATCACGGCTGTCGCAAGACTTGGAGCAGAAAATAGCAAGGCCTTTGCCTGCGCATACGCCTGCATACTGCCGTGAATGTCTAGATGATCATGGCTCAGGTTGGTAAATGCGGCGATCTTGATAGCGCATCCTTGTAGTCGACCTTGTACCAGACCAATCGATGACGCCTCGATAACAACCGCCTTCACATGTCGTTGCTTCACACTCGCTAACAGCCGATGTAATGACACGGCATCTGGTGTCGTGAGCCCTCCTGTCCACTGCTCTTCCCAGGTGGGTTCAAAATCTTTCGGACAGCCGGCAGGAAACAACCCCAACCCCAGCGTACCAACAGCCGCAGCAGAGATTCCAGAACGTGCAAGTGCATAGGCCATCGCTGCAGTCACCGTAGACTTTCCATTGGTGCCGGTCACCGCAATTAACTGTAGTGCCATGCTCGGACGGCCATAGAACTCGGATGCAATCATTCCAAGTCGCTGTCCAAGCAACGGCACGCGTATCGTGGGAACACGACCGGATTCCACAATCGGCGCTGCAAGCGTTGCATCGCCC
Organism: uncultured Burkholderiaceae bacterium; assembly: GCA_964409175.1. Lineage (GTDB taxonomy): Bacteria > Pseudomonadota > Gammaproteobacteria > Burkholderiales > Burkholderiaceae_A > Lacustribacter. Next base: position 2,681 of record CAYPCG010000076.1, read on the forward strand.
TCGATTGCAATCGCTGCCGCACCTGACTCGATGGCAGCGGCAATGTGGTCTTCTGCCTTGCTTGTTTGCCCTGCACGCGCAAGAAACGCATCCCCGGGACGAATCTTTCGACTATCGGCGGTGAGCTGACCGTGGGGGCCGACTTTCGCAATAAGCCAGTCGCTGACCTGCTCCGAGATCAGATCCCGAAGACCAAGCGGATGAGGGCCAGCGTGGGGCGTCGTCACCATCTCAGGTGCCCTCTGCAATCACCGCCGTGGCCGGCAGTACACGAACCAACGGATTAGGAGAAACCTGCATCCGACGCAGCGAGTCGCTCACAATCTGCGAGAACACGGGTGCAGCGACCTCACCACCATAGTGACGTCCTGCACTGGGTTCATCGACCATAACGGCCACCACAAATTTTGGTTTGTCCGCCGGTGCAAACCCAACGAACGATGCAACATATTTATTCTTGGCATAGCCACCGCGTTCTGGCTTGTGTGCGGTGCCCGTCTTGCCCGCCACCGGAAATCCCATCACCTGTGCCTTCGGCGCCGTGCCCTCTGGACCCGTCGCACGGATCAACATCTTGCGAATCGCACGCGCGGTCTCCGGTGAGAAGACCTGTACCCCTGTCACCGATTCGTTTCTTGGAACAAACGACAGCGGAACGAGATCGCCGTCCCTAGCGAACACGGTATAGGCACGGGCCAGCTGTAAAAGCGACACTGAGACACCATGGCCATAAGAGATCGTCGCCTGATCAATCGGCACCCATTTATCGGGATTGCGCAGGCGACCCGACGTTGCGCCATTGAGATCCACATCCGGTACACGACCGAACCCTGCATTGGCATAAAACGCATGTAGTTCACGCGCGGCAAGTTTCTGCGCAATCTTGACCGTGCCAACGTTACTCGACTTCGCCAGGATCCCCTCGACATCGAGAAGCCCATGCGGATGCGAGTCACCAATGGTACGGTTACCGATCGTCAGCTTTCCTGGCGCCGTCTGGAACTCGGTCGTCGGTGTCACACGACCAAGTTCGAGTGCCGCAGCAATCGAAAAAGGCTTCATCGTCGAGCCTGGCTCAAAGGTGTCGGTCACCACGCGGTTACGCACGACATCCGGTGAGAGGCGTGTTCGCTTGTTGGGATCAAACGACGGCTCATTCACCAGCGCAAGGACCTCTCCCGTCTTCACATCAATGACGACTGCTGCCGCCGCCTTTGGCCGGTGCTCGGTCATAACATTTTTGAGCGCAGTCTGAACAATGGCCTGAATACCTGCATCCAGCGATAGCTGAAGGTCTTTGCCATTCGTTGCATCCGAAATCAGCTTGGCACCAACCGCATCGTTGTTACGCGTCACGATGACTCGCGATGAACCATGACGACCCGCTAGATCCTGGTTATGAGTGAGCTCGATTCCTTCTGCACCGCGCTCTTCGGCATCCGTAAACCCAACAATGTGTGCAAAGGTATCTCCGAAGGGGTAGTAACGCCGGAAGTCCGACTCAATCTCAATCCCTGGCATGCGCAGACTGCGAATCTTTTCAGCACGCTCTAGATCAAGCCCCTTCGCAACCCAGAAAAACTTCTTACTCTGACTAATCTTTTGCTTAAGCTCCGCGGGTTTCATCTGCAATACCTCTGCAAATGCATTAAACCTTGGATGCGACACATTGAACTTGGTTGGGACGATGCCGATCTGCTCTTCTCGAACGCTTGATGCAATCACCTGCCCATTACGATCAAGTACACGGCCACGCGTGGCAGGAATCTCACGCTCCCGCTCAAACCGCTTTTCCGCGCGACTCTGCCACTGATCCGCGTTCACCAGTTGCAGCTGAAACGACCGAACCACTACCGCGACAAATCCAACCATCAACAGAAACAGCACGAACTTGGATCGCCCCTGGGTTGCACGCCAGGTGAGCACGGGCTCTGCAGACTTACCGAGTGCACTGGATCGAAACCGCCCCGGTAGCGCCGATGATCGTGTGTTCATCGAGCCCCCTTCTGCTGAGCGACCAGCGATGGCGGTGAATACAACGTATCGACTGGACGCAACGGCACCATTTTCAGATCCCGCCGCGCGATCGCATCAATCCGAGCAGGATTGCGAAGGGCCGTTAGCTCGACCTGAAGCACCTCAATATCTGAATCTAATTTCTGTGACGCCCGATCAACACGCTCGATTTGTGCATAGAGCCGTCGTTCGTGATATCGCGAGTTCACGAGCGCGAGCGCTGAGATCGTCAGCAGCGCCACTAAGAGCCATTGACGTCCGGTCACGCGCGACCCCGATGAAGATGAGGAAGGCGCTCTGCAATCCTGAGGGTCGCCGAACGTGCTCGGGGATTGCGTGCAATTTCAGCGGCAGACGGACGAATCCGCGCCACCGGTTTCAGGCAGGCCGATGTCTTTGATGATGATTCCCCCCCAGACTGCTGATGGGTGATCGTCTCGAGCAAGGCCTCTTGCGCGCGTGTCAGTGTCCGGTCTGCTGTGCTGCGCGGTGCTTTGCCCGACCAGTCCCGAATGAACTGTTTAACGATGCGATCCTCGATCGAGTGAAAACTGATGACCGCAAGGCGCCCAGACTCGCGCAGAAGTTCGAGCGCAGCCTGGAGGACCACCACGAGTTCGTCGAGTTCACCGTTGATGTGAATCCGTAAAGCCTGAAACGTGCGCGTGGCGGGATGTTGACCCGGCTCCGGACGCGCCCGGCAGCGGCGTAAGGTTGCAGCGACAAGGTCGGCGAGTGCTTTGGTGGATTCCAATGGCGCTGCATCCCCGCGGCGCGCCGCCTCGCAGCGAGTCGTAATCGCGTCTGCAATCTGAAAAGCAAACCGTTCTTCACCATAGTC
>CAYPCG010000077.1:0-5413 GCA_964409175.1 uncultured Burkholderiaceae bacterium
AAAGAGGCAGCGAGCGCTCGAGCGGTGCGACGGATCGATGCGGTGCGTACCCTGCGTACCCACCAGTTCCCGGAAGATGCAGGCCCCATGTCGCATCCGATTCGACCGGATTCCTATCAAGAGATTCGTAACTTCTACACCATGACGGTCTATGAGAAGGGTGCTGAAGTGATTCGGATGCTCCAGACGATTCTTGGGGTAGACGGATTCCGTAAGGGAATGGACCTTTATTTTGCGCGGCATGATGGTCAGGCGGTGACCTGTGATGCTTTCGTGCACGCCATGTTTGATGCAAACCAGCGAACGGATGCAGAACTATTCATGCGCTGGTACGACACCTCGGGGACACCTCGACTGGTGGTCTGTGATGACTTTGATGCAGCGTCTGGTCAGTACAGCCTGCATTTCCAGCAAGAGATCTCGCAGTCCAGCCCCTCGCAAAAGCCATTGGTGATTCCCGTCAGTCTTGGGCTGATCGATCGCGCAGGGCAGACCGTCTCGATGACAAAGGCAACGGTATCAGGGGATGCCGTGCTTCAAGACGGTCTGTTGCTGATCAAAGGCGATCGTGTCTCGATGTCCGTCTCTGTTTCCGAGAAACCGGTTCCCAGCCTGCTTAGAGATTTTTCCGCACCAGTGGCCCTGGACTATGCCTATCAAGACGATCAGCTCTTGCATCTGCTGGCCTTTGATACCGATCCCTTTAACCGATGGGAGGCTGGCCAGCGTCTGATGCAAAAGGCAATCCTGCATCGCGACCAGATCGATCTGTCTGCGGTGACCGGCGCATTTGCAAAACTCATTGCGGATCCTGCGCTTGATCATGGCTACAAGGCGTCAATGCTGGCGCTACCGTCCGAGGCCTATCTTGCTGAGCAGATGCATGAAGTCGATCCAGGGTTCATCCGCGCATCGCGGGATCAGCTGCGTCTAGCACTGACCCACGCATTGAAAGATTCTTTGTTAGAGATCGATCAAGAGCTGCGGACGAAGCCGGGGGCAGCCTATTCGCCCGATCCGATCTCAACTGGGCGCCGTTGTCTGGCGAACCTGGCGCAGCATTGGCTGGCCATTGCGGGTGTGGTCTCATCGCAGACCCTGTTAGAGCGGTATCGCTCGGTGAACAACATGACAGACCGCATGGCAGTTCTGGCTGCTCTCGTTGAGCTTGACACCATTGAATCCGAGACGGCATTGGCGGCCTATCTCGATCAGTTCCGTGATCACGCCCTTGCCATGGATAAGTGGTTCACGGTTCAGGTCACCATGAAAAATGAGACAGCGCTGGATCGGGTTCGCGGGCTGATGTCGCACGCCTTGTTTGATGTTTCTAACCCCAATCGGGTCCGATCGGTTCTTGGCGCGTACTTCAATGCAAACCTGCCAGGCTTTCATCGCCAAGATGGTGCGGGTTATGCCTTGTGGGCCGAACAGGTACTGGCAATCGATGCGCGTAACTCGCAGCTTGCATCACGCATGGCGCGCGCTCTCGATCGTTGGAGTCACTTTGAACCCATTCGTCGTGCAGCCATGAAGGCGGCGCTTGAGAAGGTCGCCGCCCATGAATCGCTTTCCTCCGATGTACGCGAGGTGGTGACCAAGGCGCTTGGCTGAGTGGCGTCGTGACATTGCATAACGGCATGACTGGCTGACGTGGCGAAATCCGGCGCCGGCCAGACCTGGGCGATCTTCTGTCGTGTCGTTGATTTTTATGGCGACGCCGGCTTTTGCTGGCGTCTTGCCTGTGCACTACGAGACCAAGGCATCGGTCATGTCTTGTTGGTCATCGATCGCTTAGATGTCTTGCAGGCGATCTCGGGTAAGCAACAGCGACCTGGTGTCTCGGTGATGTCGTGGCAGTTGGCAGAGGAGCGCTGGCAGTCCACCGGGATCCCCGTATCAGAGCGTGCTGATGTGGTGATTGAGGCATTTGCCTGCGATCCTCCGGAAGTCTTTCTCGCGTCGCTGTCGGATAAGGCACGATGGATCACCCTAGACTATCTGGCGACAGAACCCTGGGCCGATGGGGTTCACCTGATGCCATCACCATCACCACGATTGACGCATCCGGCCGCTGCCCATCGCCAATGGTTTATCCCTGGGTTTTCGACCCGTACAGGCGGGCTGCTTCACGGTCGCTGGCGACACATTTCACAAAGTGAGCGGCGTGCCTGGAGAAAAATTCTGGCGGGCCGACCGATCGCGGACGATGTCTTTTTGATCATGGGCTTTGGATACCCAGATGCCGATTGGGATCGGCTGATGACGTTGGCGAACGAACAGCTCCCCAAAGGGTTTAAAGAAGTGCACATCTGGAAGCCGCAAGGGATTGCGTTTAGCCAGTCGGAATTTGATGAAATTCTTCAGGCCTGCGATCTGAACTTTGTTCGCGGGGAGGACTCTTTCGTTCGTGCCCATTGGGCCAGTGCCGGCCCTTGGAAAGTGCCTTTTGTCTGGCAGCCGTATCGCCAGGAGGGGGATGCCCACGCCACAAAGCTTGCGGGCTGGCTCGCCCAGATCTACGGGGGTCTCAGGTCGAACGGGTCGCTTACGCCGTCGATCGAGTCGCTGACTGTGCCGACCGAGATGTCGCCGCCTTTGGCGCCACTTGTCCCGCTTTTTGACCTGCACTGGGCCTGGAATCGACTGCCATGCGCGGGCCAGTACCGCGACCTAAGGCTTGCCTGGGAGGACCTGGTCTCAGACTTTCATGGCTGCGCCGATGCTTTGCATCGATCCTGCCTGCGGCTAGCACTCAGGCCAGGCTTGGAGAGCCTGCTAAAAGCTGCCCTAAAAGGCTAGAATTGAGGGTTTTCTCGAATCCCTCCTTACTTTCTGGAAGTCTGTTTTATGAAAATCGCACAAGAACTCCGCGTCGGTAACGTCGTTATGATCGGCAACGACCCCATGGTCGTGCTGAAGACCGAGTACAACAAGTCGGGCCGAAACGCCGCCGTCGTCAAGATGAAAATGAAAAACCTGCTGTCTGGTTCCGGGCAGGAGACGGTCTACAAGGCCGATGAAAAATTTGATGTGGTCGTGCTCGATCGCAAAGAAGTGACTTACTCCTACTTTGCAGACCCCATGTATGTCTTCATGGACGCCGACTACAACCAGTATGAAGTTGAGTCCGAGTCCATGGGCGACGCCCTGAACTACGTGGAAGAAGGCATGCCCTGCGAAGCGGTCTTCTATGAAGGCCGTGCGATTTCTGTGGAGCTCCCCACCAGCGTTGTCCGCGAAGTGGCCTACACAGAGCCCGCAGTCAAAGGCGACACATCGGGCAAGGTTATGAAGCCTGCGCGTATTGCCCCGACCAACTTTGAGATCTCGGTTCCTGCGTTCGTTGAGATTGGCGACAAGATTGAGATCGATACCCGTACTGCGGAATACCGTAACCGGGTGAAGTGAGCCAGGCATTTCTCGATGCGGTTCGGCCCCTACTTGGGCCGACCGCAGTCAAGACAGCGCCCGAGGCGCTACAGCCTTTCGCCGTCGACTGGCGAAAGCGGTATGTCGGCAACCCACTTGCAGTACTTCTCCCTGAGACAACCGAACAGGTCGCTGCGATTGTTCGGCTCGCCAACGAACACAACGTTTCTTTAGTCCCACAAGGCGGTAACACGGGTCTTTCTGGTGGTGCCACACCGGATGCCTCTGGAACCCAGGTGATTCTGAGTCTGTCGCGACTCACCCGTATTCGCCATCAAGATCCTGATAACAAAACGTTAACGGTTGAAGCGGGTGTGACTTTGCTTGAAGTCCAGCAGGCCGCAGACGCAATGGGACTTTTGTTTCCCTTAAGCCTGGGATCCGAGGGATCCGCCACAATCGGCGGCAACCTTGCGACCAACGCGGGCGGCACGGGCGTGCTGCGCTATGGCAACGCCCGAGACCTTTGTCTTGGGGTGGAAGTCGTCACCGCCAGCGGTGAGATCTGGAATGGTCTGCGCGGCCTTCGCAAAGACAACACGGGATATGACCTGCGGGATCTGTTCGTGGGCAGCGAAGGGACGCTTGGGCTGATCACCGCAGCGGTCATCAAGCTATTTCCAAAACCGGCGGCCGTGATGACCGCGCTTGCCCGGGTTGGCGGACCCGCAGATGCGCTTCGTCTGTTGAAGATTGCCCAGTCGCAGTGTGATGCGGCACTGACCGGATTTGAGTTCATGACATCGGTGAGCACCGGGCTCGTGACCGAATACTTTCCTGATGTGGCCAAGCATGGCGCGCAGATGATCGGCGGCATCAATGGTGCGCCCGGCTATCCCACGGTGTTGTTAGAGATCTCCCATCCGGAGTCGCAGGAAGCGGCGACGACCATGCTGGATCGCGTGATGGAAAAAGCGCTAGAAGAAGGTGTCATTGCGGATGCCATCGTGGCGCAGACCGTTGCCCAGGCGCAGGCACTCTGGCATCTGCGTGAAACGATTACCTTGGCCGCGGCAGAAGATGGTCCGCATATTAAGCATGACATTGCGCTGCCGATTTCATCGCTTGTCGATTTTATTGCGGCCATGGATGACGAAATGCTGACTGCCTATCCAGGCATACGCCTGATTAACTTTGGTCATTTTGGAGATGGCAACCTGCATTACAACGTTGCCCCGCCACCGGCCTTAGCGGCAGGGAAGCCCAAGGCCGACCGTCATTTGATTTTCAAAGGGTTCCTTGCGCGACACGAAGATGAGATTCGAAAGCGTGTTCATGATCGTGTGATGTCAATGAACGGATCCATCAGTGCAGAGCACGGCCTTGGTCAGTTACGCCGGGACGAGGCCAAGCGGTATAAGAGCGATGTTGAGCAGAACCTGATGAAGGCGATTAAGACTGCGCTCGATCCTAAAGGTATTCTGAACCCGGGCAAGGTACTCTAAAGTTAACTAAGCTCGTGCCGCGGCATTGATGCAGTGTTGACCCAGTGACACGAGTTTTATGCAAATACTTGAGCGTCTTGCAGGCGTGGCGCCAATCGATCTTTCTCTGACAAAAGAATCTCAGCGCGCGACACCTCGGTGGGCCAGTCGATGGCGATCGTTGGATCGTCCCAGGCAACAGATCCTTCGCACTCTGGTGCGTAATAGTCTGTCGTCTTATATAGAAAGTCAGTCTGATCTCTCAGGGTAAGAAAGCCGTGCCCAAATCCCGGGGGAATCCAGAGCATGTCGCTAGATTCAGCGGTGAGCGTACATCCTGCCCAGCGTCCGAAGGTTGGAGACGAACGTCTTAGGTCGACGGCCACATCAAAAACGGCACCAGAGACAACCCGCACCAACTTTCCTTGGGCATGGGGTTCGCGCTGGAAATGAATGCCTCGCAGCACGCCTCGAGCGGATCGCGAGTGATTATCCTGCACGAAGTTCACCGCTAGTCCAGTAATGGCGGCAAACGCCTTTGCGTTGAAACTCTCCAT
>CAYPCG010000078.1:0-5386 GCA_964409175.1 uncultured Burkholderiaceae bacterium
GGTAGCAAGGTTTTGCAAATCCGTTCGGTGGAATTTGCAGGCAAGTACAAAGTGAAAACCCGCGTGTTATCGAGTCTCACTGATCCGGATATCCCCCTTGCGCAAGAGGCCCACTCGGGCACGCTGATCACCTACGAGGAAGATGAAACCATGGAACAAGCCGTTATCTCGGGCATTGCCTTTAATCGCGATGAGGCCAAAGTCACTGTAGCGGGCGTGCCCGATAAACCAGGGATTGCCTACAAGATTCTGGGTCCGGTGGCGGCCGCGAATATCGATGTCGACATGATTATCCAGAACGTGAGCCATGATGGGCTGACCGACTTTTCCTTTACCGTGCATCGTAATGAGTTGGACAAGGCCCTCGAGGTGCTCCACGCCAAGGTTCAGCCCGAAATTAAGGCCAAGTCGATCACTGGCGCTAAAGACATCTGCAAGGTCTCGGTGGTCGGAATTGGTATGCGCAGTCACGTGGGGATTGCGAGCCAGATGTTTGAGACCTTATCCAAAGAGGGCATCAATATTCAAATGATCTCGACCAGCGAAATCAAGATTTCAGTCGTGATTGACGACAAATACATGGAATTGGCCGTGCGCGCCTTGCACAAGGCGTTTGGGCTAGAATCCTAGGGTTTTGAGGCGGTCACGAGCCGCCCCAATCGGCAGCTGTAAATAGGAGACGTGACCGAGAGGCCGAAGGTGCTCCCCTGCTAAGGGAGTATGTGCCAAAAGCGCATCGAGGGTTCGAATCCCTCCGTCTCCGCCAGGAGCTCGCACCTGGGTCCAGTGAGGAGCCTTAAGGCGCTCGCTGATGACTGGGAGGTTGTTCTCATACTCAGGTTTGTTTCCTCAAGCGACCACGGTATCGCTCTACTGCCCCCGCTGGTGTAGCCTGGATTTCACTCTATCAAATTTGAATAGGATTAGAGAATGTCAGACGCCCCCGAGATTGATGAAGAATTAATTAACGACCCGTTTAAGACCCGCTGCGCACTTCTCGTCTCGGTGTTGGCGCTTGTGTTAGCGGTTGCGAGCTTAGGAGGCAGCAATGCGGCTAAAGAGGCCACGATGGAAAATATCCTCGCGGCGAACGCCTACAATTTTTACCAAGCAAAAAATCAGCGCCAGACAGCCTACAAAATCGCTGCGGATGATCTTGAAATGCAGCTAAAGACAGCCAAGCTCCCCCCGGATGCTCGGCAGGCCCTGGAGAAAAAATTGTCGGATTATCAAAAAAATGTAACCCGATATGAATCCGAACCGGAGACCGGCGAAGGTAAGAAAGAGTTAATGCAGCGGGCAAAGGCCCATGAGGCCAAACGAGATGAGGCGCTGGCCAGAGACCCGTGGTTTGACTACGCGGAGGCGCTCCTTCAGATCGGTATTGTTCTGACGTCGGTGGCCATTATCACGGGTAAGCGAACCTTCTTTAATGTCTCTGCAGTCCTTGGCCTGCTAGGAGTGCTCTCGACGTTGAATGGATATCTGCTCTTTTTATGACTGCTGTCATGAGACGGGGTAAGTGGTTAAGTATTGGATGCTTACTGTTCTCAGCGCATCTCGCGGCTGCCGAGTTGCATTTTGTGGCTTTGGGCGATCTCCCCTATGGTTCTGATGAGGTAGCAGGATCCAACTATAGAGATCTGATTGATTCGATTAATCGGACAGAGTCGCAGTTTTCAATCCATGTGGGGGACTTCAAGTCAGGCTCGACACTGTGTTCTGACGAGGAATTTCAGCGACAACGTCGGCATTTCGATCGGTTCAGTCGTCCTGTGGTTTTTACGCCAGGGGATAACGAATGGACCGATTGTCACCGTAAAAATAACGGGGATTTTGATCCATTAGAGCGTTTGGAAAAACTTCGGAGTTTATTTTTTACCCCTGATCAGTCGCTTGGTGCGACGACGATGCCAGTAGAGTCCCAATCGGTCGTTCACCCAAAGTTCTCACGGTATATCGAAAACCAGCGTTGGGTGATCGACCGGGTTCTTTTCATGACCGTTCATATTGTGGGAAGTAATAACAACTTTGAGACACGCGATCCCAAAGCGGTAGCAGAGTTCTTTGAGCGAGATGCTGCAAATCGCGCCTGGATTAATGCTGGATTTGATCTGACCGGCGCACAGAAGATCGAGGCAGTCGTGGTCGCATTTCAGGCCGATGTGTTTGAGAGCGCCTCTCATGAGGCGACTTTCCCTCGGCATTCAGGATTTCTGAATGTGGTGGGGGAGACCCTTCTCCCCAGAGCGGCGCAATTTGGCAAGCCTGTACTACTGATCAATGGTGATACACACAGATTTCGGTTTGACAGGCCTTTTTCATTAAATCGAAATATGCTTGTGAACGTGTATCAGTTGATTGTCCCTGGTGATCAGGACGTCCGCGCCGTTCGCGTTTCAGTTGATACTGGTGCGCAGGAACCATTTAGGCTACTTTTTATCGATCCAAAATGAGACAGATCGCGCTCGTTTTTTCCTTATGAGAATCGCCACTAGTTATGTAGATACCTTCCGGCCTAAACCTGGACTGCCCCTGGTCAGCTACACCGTGCCGGACAACCGGTAGTCCGCTATTTCCCCGTATCAGTTGGAAGCGCCCTTCAGTGGGGGCGCTACACTGGAATTTGTTAGTAGGCTTCTTGGGTCGGCGTAGTTCAATGAGTAGAACATCGGTTTGCCGCTATTCTCAAGATTCTTTTCAGGATCTTGAGCCCGGTGTGATCCGAAGACAGGGGTGCAATTCCCTTCGCTGGCATGTTCGTAATCTTGAACGGAATCACTCTTTGTTCGCAATAAGTGCTTTTGTCAGCTGGAACTACTTATGAGATATCTTCGAGTAGGTTTGATCGGCGGATTGTCACTGGCCAGTCTGCACTTGTTTTGGGTGCTGATTGTCGCAACAGGCTGGGCCCAGCCTTTTCTGGACTGGATCTTTAGCCTGCACATGTTGGATTCACCTTTCCGTGTGCAGGCCTTTAATCTCGTGTCGGCCGCGATACTTCCTGCAATTACGTTTGTCATTGGATCGTTGTACGGCGTGATCTTTGAGTTGATCCGGACGGTCATTCGCACTCCCGATCATTGCTAGATCCCGAGACGCGCTCCCGCCCCGAGTAGTGTTGCTACACCGAGGGCGGCGAAGATGGCGGCGGCGATAGAGTGAACTAATTTCATCGGGATTTTGTTGGCAAGTTTTTCGCCCGCAAATACGGCGGGCACATCCGCGATCAACATCCCGAGTGTCGTGCCGATGACCACCATCAGCGGTACGGAATAGTGGGCGGCCATTGCCACCGTCGCAATCTGGGTTTTGTCTCCCATTTCAGCAAGGAAAAATGTAATGAGCGTGGCCCCGAAGACACCAAACCGCTTTGCAATCTGGGTTTCTTCTTCTTCGATTTTGTCTGGAATCAGGGTCCAGATGGCCATGCCGATGAACGAGAGCCCCAGGACCCAACGCAGGATGTCGGGCCGAATGGATGTGGTGATCCACGCGCCGAGCGCGCCGGCCAATCCGTGGTTGACGATGGTGGCCAGCAGAATTCCGGCAATGATGGGCACGGGTTTTTTGAATCGGGCAGCGAGAATGAAGGCCAGCAGTTGTGTCTTATCCCCAATTTCGGCCAGGGCAACGACCCCGGTGGATACCAGCAAAGATTCCATAAGACTAGGCCTCGCTCGACAATCGGGTCATTCCACGCCAAATAACGTGAGCCGCATGGCCTGGGACCGCACGGACAGTAGCGCCGTGTACTCGGGGCTGTCGGCCCAACGCTGGGCGTCCTGAGCGCTGGGAAACGAGAGCTCCACCAGGAAGTCAAACGGTGGGCAGTCCAGTTCGTTCCACAGCATGGTTGTCTGGCGACCCCGGCCGAGGACTCTCCCGTTATAGCGCTCGACGGTGGCCGCGACCTGTTCTCGGTAGAGCGAAAAAGCGGCGGTGTCCCGCACTTGAATGAGGCCGATGAGTTTCACGCCGAGACAATACAACAACGTGGAGGAGGGCGCACGTCGCCGAATCATCCCCAGCCCGTGAGGGGGTATTTAGTACGCACTCGTACTAAAATAGTCTGTGTCCAAACTAGTTAGGAATATCTGCGGTGACCGTGCTGCCCTTGATTCGTGAACTCGCGATGACTTACCAAACCTTCGAGGCCTATTCCACGCGCCATGTCCGGGCGCTGGGGCTCACCATGACTCAGTTCGACATCCTGGCCACCTTGGGGAATCAGCCCCCGATGACCTGCAAGGAATTGGGAGAGAAGACCCTGATTCTCAAAGGCACCATGACCGGGGTACTGGATCGGCTTGAGGAAAAAGGACTCATTCACAAGATTCCTAATGAGCAGGATGGTCGCAGCTACCGGATTGGCCTGACGAAGGCCGGTGATCGATTGTTCAAGAAGGTATTCCCAGAGCATGTGGCCCATCTGGAGCAGGCGTTTGGCAAGTTGGGGAAAAGCGACATGGCCCAGGCGATCGGGATACTCAAGACGATACGTGCCGCATTTGATTAATCCATGTTTTTTATAGGAGTACAGTGATGTCAAAGATTGTTGTGGTGTTTCACAGTGGTTTCGGCCACACCGAAAAACAGGCGCAGGCGGTGGCCCAGGGCTCTAAGGCGCAGCTGATTCCTATTGATGCCGAGGGGAATCTGACGCCCGAGCAGTGGGCGGCCTTACATGAGGCCGATGCCATCGTTTTTGGGTCGCCGACCTACATGGGGATGGCGAGTTGGCAATTTAAGAAATTTGCGGATGCTAGCTCCAAACCGTGGTTCGCCCAGCAGTGGAAGAACAAAGTCTTCGGTGGCTTTACAAACTCCGCCACCATGAATGGCGATAAGCTCTCCACGCTTCACTATTTCTTTACGTTGGCCATGCAGCATTCCGGCATATGGGTCGGCACGGGATTGATGCCATCGAATGCCAAATCGGCCCAGCGTGACGATATCAACTTTGTCGGATCCTCGTCGGGTGCCATGATGCAAACGCCATCGGATGCGTCGGCAGAGGAAGTAAATTCTGGCGATCTGGAGACGGCAAGGCTTTATGGCGAGCGTATCGCCGAGGTCACCGCACGTCTATCGGTCAAGTAAGCCGCTCGTCATGATCAAGATTCGTCGATCCAATGAGCGGGGCTATGCCGATCATGGCTGGCTCCAAAGTTATCACTCGTTTTCATTCGCCGATTATGTCAATCCCGAATTTATGGGTTGGGGGAATCTGCGGGTCATCAATGAGGATCGAATCGCTCCGGGAACCGGTTTTGGCTCCCATGGCCATCGGGATATGGAGATCATCAGTTATGTGCTCTCCGGCGAGTTGGCCCACAAGGACAGTATGGGAAACGTGAAGACGATTCCCCCGGGCGATGTACAG
>CAYPCG010000079.1:0-2238 GCA_964409175.1 uncultured Burkholderiaceae bacterium
CTTGATCGTGTAGTTGCTGGCTGTGGTCGAACCGTTGTATTCCAGAATGTAGTCACCACTGTCGAGATTGCCCGCCACCGCAAAGCGGATTTCCTGAACTCCCGTACGCTCGTAATTCTTAGCGGTCACGGCGCCACCGCTTACTGTCAACGTGATTGCATCCCCAGCGATGGCAGCACGCGTACCAGTAGCCCATTCGCCATCTTCGGGAGGAAGACTTAAATCACCCTGGGCCGGCTGCACCCCCAAGGCCTCTTTGCCGTAATAGCGCACAAAAGAACCATCAAAGGTTGCGTTCGCCGTGTTTGAACTCCAAGAGGTCGCGCTGCCGGTATTGGTAAAGACATACGTCACGCCAGCATCGAAGACCTCTGTCGTCGGCGCCGTGGACACAGCCACCGAGTCGCCATTCACTTCGTTCGAAAGCAACGTTCCCGTAACAAATCCATCGGTAAGCCTTATTGCTCCAAAATAACTAGCGGCAGTATAAGAGACCGAGAGTCGATCCCCTTCTTTGGGCGTTCCGTTTGTTGTCACTTCAAGGGTGTTAAATGGCACTGAAAGCCCAATCGTCCGATCAGAGTTAGTCTCCCAGGCTATCGATCCATCCCCACTTTCTTTGGTCCAATTTGCGCCGTTGTAACGCAAAATAGTGGAAGTCGAAGTAGAGGAACCATTGTTTGCGAGATAACTTTGTGAGGCTGCGGTGAACCCAGCAGTGCGCCCGATACTAACCGTTCCAGATGTTCCGGACGTGAAGTTAAACGTAAGTGTGTCGCCAGAATAGCCATAACTACTCAGTGCCGAACGATTGAACGCCAGATATGGATCGTTTGTGAGGGTAGTACCGTTGTATGAGCTATTCACCGGACCCGTAACGCTCCACGACGACCCGTCGTACACCATCCGGTAATTACCCGCAGCGAGTGTGTCGCTTGTTGTCGTGATCTTGACTTTTGTGTCGTTCCAAATGCCTGAAATGTCAGTTGCGCCATCGATTCCTGCATTGACATCCAGATCAACGTTTTGCTCAGGATCTCCATTAGCAATATCGAAGAAAATGCGATCGCCCGGCTTAGGCGTTCCGGTGAGCACTACATTGACCCGATTGCCTGGGCTGGTAGTTAGCACACTGCCATTAAAGGTGCTTACAAAATTTGCTACTGGATCCCGTAACACCTGCCAGGTGCCATTGTCGCGATAGAACAGCTCATATTGACCATCATCAAGCCGTCCTCCAACGCCCCACACCGCACTGGTAATGCCACGGGCAGGCCTGACAATCGGATTCTCGGTACCGGCCACCGTCTCATTTACCGTGAGCTGGATGTTGCTCATGCCCATGCCAAGCGCAGAGTTAAATTGTATTGCGCCGTTTGAGGCCGACACCGCAGAGGCGCCACTGCCAAAATGCTGGCCAATCTCGGTCGCCAGCTTCGACGCAATGGTCACACGGGTGTCATCCGTGCCCGCAATCAAGGAAAACCGTGTGTAGTTTTCGGGATTGCCGACATCGATGGTAAACCGTCGTCCGGCAATCACATCAAAGTCGTTAATGGTGACAAAGCGGCTTGCGTTGGATGTCAATGCCACGGGTGAGACAGTCGAAGCCACATTGGAAACCACATCGGATTCCGACGGTCGACGGACCTGATAACTTAGATCGGCAATGGTCCGCCCGGAATCACTCTCCAGGGTCAAAATCGACCCCGCGCGCACCGCATTGGCCGGGTAGTCTGCTTCCAGTTGCCGACGCAGGCCCTCTACCACGGTCTCGGTTGTGGAGTCGCTTGCCACCACATAGGTGTAGGCTTTACCGTTCACAGTAAGAGTGATGCGATTGCCCTCACCCAGATCTTGCGCAGTAGGAATGATTGTTCGGGCAGAATCTTGCCGGTTAAATGTCTGCGCCCCCACCGACACGTTGGTGAGCGGCGATCCGTTCACGTTGTTTCCAAAAAACCGAACGGTGCCGGCTGTGGCCACTGCATCGGGTTTTGAGAACTTTCCGTCCTTGCCGCCCGATCCGTCGCTATCGACGTCCGCAGTTAGACCAACAGCATTCGCGGCGTTGTACTGTGCGGCCATGCCGGCTGCAATGTTGGTGTAGGCCAAAACGCTGTTACCAGCCACGACGGCGTTTAAGCCATCGTTGTTTGCCGTAAGGTTTTCTGCAGTGACCGTGTAGGTCTGAACCAAGGTGCGGTCCGGGTTATCGCCCTTGACCGTAAAACGAAT
>CAYPCG010000079.1:2248-4854 GCA_964409175.1 uncultured Burkholderiaceae bacterium
GGCCTCGTAAATCCCGGAAAGCGTGATCACGGCCTCCCCCGTGCCAGATCCAGTCACGGTCGCCGCCTGTGAATTTTCCCGACCCTCTGTCCCATCGAGCTTAGTCGTTGCCCGAGACGTCTGATTAGCAATAGTGGTAGGCGTACTAAACGAAACAGAATAATCACCCGCGTTCGCGCTAAACACGTCTAGGTTTTCGACCGTCAATCCATTTAGGATAAAAGCGCCCTCTAGGAGCTGGGTTCGATCAAAAAAAGTGGCGGCAACTGCGGAACCCAAAGAATTCTTTAAAAGCGCATTGCTGTTGTATGTGGCCTTTTCTGCCATGGCGTTAATGCCAACGCGAAGCGTAGAGATTTCATCTGAAATCGCGCGTTTTTGGTCAAAGGATACCGAGCCGTTTCGTGCCTGTATCGCGAGCTCTTTCATACGGCGCAGCATGTCGGTCACCTGGGTGAGCGACCCGTCGGTGGCCTGAACCAAGGAAATCACCTGGTTGGCGTTGCGCACGCTCTGGCCAAGGCCGCCCACCTGGGAGCGGATCTGCTCAGAAATGCCCACCGCCGCGGCGTCGTCGGCGGCTTTAGTGATGCGCAGACCAGATGACAACCTCTCCACCGCATCGGCCATGGCCGATTGGCCCAAGGCCAGCTCGCGCTTGGCGTTTACCGCCGCCTGAACATGATTAAGAGAAAAAGCCATCTCCGACCCCTCCGGAATACCGAAACGCAGGACGAATGCCCCCGCATCTAGGTATACGGACGAATCGGCTTAGGTGTTTAGGCCCATTTGAATAAATTTTTAAAAATCTGTGGCGCAGGCGCACCAAAACAAATCGGGCCCGCTGGCCCGATTTAAAAAATACTTAAAAATCAATGAGTTACTAAGCTCTTCGGTCCAAAAATAGGCCTTGCAAACCGGGCATTTCCTGAACATTTCGGGCGATACGCAGGGTTTCATCTGCCGGGATCTGACGAACCACCTCCCCGTTGTTGGGGTTGACCACGGTCGTGACATAGCGGCCAGCGGCCTCGTCCACAAACAGGTTCAAGTCACGGCCAGACTCGGTCAGGTAGCCACGGATCTGGTCAGCGGCACGCTGCATCACCTCGCGGGTTGGCTGGGTGAATTCCTCGACCTTGACCTCGGGACGCGCAGCCGCTGCGAGCTCAGACGCTTTCGAGACCACCGCGGGATCGACTGCCTGGGCGACCTCCGAGACAGCATCAGTTGACTTACGCGGGGGCACTAATGGGACTACCCCAGTAGTTTCGATCAGATTTGAAGAATAGGCGGAAATTGGGGTCATGACTTCCTTCACTTTCGCCCTAAGGATAGTGGAGAACAGAGTCGGGATCAACACCATCCGGGCATGGCCGAGCAGGGCAGAGCTCTGGGCATAACGTTCGCCTGGCTCACGCGGCC
The DNA here is from genome assembly GCA_964409175.1 of uncultured Burkholderiaceae bacterium. GTDB lineage: Bacteria > Pseudomonadota > Gammaproteobacteria > Burkholderiales > Burkholderiaceae_A > Lacustribacter. The sequence continues at coordinate 3,674 of CAYPCG010000079.1, forward strand.
AGTAGCGTCTCGATCAGATTTCGAAACGCGTTACCGTGAACCTTCTGAACGCTGAGATAGGCCTGCTGCATGATCTGACCCTTTGTGAGGTCTGCCGTCGTCGATGCGTAATCGGTGTCGACAATGCGAGAAACAGAGGAATTTAAATTCGTGGCGATCGTGTTCAGTGCGCCGATCTCAGCCTGCAGGGAGTTCTGATAGGCCCCCATCAAGGATCGTTGCACTAAAACCGAATCCATATTTTTCTCGATGGCGGCAACTAGAGTGGAGAGCGATGCTGAACCTGCCGCAAAATTCCCTAGATCAATCGGTGACCCGATTCGATCGGCACTATTTAGGCCGGATCGCAGCGCAGAGAAGACGATGGTGAGTGTTGTCTTTGCGACATTACGCTGGGTGCGAATTGCGGCAAGCCGATTGATCCGAATATCAACCTCGCGCCCAGTCGCGGTAACAAGGCCTGTCTCGACTGACTCACCACCCTCACCCGCAGCAGATCCACCACCCGTCTCGGACGCATCACCGGCAATGAGACGAACCATGTAATCAGATGAATTGACTGCGGACTGGCCCTGAACAAATACAAACGTATTCACTTTGCCATCAATGGTGGCAGCAAATCGAACTTCGGTGTTGTCGCCAATGTTGTTGGCCTGCAGATACTGAACTACAGCTGCAACATCCGATAAGCTGCTCAGCGCTACAGGACTTGAGTAGGAATCCGAGGTATCAAACGTGACCACTCCGCTTGTAATTTGATGCGAACGAATCCCCTGACCCGATGCTAGGGTGAGCAGCGAGTTTGCTCCATCGACGGCAGCAGTCGTTGCAGCGAGCGTTGCTCCTGTCTGCACGACATCTTCTGTGACATCGTAACTACTAAAAGTGTAGTAGCCCGAGATGTTTGCGCCCGAGATAGAAAGGTCGTATTGATTGCCACCGCTAAAAATCATTCGATCGTTGCCTGACCCACCCGTAAACGTAACGAGGCCATCCTTCAAGTACACATCATTGCCGTGTTCATTACCGGTCACCGTGGCGTTACCACTTCCCAGCCGTAACGTGTCAATTCTTGCGCCATAAGCCAGGGCCAAGTTATTGGCCAACGCTCCCAATGAGCTGAACTCGCCGTCATTTAGGTTGATCGTTAAATTCGTTGCGGAAGTGGTACTCGAAAAATC
>CAYPCG010000080.1:0-1494 GCA_964409175.1 uncultured Burkholderiaceae bacterium
CAGAGCATCATTTAGACATTAGCCGGTTTGAGCTAATCGATACACCGCACAGTCACGCATCTGCGGAGATCGCTGCACAAATGGCCGCCGAAGGAAAACTAGAGGCGCTCATGAAGGGAAGCCTTCACACCGATGAGCTCATGCATGCCGTCATCTCGATCCCAAAGCTCAGAACGAAGCGACGGATCTCACACATCTTCCGATTTGAAGTACCGCTCTACAGCAAGCCGTTACTCATCTCCGATGCGGCAATCAATATCAAGCCGACGCTGATGGAGAAGGCAGACATCATTCAAAACGCCATTCACATGGCGCACGTTCTGGGCAACCCCAAGCCCAAGGTCGCGATTCTGTCTGCAGTTGAAACCGTCACCCCCACCATAGTATCGACCATTGATGCCGCCGCCCTATGCAAGATGGCAGATCGCGGTCAGATCAAAGGGGCTGAGCTTGATGGCCCACTTGCCTTTGATAACGCGATCTCTCTCGAGGCAGCACGAATCAAACAGATTCAATCGCCCGTCGCAGGCCAGGCCGATATTCTGATTGCACCCGATCTTGAATCGGCCAACATGATTGGTAAACAACTAGAGTATCTTGCCGGCGCTACCGGAAGTGGCATTGTGCTGGGTGCACGCATTCCCATGGCGCTGACCAGTCGCGCAGATGGGCCTACCGCCCGCATCGCGAGCGCCTTACTGGTCAAACTGGTTGCCCATCACTATCGCCGCGAGCAGCCATGAGCAGTGCAACTCCAGCGGCTGTGACGACCGCATTCAATCAACAAAACGCTGGCGTTATTCTGTCCGTCAACATTGGCTCATCATCCCTAAAGTTTTCAGCCCACCCCGTGTCAATCGGCGGTGCCAAGAAGACGGTTGCTGCCTCAATCTTGAGTGGAAACATTCAAGGCCTCGAGCCGGGGGGAAAGCCTTTCGTTCTTTGGTCAAAAGACGGCGTCAAGCACCAAGACAATCTCGTTGTGGAGCCGCATGAAGATAGTCTTGAGGCAGCGTTGCGAGACCTGAAGACTATCCTGGCCCGTGAACTCCATGGTCTGACCATTCTGGCGGTCGCCCATCGTGTCGTCCACGGCGGTGAGCATTTCTCGAAAGGCATTCTTGTCTCCCAGAAGGTTCTGGATGAGCTGCATCAGCTAGATCCCCTCGCTCCGCTCCACCAGCCTCATAATCTGCGGGGCATTCAGGCTTTTATGCAGATTTTCTCGCAGGCGCCCCAGATCGCCTGCTTTGATACGGCATTTCATTCGGGCATCTCGAAAGTAGAAAAGACATTTCCACTCAACCAGGCGCTCTATGACCAGGGTGTGCGTCGGTATGGGTTTCATGGACTGTCATACCAATATATTTCCTCGCGCCTGTCGACTAAGACATCGGCTGCAGGCAAACGACTGCTTATGGCGCATCTCGGGAATGGTTCAAGTCTCTGCGCCTGTCTGAATGGCAAGAGCTTCTCCACGACGATGGGATTTTC
>CAYPCG010000080.1:1594-4852 GCA_964409175.1 uncultured Burkholderiaceae bacterium
GGGATCATTGCTGCAGAAGAGGCACTCGCGCTGCTTTAACCTAGTGCAGCATGCTGGTCACCGGGATCTCTGGACTATCGGCTCGCAGTGAAAACACCGGCACCTGTGCCTCAAACACCGTGGCATCTTCGGCGATGCAGATATAGGTACCGTGCATGCTGCCCACCGGGCTTTGAATCTGTGTGCCGCTGTTGTAAGTAAATCGCTCGCCGGGCTGCAGCAACGGCTGTTGACCCACAACGCCTAAACCTTTGACTTCCTGATGGTTGCCTTTTGCATCTTCGATCACCCAATGTCGCGCCACCAGCTGAGCGGCAATATCACCAACATTTTTGATGGTGACGAAGTACGCGAAGGTATAAATGCCAGAGGCGGCGTCTGACTGCTCAGGCAAAAATTGGGGAATTACAGATACTTCAAATTTTGGTTCGGTCATGGTGAATCAAACGGTGAGTACGAAATCGAACGATAGCCCATTCGCGCCACGCTCCATGATCAATCGATGATCAAATAGAAAATCCCGATCATTCCCTGGGTGATCTTCCAAATACAGCTGTGTTGTCAAGATTCGTCCGCCCGACCGTTGAACTTTTACATGGAGATGTGGGGTTCGACCTGGATAGGTTCCGGGCACGATCGTCTCTAAGCGATAGAAACCGTTAGCATCTGTGAACTGGTGACCACGAAGTCGGAATCCCTTGTTGTCATAGTCGCCGCGTGCATCACACTGCCAAAAGTCCAGTAGTGCATTCGCAATCGGCTTACATGCGCGGTCCAGCACGCGACCGGTTAACACTAGGGAAGTGCCCATCACGCCACGATCGACGATATTGCTTCGGCGTGGCGAATTCGGCGTAAAAAAGGGGCCCTCCATTTGGGAGGGGGTCTGCCGCCCACAGGCGGGGGTTGCTGCCAGCGCTGGGCGTGGAATCCCGTTAGGCAGAAGCGCAGCGGCTGCGCTCGCAAGAACGATGTGTCGTCGACATGCATTTGGAGATGCCGGCATTTCAATAATCCTTTCGTGGCGACTAGACTTCCATCGGATCGACTTCCACATGGCAGTCGAGTTCCCGATGTTCAGCGATCCAGTCTTCTGCACTGGATAACAGCTGATGTAACGCCTGGCGTGAACTCGACTCCAAAAGAATCTGGCCTCGCCACTTTCCAGCCTGAACTTCGGGATAGCGGGCGAGTGGTCCATACACCGTCACAGCCCACGAATGTTGTGCAGCAGTTTGCTGCAGCTGATCGCGCAGGCTGTGCAACAGTTGACGAGTCTTACCCTCGTCTCGATAGGCCACCCGAACCGCTGCCATATGCGCAAAGGGTGGCAACCCTGCTCCCTGACGATCATCCATCTCCATCCGGGCAAAGCCCGCAACATCCTGCGACAGTAGGTACCGATAGAGTCGATGCTGCGGATAGCGGGTCTGAATCAAGACCTGTGCAGGGTCTCCAACGGACTCGTGCCGACCCGCACGCCCCGCGACCTGCATCAATGTTGCGAAGAGCCGCTCTGGAGCGCGGAAATCTGGGTTGAGTAACTGTGTGTCGGCATCCGCCACCACCACAAGACGCATCCGTGCAAAATCATGTCCTTTGGCCAGCATCTGGGTGCCCACCACGATATCGACCTCCCCACGCTCGACCGTCTCAAGTGCCTGGGCCAGCGCCTTGGCCTGTCGAACGCTATCGCGGTCGATGCGCAGGATTCGGGCCTGAGGGAACGCCTGAGCCAGCGTCTGCTCTAATCGCTGCACGCCACGCCCGAGGGGCTGCAGATCTGGATCACCGCATTCCGGACACTGACGGGGAACGCCGCTTAACAGGCCACAGTGGTGACACTGCAGCCGCCAGGCCGAAGGGCCAGAGGATGCTGCGGTCGGGGCGTTTTCAGCGCCCGTTTTTGCCCCTATTGCTGCGCCTTTTGTTGCAGCTTTTGCTGCAGCATTTTTTGACGGGGTCGCTGCAGCATTTTTCGGGCTGGTGAGTTTGTGCAAGACCGTGGCCACGCCGCAATCTCGGCACAACGACGACCATCCGCAGCTGCCGCAGCCCAATACTGGCGCATATCCGCGCCGATTCAGGAAGACAAGAACCTGCCCCCCTTGGGCCAGTACAGAGGAAATTGCTGCACGACTCTCGGATGACAATCCCTCTGTTGCGGGGTCCTTGAGCGTGTCAATCAGTCGAATCGGCGCAGCAGGTTCTCCAGTCGCACGCTGGGGAAGACAGAGTCGTTGGTATCGACCCCGATCAATCTGGGCCCAGGTTTCGATCGATGGTGTTGCACTTCCAAGGACTAATGTTGCACCCAATTGCTGCGCGCGCCAGACGGCCAGGTCTCGCGCGGAATATCGAAGTCCTTCCTGCTGCTTATACGAATGATCATGCTCTTCGTCGATCATGATGAGCCGCAGACCCGGCATGGGGGTCATGATCGCAAGGCGCGTTCCAATTACGAGCCTGGCCCTACCGGTTGCAGCAGAGAGCCATAACTTTGCCCGCTCCCGCTCCGAAACTTCGCTATGCAAGACAGCAATCGAAATGCCTGGGAGTGCCTGTCGAAAACGCGCAACGAGCTGGGGCGTTAAGCCAATTTCCGGCACCATCATCAGGACCTGAGACGCGTCATCCTTGGCTAATGCTGCACGCGCAGCCTCTGTATAGACGCGCGTCTTTCCAGAGCCGGTAACCCCGTGCAGCACATAGACACCTGGGGCTGTAATCGCCGCGAGTGCCTGTGCCTGGTCCGCGTTTAGCGCAGGGGCATGGTCAAGTGTCGATGCCAACGGTGTTGGCAGTTTTGCTGCATCGGACTCGATGCTCTTCCAGAGACGCTCAAAATTTGTTGCAGCCGATGTTGCACCTGACTTTGCACCAGCGCCGGACTTTGACTGATAGTTCTTAAGATCCCGCAGCCATTTAGGGATCAACCCCACGGAAACAGTTCCAAAACTCCGACGGTAATAGCGTGCAGCAAATGCAGTGAGCGCGATCCACCCCGAATCGACAGGAGGAAGCCCGACTACCGGGCCAACGATCGAGCGAATTTTGGATGGGTCAAGACCTGAATTCCCTGGCGCGAAGGAGATCTCGGGGCTTCCCGGAATCGGCTCCGCCACCACCAATCCAAGGACCGTTCGCCGGCCAAGCGGCACGGAAACCCAGGCGCCGTGGGAAAGTTTTTCTCCAGCCCAGGCGTAATCAAGGGTTGCGGACAGGGGGGCGTCCACAGCCACTGAAATCAAGGGTTTC
>CAYPCG010000081.1:0-4795 GCA_964409175.1 uncultured Burkholderiaceae bacterium
GTTGCTCACGACCCTCGCGGTTGACCTGCTTTGAGCGAGCAAGAAAATCATCGTCAAACAATGCTTCGCAGGCCGCCGCCTGTGCAAGAGAGTTGACATTAAAAGGCTGACGAATACGGTTGAGCAGGTCCGTGACCGCCGGCTGGGCAACGCCGAATCCAATCCGAAGGCCTGCTAGGCCATAGGCTTTTGAAAATGAACGCGACACCAGCAGATTGGGGAATGCAGCAACCCATTCAAAAGCGTTGTAGCGATCTGCGTCATCGAGATACTCAGTGTAGGCCTCATCCAAGACAACCAGGACATGACTTGGAACACTCGCAATAAATGCACGCAGGCGATCGGCGGCGATGAACGTGCCTGTTGGGTTATTCGGGTTTGCCACCCAGACAATACCCGTGCGCTCATTGATTGCAGCCCGCATGGCATCCAAATCATGTCCAAGCCCTGCGTCCACCGGAACCACGACCGCCTTTGCACCACAGGCTTGTGTGGCAAGTGCGTAGACCGCAAAAGAATGCTGACTAAACACAGACTCACGACCTGGCTGCAGCATGGCGTGCGCCGCTAGCTCCAGAATGTCATTGCTGCCATTGCCAAGCGTAATCCAGTCGGTTGACACGTTAAACCGTTTAGCGATCGCCGCCTTGAGTTCAAATCCGTTGCCGTCGGGGTAGCGGCCAAGATCACTCGCCGCAGCCAACATGGCCGCTTTCGCCTTTGGACTCATGCCCAGGGGGTTCTCGTTTGAGGCAAGCTTCACGATCTCTGACTCATCAAATCCATACTCACGAGCGATCTCGCTGATGGGTCTGCCACCCTGATAGGGTGCAATTCCTTTGATGTACTCAGGCGCGCGAGCGCCAGGGTTCGCCGACGACGCAGCAGAGGCTGAATGAGGTGCAGATGACATCGTGTGATGTTTCAAATGGCCTGGTTAGGCCTTTGTGGTGAGTCGGTCAAACAACGGATAGGAGCCAAGATCTTTAAAAAATGCGGCGCGCTCTTTGATCTCCGCCAAGGCCATCGCGACATTGCTGTCTTTGCGATGACCAAGGACATCAACATAGAAATAATATTCCCAAGCGCCTTGGCGGGCAGGTCTTGACTCAAACCGCTTCATCGATACGCCATGTCGGGCCAAAGGCTCAATCAATGAGACGACTGCACCGGCCTTGTCGGGCACCGATAGGATCAAGGACGTCTGATCCACACCGCAGGGCTCCGGGGTGAAATCGCCGATCGCGGCAAACCGCGTACGGTTATGGGGATCATCTTCGATCCGTTCCGCCACCGACTGCAGCCCATAGTGTTGTGCAGCCAACTGGCTCGCAATCGCCGCAATCGATGGATCTTTTGACGCAAATTCTGCCGCCTGGCCGTTACTGGCCACGGGACGGCGCTCCACGCCTGGAAAATGCTCATCTAACCAATGCTGGCATTGGCCCAAGGCCTGGGGGTGCGCGGCAATCACGCGAATCGCCGACTTATCGCCGTCTCGCTGCAATAGGCTGTGATGAATCGGCAGTGACAACTCCGCCGAAATCTTCAATGGGGTACGCAACAAGATATCTAAAGTTCGGCCGACCGTTCCTTCAGTGGAGTTCTCAACCGGCAGTAGCGCACAGTCGACCGCACCGACCTCGGCCTCTCGAATCGCTTCTTCCAGAGTCGTGCACGGCACCATGTCCACGCGATGACCAAACAAGGTTCTCACGGCCTGCTCACTATAGGTGCCCGCCGGCCCGAGATACGAGACACGCATCACCCGCTCAAGCGCACGGCAGCCAGAAATGATCTCAAGCCAGATCGTGGCAATGGATGTGGGGCTCAGCGGACCTTTATTGGCAGCCACCATCCGCTCAATGATGGCGACTTCCCGCTCGGGTCGAAACACGGGGGCGTTGACCAGGTGTTTGCGTCGACCGACCTCCTGGACGAGCGACGCCCGCTTTGCCAACAGAACAATCAGTTCGTCATCAATGGCGTCGATCTGATCTCGAAAGGACTGTAGCTCTTCAGGTGTCATGCAGACTCCTTTTCGAACTTCCGCATGTAATCGAGTAGTGCGCAAACACCCTCAATCGGCATCGCGTTATAGATGCTTGCACGCAGGCCGCCAACCGCCTTATGCCCCTTGAGGTTCAGCAGCCCCGCCACCTGCGCGCCTTTCAGGAACGATTCATACAGGCGATCGTCTGGCAGGTAAAACGGGATATTCATCAGCGATCGCGCCGATGGCACAACTCTGGTCTGATAAAAGGCGGACTGGTCTAAAAAGTCGTAAAGGAGTTTTGCCTTCTCAGCGTTCTTTCGACCGATGGCCTCGACACCCCCTTGGGAATCGATCCATTCGAGCATGAGCCCCGTCAGATAAATCGCATAAGTCGGCGGCGTATTAAACATCGAGTCGTTATCCAAGACCTTGCGATAGTCAAAGACAGTCGGACAGCCCGGAAGGGGAGACATCACGCGGTCGCGCACCAGATGTTCATCTAAAATCACAAACGTTAATCCGGCAATCCCCAGATTTTTCTGAGCACCGCCGTAGATCAGACCGAAACGAGTCAGGTCCATAGGACGGGAGAGAATGTGAGACGACATGTCCACGACCAGCGGAACATTTGGCGCACCAAGCGCGGCCATCTCAGGCCAGCTTAGGTATTCAACGCCGCCTATGGTCTCGTTTCCGCAGATATGCAAGTAAGCGGCATCTGGGCGAACCTTCCAGGAAGAGAACTCAGGGATATAGGTAAACGGATGCGCGTGCTTCTCATCGACGCTTTCCGCAGAGGCCGCAAGATGGATATCACCGTACTGCCGCGCTTCGTTGATCGACTTGGTCGACCAATGGCCAGTGTTGACGTAATCGGCCTTGCGGCGATCGCCAAGTAGATTCATCGGTACTAGCGCATTCTGCGCAGTCGCACCGCCCTGCATGAAAATGATCTTGTAGTGATCCGGAATCTGCAGAAGACGCCGAAAGTCGGCCTGGATTTTTTCATACAGGCCAAGGTAGACCGCCCCGCGATGGGTCATTTCCATCACGGACATCCCAGAGCCTCGCCAGTTTAAGAGCTCATCTGCAGCCCGCTGCAACACCGACTCGGGCAAGGTTGACGGCCCGGCAGCAAAGTTAAACGGGCGCGATTGCATACCTGTCACTCGCCGCCAGCGCTACCGGAACCATCAGCGTCACCGGCGCCCGAATCACCAACCCCCTCCACTAGGAAATTATCGGCGGACTCGTCACCAGCCTCATCATCCGCCGAGTCGCCCACGTCACTTTCGACAATTCGCTGAAGGCCCGCAAGCTGACTGCCATCATCCACCGCGATCAGTGTCACCCCCTGGGTCGCACGGCCCATCTCACGAACCTCAGCCACACGAGTACGAACGAGCACCCCTTTATCAGTAATCAACATAATCTCGTCGGATGGATCGACCAAGACGGCCCCAACCACTTTGCCATTACGCTCAGACGTCTGGATCGCGATCATGCCCTTCGTGCCACGTCCGTGACGGGTGTATTCGGCAATTGGCGTTCGCTTGCCATAGCCATTCTGAGTCGCAGTGAGCACCGACTGGGTCTCACTCTCGGCGACCAACATGGCGATCACCTGTTGCTTGGGCTCTAACATCATGCCGCGGACACCGCGTGCCTCACGGCCCATCGCGCGCACATCGGCCTCATCAAAGCGAACCGCCTTCCCCGCATCCGAGAAAAGCATCACATCGTGATGGCCATCCGTAATCGCTGCACCGATGAGGTAATCGCCCTCATCCAAGCTTACGGCAATAATGCCGCGACGCATCGGACGCGAGAAGGCCGCAAGCGGCGTCTTCTTCACGGTGCCTAAGGCTGTCGCCATAAAGACATAGCGGTCTTCATCAAACTGCTTGACCGGCAATACCACATTGATCTTTTCGTTTGGCTCAAGCGGCCAGACGTTGACTAACGGCTTGCCCCGCGATGTGCGGCTTCCTTGCGGTACTTCCCAGACCTTCAGCCAGTAAACGCGGCCACGATCCGAGAACGCAAGAATCATGTCATGGGTATTGGCGATAAACAGCTGATCAATCCAGTCATCGTCTTTCGTGGTTGCCGCCTGTTTGCCGCGACCACCGCGGCGTTGGGCACGATATTCGGATAGCGGCTGGCTCTTGATATAGCCTGAGTGAGACAGCGTCACGACCATGTCCTGCGGGGTGATCAGATCTTCGGTCTGAAGCTCCTCGGCATTCATCTCAATGATGCTTCGACGCGCATCAGCAAACTCATCACGAACGGCAATCAATTCGTCCGAGATGATGGAGGTGATCCTAGCGGGGGTTGCCAGGATATTCAGCAGATCTGCAATCTTCTCAATGATCTCTTTGTACTCGGCAACAATCTTGTCCTGCTCAAGACCAGTCAACCGCTGCAGACGCATCTGCAGGATCTCGTTGGCCTGGATGTCAGAAAGTCGGTAGCCCTGATCCATTAAACCGAACTCAGCACCAACGCCTTCGGGCCTAAAGGCCTCCGCAATCGTGGTCTCAGTAGCCCGCGCTAACAGTTCTTTCACGAGGCCTGCCTGCCAGGTGCGAGACATCAGCTCCTGCTTCGCAATCACCGGCGTCGCCGAGCCTTTAATCAAGGCAATCATCTCGTCCATGTTGGAGACGGCAACCGCCAAGCCTTCCAAAATGTGGCCGCGATCGCGTGCTTTGCGAAGCTCGAACACGGTCCGGCGAGTCACCACTTCCCGGCGATGATCAATAAAGGCGGAGATCATCTCCTTCAAGTTCAGGG
>CAYPCG010000082.1:0-4499 GCA_964409175.1 uncultured Burkholderiaceae bacterium
TCTGATTCCAAGATAGCGAAAGCCATGACCCAAGGGCGCTAGTGCTTACCCTAGAGCAATTTTTTAGCGCCACGATTATTCGGCGAGCCGATTATGCCCCGCCTTAAATTTTCATAATACGGAATTTAATAAAAACTGAATCTTTGGCTTTGGCCGCCAATCGCCAGGGGGGGCGGCCAAATAACTTATGACTGCTAGGGGTAAGATAGCAGCGACGATACTTACGAACGCTATATCTAAATGGAGTAGATTCCGGTGATCCGCCTGTCAAAGCACTTCGCAGTCCTCATCGCTTTTTTTGGGGCGGCAACGTCCGCGTTGGGACAAGAAATTGTCTCCCTATCGGTGACGCCTCAGAGCCCCGGGGTAGGCGAACCGGTCCGGATCAAGATTAGCCTGAAGGCGATGAATGGCGTCTATGCCTGTGGGCTTCAGGTGAATCTTGGTGACGGGCAGACGAAAGAATTCAGGGTCTACGACGAGCGAGCCGCTCAGATCGAGCTCGAGCATATTTACTCCCGCCCCGGCGCCTATCCAATCGTCGCGGATGGAAAAGGGTTTCTGAGAGGACTGAAGTCCGTTGGCCCCTGCGATGGAAATCGCTCGCTCGCATTGACCGTTGGGCAACAGGCTCCAGCATGCGTCCCGCCATCGGATGAGTATCGATCCGTGAACTGCCCACCAGGAACCGTGGGCAAGATTCTTCAAAAGCGTTCGTATGTCTGCCCCGGCCCGACGCCGTCGGGCTGGAAGACCGAATCAACCGACTGTAAGGCGAACGCTGCCGCACGCGAACCCTCGCCTCCGGCGATCGCACCGCGGACACCAACTCAGCCAGCGACACCGCAGCCGTCGCCCCCCCCACCGACCTCTCCGACACCACGGCCGGCACCAAAGCCGCAAGTGGGCGAGTAGCGAACGACCATCAGACGATAAGAAAGCCGTAAATGCCGATCATCGACCGTGTGAAGTGGGATGGACCGCCATCGATTGTTGCGTGGAAGTTCCCAGGCGAAGAAGAACTCTCAACCTGGACGCAGTTGATCGTTAACGAAACGCAGGAGGCTTATCTCGTTAAGGGTGGGGTCTATGAGGGGCCTTTCAGCGGAGGCCGCCACACGCTTTCGACCGAGAACATTCCTGTCCTGCGGGCACTGATGGGGCTTCCTTTCGGGGGAAAAACACCGTTTTCGGCTGAAGTCTGGTTTGTTAATAAAGTAGCGAAGCTTGATGTGAAGTGGCCGATACAGCTTCAGGATCCGCGTTATCAGATCATGATCCCCGTTCGTGCCCATGGTCAGTACGGGCTGCGAATCACCGACACAAAGAAGTTTCTGCAGATGTTTGTGGGAACGCTACCGTCCTTTGATATCGACACCTTGTCCGGGTACTTCCGCGGCAAATTTACCGAGCGCATCACCGCTGAAATCGCCAAGGTGATTGTTCAAAAGCAGATTTCGATTCTCGAAATCGCAACACAACTTGATGTGATCTCGGGCCATCTCAAAGGTTTCCTCGCCGAGGAATTATTGGAGTACGGCATTCTGCTTCAACAGTTCAGCGTCGCATCAATCAACGTTCCCGAGGATGACCCCGCTGTTAGGAGCCTGAAGATGGCACTCGCCAAAAAGGCGGAAATGGGGATTGTTGGTTTCAACTATCAACAGGAGCGCAGCTTTGACGTGTTGGAAGCGGCCGCCTCGAATGAGGGTTCTGCCCAGTCGGGCTTGATGGGCGCTGGCCTTGGCATGGGGCTGGGGATCGGCGCTGGGGTTCCGATGGGGAATACGATGGCCGGGATCTCTCAGCACCTGAACGTGACCCCTGCACAAGATCCGGGCGCGAGTCAAAAGAATCTAAGTGAATTCGATCGCAAGGTTGAGGCGTTATCGAAGCTTGCCGATTTGAGAGAAAAAGGCATCTTGAGTCAAGAAGAGTTCGATCAAGAAAAGCAAAAAATTCTGTCTCTTTAAGAAAGACGTTCGTGATGTCACTTAGCCTAATCGCAGTGGTAATTTCAGTCGTAATATCCGCTGCGAGCGGACTTCTTTTATATCTAATCCTGCCCATTGCGCTGTGGTCGCCCGCAGCGGTCTATGCAGCAGTCCTCGCATGCCTTTCACTCGGAATCATCTTGCCAATCGGTCGTTCGCGAGATGTGAACCTTGGCATGTTAGGGCCGGTATTTATTTTTTCGGGCTTATTCACTATCACCTCAATTCTCGCGTTGGTGATCTCGCTGTCCGGATATGCCACGGCGGCAGCGGTCGTCAATGTGGCCAATACAGCGTTTGGGGTGGTGGGGTACCTCGTCTTATTGGCCTCGAGCAAGATCATTGCGGAAAACATCACCCGAGGAGACTCCTCGGGCTTTCAGACCATGCTGGCGCGAGAGCTACGGAAATGTGCGGATTCTTCGAGTGACACTGCGCTGAAGCAAGAAATTAATGCCTTGCGAGACGAATTGAAATTCTTGCCGCGCGCTCTTCCTGGGGAAGAGAAGTACTACCAAACAAAGGCCGAGACCATTGTGGAACAACTTCGTTCCGCTGCCTCAGCAAGCCAGACTGACGGAGCGCGCTCGTTGTTGCATGAGCTCAGGCAGGTGCTTCATTCGTACTCAGAAGAGCTCAAACTTTCAAAAAATAAGGCATAGATATGGATGACATTACCAAGTCCTGTTCCAACTGCGGAGCATCTCTCAAGTTTCAGCCGGGAACCTTGGCGCTGAAATGCACCCATTGCGGAACGGAAAATGAGATTCCGAACGCGGTCGTGTCTCTCGCAGTTGAGCCCGAGTACATCGTTCCTTTGGCGGTTGATGAAAAAGTACTCAAGCGTACCGCCCAGACGTTTATGTCAACAGGTAATTTGACACCGGACGATCTTCTCGACGCCGCAAAATTTACAAAATTAGATCTCTTCTATGTGCCTGCCTATCTCTTTCGGGGGAGCTATGAGGCGACTTGGACGGCGTCATTTGGATTTGACCGCCAGGAGCACTACACCGACTACGAAAACAGGTGGGATTCGAATCTCAAAATGAATGTTCGCACGGCGGTCGCGAAAACGAAGACTGTGACTGATTGGCGTCCTGTGAATGGAACCGATATGGGTGAGTTTGCGTTATCAGCGTATGCAGGAACTAAACAGCCTGCTGCTGTCGCGTCGCTTGTTGAGGGAATGTCTTGGAGTGATGCGAAATCTTTTGATGTGTCGTTTCTCGTTGGGTTCCGGGCAGAAGAGATTGAGAAGTCTGATCGCGATGTCTACTCTGAGTCGGTCGATTCACGGGTCAACACGGTGATTGACAACGGCGTAAGAACTCACGCGCAGGGGGATCGTCAGCGTGATTGGAATTGGAAAGCAAATATTAGTAAAACCGCGACAAGTTACTTTCTGCCGGTTGGCTGGGTGAAGTATGAATACGACGGAAAGGAATATAACTTCTGGGTCGATGGCATTGATCCCTCAAATCATCTGGGCGATGAATTACCCGTCGATTCCAAACGCAAAAATGCCCTAATTTTTGGTTACGCACCCGCCGCAGCCGGTGCCCTTGCATTTGGACTGACATCAGGTGCGGGCGCAGAGTTAGCAGGATGGATGACGCTGATTGGGCTTGGATACGGCGGCCTTCGGCACTGGTCCATTCTCAACTTCTCAAAGAAGCGGCGAGAGTCCACGCTCGCCAGGAAGTTGGCCGAAGAGGGCACCGAGGCGGATCTCTCAGAGGCTGACCGAGAGAAGCTCTCGACTGCGTACTCGGACGTCAGGCCGGGCATTCTTGCGAGTACGGCTCGCGATAAGGTTTTACTTCCTGCGATGGCAGGTGGGATCTTTGCCCTGTCATTTATCCCTGGTGTCTATTCGGGCCTCAGTAACTGGATCTCGAGTACGCCAGCGCCTAAAGTGGCGGTGGCGCCGACTCCGAAAGAGTCCAACGCATCGCCAAGCGCTGATTCGCAGGCACCGGCTCCCGAGGCTGCGCCACCAGCAGAGGCCGCAAGGGCCTCCCAGCCACAGGCGTCTTCTGCGCCAGCGACTGCGACGCCAGAGTCTCAGCAGGCGCCGCGCGCGTTCATCTTGGAGAAGGGCTCCCCCGATCGGAAGATGATCCTTGATACGGTTCGGCCGATGGTGGAGCGGCTGTTGAACCCCCCAGTGACTTTTCAGGTTGAGACGATTCGTATCGCTGGAGACTATGCGTATCTGCGAATGACCCCGATTCGGCCAACGGGAGATCCGATTGATACAACGCAGACGAACCTCACCAATAAGAACGTGGGTGTGCTAACCCAGATCATTCTGAAGAGAGACGCAGGCGCTTGGAAACTTCAAGAAGGCAGTATCGGAACGAATGCGAAGTGGGGGCTACAGTTTTGTAACAACTACCCGCGAGGGCTTTTCGACGTCTGTATCTAATTGAGAGCCTGACCCTGTCTGGTGCCGAGGGAGGGACTCGAACCCTCACGCCATCACTGGCACCGGATTTTGAG
>CAYPCG010000083.1:0-4386 GCA_964409175.1 uncultured Burkholderiaceae bacterium
GAGTCCCAATGCTTACCGTCCAAGGAACCACCTTCCCTGGCCGAGTCGGGGAGAGCCTTCTCAGAGCATTAGGCTTCGGCGAGGAGTTGATTGCTCGAGACCTTGACGAATATGTGACAAAGGCGGTCAAGATCGCACAGGCGCCACAGACAGTTGCTGAGTTAAAAACGCGCCTTGCACAGAGCCGTCTTACCGACACGCTTTTTGACACCAAGCGCTATGCGAGAGATTTCGAGGCGCTGATCGAAAGCGCCTGGAGATCTCGCGGCCGTTAATCCGCTGAGTGCGACACTTCGTGTGCGTCGCGCTTCTCCCGACGCTTTAATGTCGCCAACACAAACGGTAGCAACAGCAGTAGGAGCGCAATCGCAAGAATCGTCGCCGAGATCGGACGAGTGACAAAGGTGCTGTAGTCACCCATGCTGATCACCAACGCCTGACGCAATGAGTTCTCGGCCATTGGCCCCAGGATCAGACCAATGATCAGTGGTGCCATGGGGAAGTCAAATCGTCGGAATGCGTAACCAATCAGACCGAAGAAAAAGAGCAAGGCAAGATCAAAGGGCGAGTTACTCGCGCCAAATACCCCCGCAGCAGAGATCACAATAATTCCGGAATAGAGCCATGGCGTGGGAATTTTCAGAAGCTTCACCCAGAGGCCCACCAACGGCAGATTTAGGATCAGCAGAATCACATTGCCAATATAGAGACTCGCAATCAGCGTCCAGACCAAGCTGCCCTGCTCTGTAAATAAGGTAGGACCTGGACGAATGCCATAAGACTCAAACGCCGACAAAATAATCGCGGCCGTCGCCGAAGTTGGAATTCCCAGCGTAAGAAGTGGCATCAATACGCCAGCCGCGGCTGCGTTGTTCGCGGCCTCTGGGCCAGCCACACCCTCAATTGCGCCGTGCCCAAACTCTTCCGGTTTCTTAGAGAGTTTTTTCTCGGTGTAGTAACTGAGCAAGGTAGGCAGCTCAGCCCCGCCTGCAGGCATCGCCCCAATCGGGAATCCAAAAAACGTTCCGCGAAGCCATGGTTTCCAAGAGCGCTTTAGATCATCCTTGGTCAGCATCAGGCTGTCCGATACCTTCAGCACATCCGGCTTTTTAGATTCACGCCCCTGCCAGGCCAGAAAGAGTGCCTCTCCCACAGCAAAGAGCCCGACGGCAGCGATCGTCACCTCGATGCCATCCAAGAGTTCCATCTGACCAAAGGTAAACCGCGGCTGTCCCGTCTGAAGATCCACGCCCACAAGACCAAACAGCAGACCCGCAGCAAGGCTGATCATTCCGCGTAAGACCGAGTTCCCCAGCACTGCTGTGACAGCCACTAGCGCTAGCACCATCAGACTGAAATATTCTGCAGGTCCAAAGGCGAGCGCTGCCTCAACCACTAAGGGAGCAAAAAACGTGAGTGCAATGGTCGCGATCGTTCCGGCTACAAAACTACCGAGCGCTGCTGTCGCAAGCGCCGCACCCGCCCGACCCCGACGGGCCATTTTGTTGCCTTCGAGCGAGGTCATCACCGTCGCAGACTCACCAGGCGTGTTCAGCAAAATCGAGGTGGTCGATCCACCATACATTGCGCCGTAGTAGATCCCTGCAAACAACACAAACATGCCAACGGCGGGAACTTTGAAGGTCAGAGGGAGCAGCAATGCAATGGTGAGTGCAGGGCCGATTCCCGGTAGCACGCCAACGAGGGTTCCGACGAAGCAGCCTACAAATCCGTAGAGCAGAATGGACGGCTCAAGCGCCGTGGCAAATCCAGCAAGCAGCGCTTCGAAGGAATTCATACTTAGGCTTTGATAAGAGAGGTGATCATCCCCAGCACGGGGCCAAGGTCAACAGAAAGAATCAGATCAAACAGCACCCAAAAAGAAAGGGTGATCAAAAAACAGATTAGGATCGACTTAAAACCCACTGGCGCATCAAACGACCGCGCAATCCCCAGTGCAGAAGCTGTTCCAGCAATGAGAAAGCCCACTGGCTTGATCAGCACCACGAAGAGAAGGCAACCGCCGAAGAAGTAACTGAACCGTTTGGGGCCCTCCGGCAGCGCCTGATCGTCGGGATCATTGGCCGCGTCGGGAACACTACCCTTGATTGCCTGAAGGCCATAGGCCAAGACCAACAAGGTAAAAAATACGGCGACTAGACCAGGCACAAGAGACGCGCCCACCGCCGCATACATTGGCGAGACAGGGATCACCGTGACCTGCCAGATCGACAGGATCCCTGCTGCCAGATAAATCAGAGAAAGACGTTTGGCGTTCAAACGAAGCACCTAAACCAGATGCTCAGGTTCAAGCCAGACCAAGATCCTTCAACACAGCTTCAGTTTCGCGGATGTTCTTCTCAATCTCACGCTCAAAGGGACGCTCAGCCAGGAACACGTCGGTCCACTTACGCTTCTCAAGAACATCCTTCCAAGCGGGGGAGGCATGCATCTTAGTCATCAGCTCCACCAGTTTGTCTTTCTGAGCATCGTTGATACCAGGTGCGCCGAAGACACCACGCCAGTTTGCCGCGGTCACATTCACTCCCAGCTCAATCAGCGTGGGAACATTGACACCAGGAATACGCTTGTTACCCGACACAGCGAGCGCCTTCATACGGCCTGCTTTGATCTGCTCTTCAAACTCGGAATAGCCAGAGATCCCCGCAGTGACCTGCCCGCCTAGGATCGCTGCGTTAGCAGGGCCACCGCCCGCAAACGCCACGTAAGCCGCCTCGCGTGGGTTCTTACCCAACGCTTTGATGATCAGGCCGAGCAGTTGGTGATCAGTGCCCCCTGCCGAACCGCCCGCGACCGATACGGCCTTGGGGTTCGCTTTGATCGCCGCTTCAAAATCTTTCCAGGTCTGGATCTTGCCGTTCGTCGGAACCGCAATCACGCCCGCTTCTTCAGTCAGACGTGCAATCGGCGTCACGTTCTTCATCGTCACGGGGCTCTTATTGGTGATCCCTGCACCTACCATGACCGAACCGCCCACCATCAACGCATTCGCCTGCCCCTTACGCTGGTTCACAAAGCGAGGCAAACCCACCATACCGCCAGCGCCACCAACGTTTTCAAATTGAAACGATCCCACCAAGCCAGCTGCTTTTGCTGCAGCCTCGATAGAACGACCTGTGCCATCCCAGCCGCCACCAGGGCCTGCGGGGATAAACATAAAGATGCTGTCAAAGAGGGGCTTTGCCTGAGCGAAGGCAAATGACGGCAGGCTTGCCGTAACGCCAGCAGCCGCAGCGCCAGCAACAAATTCGCGACGTGTAATGGATCGTGCCATGTTGACTCCCTAAGTCTTAGAAATACGGTTGTTGTCTTGAGGTTACTTTTTCAGTGACACTGGAGAGGATAGCCCAAGCCAGCCGGATCGGACGAGCAAATCCGCGATTGGCTTAATTAGGACTATTACTGAGATCAGCCGCACCAGTTGAAACGCCGTTACGACCGCAGCGCCAAGGCCCAATACTTTGGCAGTAATCGACATTTCGACAATCCCGCCAGGCGATGCGGCCACCACTGCCGTCAGGGGCGGAAGCTGGACAACGAGATGCAAAAATGTTGCAAATGCAAATGACAGCAGTAACATGCCCACCGTCATCAGCGCAGCCCCCAACATGACGCGAGGAGAGGCCTTAAAAAACTCTTTCGTCAAATGTTGTCCGAGATTCCAGCCCAAAAGAAGTGTGCCCGCATTCACCAGCAGGTCGGGCAGCCGGGTCTCGTTTCCCATTGCGGCATACACGCCCGCACAAGACAGTGGAATCAACACCCAAGGATTGGGGAACTTGGTTTTCACTGCGAATATTGGAAGAACAAAGGCAAATACGGCGATCACTGCAAGGTGCATGGGATCAATCAAAGGCAGTTGCGCCTTTGCCTTCATCGCAAGCGCAGCGGCATCCATTCCCCAGGCACTCGCAATAAATGGAATCACAGTCACCACGATCATGAGTCGAATCGCATGACTGGTTGCGACCGATGCCCCATCCGCGCCGATCTTCTGCGCCTGAATCGCCATATCCCCAGCGGCGCCAATCGCACTGGAATAGACCGCGGTGTAGCCGTCGAGACGCGCAAATCGCTGCATGAATCGCGCAAACAGAATACCGACACAGAGCGAAAACGCGGCCCCTAACAGCATCCAGCCTGCCATCTGAGACAGCTCTGCGATCACTGCGGGTGAAAAGTAAAGACCGAGCGCAAGACCAAGACTGACCTGGCCGGTATTACGCAAAACAATTGGCTGCCGACCGGCAACACCAGCAAGACTTAAGAACCCAACGCCGAACATCGGACCCAATACCCACGGAAGGGGAAGCCCGATTTCTTGTGCCCCCATGCCGCAGATTGCAGCCCATATTAGGGTGAAGA
>CAYPCG010000084.1:0-4223 GCA_964409175.1 uncultured Burkholderiaceae bacterium
GACGGCGACTGCAAGATCGCTGGTGTGCCGAGTGCTGGTGCTCAGATCATGCTTGATTTCGGTGACTGCAGTGGCGCGATGACCGGAAAGCTTTTGCCAACTGGGTCAGCACGAGACACCATCACGATCGACGGCCGAACCGTTGAAGTGTCTCTGGTAGACGCAGCGACGCCATTTGTCTTTGTGCGCGCCGCCGATGTTGGGGCGATGGGAACAGAAAATCCGACAGAAATTGCGGCAAACGCTGATCTGATGCGGCGCTTAGAACAGGCGAGAAGCTGGGCCGCAGTGGTTGTTGGTCGTGTTCAAGATGCCTCAGAGGCAACTGAAAAATCACCAAATGTGCCGCGGGTGATTATGGTGGCTCCCCCGACTGAGTACACCGCCATGGACGGTCGGATCGTCTCCCAGGATATGGTCGATCTGAATGTTCGCCAGCTGGCCATGCAAAAGCCACACAAAGCGTTGGCGGTCGTGGGAAGTGTCTGCTCAGCCGTCGCATCGGCAATCGAAGGGTCGGTGGTCAATGAATGTAAACGTGCTGGCACGACGGGACAGACGCGTCTTGGGCATCCAAGTGGCGTCTTGCAAGTGGAATCGACGGTGATGCGTCGATCCGACGGCGGCTACGAGATTCGGCAGGCCAAGATTGAACGCACGGCCCGTCTCTTGATGTCGGGAGATCTGTATCTCTCTGCAAAGCGGATTGCAGCGCTTAAAAAAATTGTGACGCTGTAATTGACGAACTAACTCGTTAACGATGGAATTCAAACTCCCCCCTCGCTCCGAAAAACCTCGCGCCCGCGGGACGACCTCCGTCATTGACTTCGGTCCAGATACCTTTGGTTGGACTGGGCTGTCTGGCGTGCAGGATCTTTTAGATTACGCCGCACCCTATATCGATTTTGTAAAAATCTACGCGATGAATGCCTTGTTGGTCCCAGAGCCGACGATCAGAAAGGTGGTTGGGCTCTATCAGGACGCCGGGATTAAGGCGTATTCGGGAGGTATTCTTTTTGAGTACGCTTGTCATACCAACTCATTTCCCGAAATGCTGCGGCATCTCAAAGGAATTGGTATTCGCGCGATGGAGGTTTCTGAAAACTACCTGGAGCTATCGGCGTCAGATCGTGAGCGATATATCGGGCTTGCACAGCAAGAAGGGTTTGAGGTGATCTATGAGTTTGGCAGAAAGAATCCGACTGAACCGTTTAGTCTTGATGACCTGACTGCACTTGTAGACGATCTTCATCATCGGGACATTCATCATGTGATTATTGAGCAGAGCGAAATCGACATGATTGCAAATACATCACCGAAGGCCCTTGCTAATCTTGCGGCGCAGCCATGGTTTTCAAGCGTCATGGTCGAGGCGGATCCTTACAAGTTTCCGCAGCAGCATGCCTCGCTGTTAAAGCAGTTTGGACCAGAACTCAATCTGGCAAATATCACTGCAGGGCAGGCGTTAAGACTCGAGGGTCTGCGGCGGGGTATTGGCCGTGCAGTCGATTATTCACTCTTGCGATAAGAGCGTTTTATGCCAACTAAAAAGTCTAATAGTGAAACACTGAGTGAAGAAGCGCGAGCCGCGGAGCTCCAGCAGCTAGGCTTTACCGGTTATGAGGCACGTGTCTATCTAGCGTTATTGCGTTTTTACCCTGCAACGGCCTATGAAATCAGTAAACAGTCAGGGCTTCCCCGCGCGAACGTCTACAACGCACTGACCACCTTAGAGAAGAAGCTCGCCGTTCAGCCGGTAAACGAGAATCCAGTACGTTATGTCCCGGTGGATCCCCGGCAGATGCTCGATCGAATTCAGCGGGAGACAGCGAGTCGTTGTGACAGTCTGGCAGATCAGCTATTAGCGACAAAAGCGGTTCAGTCGACTGAGTTTGTCTGGACCCTCTCCGGAGACGCTCACATCCACGCCAAGATGAGCGACATGATTGCGGGCGCAAAGCGTCATATCTGGATCAAAGGCGCCCATCACAACTTTCAATTTCACCTGGATGAGCTTCGTGATGCTGCAAGGCGCGGCGTTGAGATTCTCGTTATTTTGTTTGCAGAGCCTGATCAACTAGATCTTTACAAGTTTGGACGTAACACAAAAGCCTACCTCCATGAGAGCAGCGGCGTTCGTGTGGGCTTGAGTGACTCTCTTGTGACTGTGACGACGGATTTTGAAGAGGCGATGACGGCCGGACTTGGCCCCAACGGCTATGGCGTGTTTACCCGTAGTCGTCCCGTCGTCACGATGGCAGAGAGCCTCATTCGCCACGAATTGTATGTAGCGGAGATATTCGTGCATTTCGGCAAGCAGTTGGATAAGACGTTTGGTCCCGCACTCTATGCGCTTCGTCATCAGTACCTGCCCGAGGAGCATATTCCCGCGCTTGATCAGGTGTTGGGAATTAAGGGGAAAGTCGTCAGGCCTAGTCCAGCATTAAAGAAGACGTCGCCGCGATCAAACGGCCGACAGAAGATCCACTAACGAGATGAGTTCAGCAGGAGGAGACCCACGCATGACCGCTTCATCGATAACAATGGCGCAGCCCATTGTTCGAGCACCGAGTAAACGCCTAAGGAAGATCAAAGCAACCTTGATTTTTATGGCGCCACTGATTGTCTTGCTACTACTCTGGGAGCTCGCGGTCGTGCTGGGCCTTATGGATATCAAGGTGCTCCCTGCGCCACATATGATTGTGACCCGTGGATTTGAACTCCTTCAGCAGTCGACGAACTACGTGTTGTTATCCCATATTGGGTATAGCCTGATGAGGGCGCTGATTGCTTTTATCTTTGCAGTGCTGGTCGCTGTTCCGGTTGGTTTTTTTCTGGGGTTAAATAACACGGCGTATGCCTGGACGAGCCCTGTGCTCAGTATGCTGCTGCCCCTACCCGCTGTGGCCTGGACACCGATCTTCTTGGTGACACTTGGTCGGGGCGATCTGACCATTGTGAGTGTCTGTTTCTTGGGAGCTTTTTTCCCAATTCTTTACAGCACGATCCAGGGCGTTCAGGCGATCTCAAAGCATTCAATCTGGGTGGTTCGATCCATGGGGGCATCCCCCCTGAACATCTTTTTTATGGTCCTTCTGCCATCGTCACTGCCGACGTTGCTCACTGGTTTTAAGCTCGGGCTTGCACACTCGTGGCGAACACTCGTTGCGGCGGAAATGCTGGCTGCGGCAGCGTTTGGGCTCGGGTACATGATCTTCGCTGCAAGAGCCTATGCAGACGTTCCCTCAATGTTTGTGGGCATTGCAATGCTGGCACTGCTGGGATTCTTTATCGAGCACATCTTGTTTGGAAATATTGAGCGGGCCACGATTCGGCGTTGGTATCCGCAACGAGGAAAGCGAACACAATGAGTACCGCTGCACCGCATTGGAGGGGTTCACTATTCGGCTGGCGCCGTCAGGCCGCCTGGTTACGTCCGGTTATATCAATCTCTTCTGTCTTTTTGCTATGGGAGATTGCTGCTGCACTGGGCTGGATTAACAAAGTCTTGATACCGCCACCTTCTGCGATTTTCGCGACGATGTGGCTGCAGGCCGGACCAGACGGGAATCCCCCGTACGCATTGTGGGGGCATGCTGGGAAAAGTCTCTATCGCATTCTGATGGGAATCTTTTTCGCCATCATGATTGGTGGTGCTATAGGCCTGCTCATCGGTCTGACAAAGTGGGGTAAGCGCATTTTTCAGCCGATTGTCAGTGCGATGCTGCCGATCCCGACGCTGGCGTGGACTCCAATTCTGTTGCTGATCTTTGGTATTGATGACAAGACCACTATTACGGTTGTCTTCCTCGCGGCAAGTTTTCAGATTATTTACAACGTCGCCGCAGGACTGGATGCCCTGAGTGATAAGGCGTTCTGGGTCGCTCAGTCGATGGGGGCAAGTCGCTGGAGGTGTGTCTGGGTCGTTGCATTGCCGGGAATTTTTCCGTTCCTTATCACCGGTATTAAGTTAGGAATTGGCTTTGCCTGGCGGTCATTGATTGCAGCCGAAATGCTTGCGGCGAGCTCTTATGGTCTCGGATTCATGATTTTCGATGCAGTCGAGTATCTGAGCATGGACACCATCTTTGGCGGGATCATTCTGATTGCCGTCATGGGATACGTCCTTGAAAACATCATTATGGGTAAGGTTGAAGCCGTCACGACGAAGCGCTGGGGCGTTCAGGTCGAGCGTTAAGCCAGACAACTGTTAGAGGAGATGA
>CAYPCG010000085.1:0-4203 GCA_964409175.1 uncultured Burkholderiaceae bacterium
CAAAACGACTTGATCGTATCGCCCAGTGGCTACCAGACGATCTCGAAGACGCAGGCGGTAGCGCCAGCTGATTCACAGGCCGTCTCCGTCACCCGAGAGTTAGGATGCACGAGCTCCCGAAAGATACGTTCAAAGGTGGCGCTATAAAAGTCACACACCGCATGATCTGATCGAATGGCTCGACAGAATGGGTTGTTCTGAATCTCAAAGACAAATGGAAAACCGGGCTTGACCGAAAACGTCCCGCTTCCAGAGAAGGTCCAGGCATGGCGTGAGATTGCTTTCGCAAGCACACGCGCTGCCCATTGCGCAGGAAGCCAGCGCAAGAGCTGCTGAGCAGCCCGTGGGATACGGTTTGCTAACAGATACTCGCCCGTTCGTCGCCCGGCATCGCGCGAGATTGCAGCGGCTAGTGTCTCCCCGAATAGGTCTCGAAGCGTCGCCTGCAGACACGCCACATGATGCTCTGAGACCATCGACTGTGGCGGAGTCTCGAGATATTCCGAGAGCCCCGCCGACTGAAAACAGACACGCGTCGCCTCTACGCCAACGTGACCGTGAAGCGCAGCGATTACCTGCGTAATCGCATTCGGCCCAATACGATCTCCGTCAGGAGACAGACGCGGCCTCTTCTTGTGGCATATCTTGCAGTCGCTTACCGGCCAAGACCGCATCCATCTCGGCATCACTGAGCTGCTCTACGCCGCCGCCGCAGGCAAGCGCAGCGTTCAGTTCACCTTGACGACGCTTATGTTCAATCTTCGGCCCGTGCATTGTGACCCAGCCCTCATCCCCCGCGACACTTGCGGCCCCCGGCGCCATGGTCCGCGTGGTGTCAAAGGCAAAGTCCACCTTTTTCGTGCTCTGGGGTCCCCAGTAACCAACACGGCCAAGGTCATAAAACTTGCGCTCAAAGCTGCTCTTTAAGAAGGCCTTCAGGCATCCCAGCAGATAACGACGACGTGTCTTATCGCGTGTCCATGGATAGTGCAGTAAAGTCTTGCGCATAAAGAAACGGCGATAGTTAGCCATGACGCCATCGAGCAGTTCGCCACGATCCATCGATTCGGGTTTCATGATGGGGGTAACAAAGTTGTATTTCTCAAAGTCGAAGACCTCTACCTTGTCGCCGAGCTCTTGGAACAGATCGCTGAAGGGCCACGGGGTATACATCGCCCAGTTCGCCATATCTGGGTTCCAATCTAGCGTCATACGGTAGGTCTCTTCGAGGGTCTCTTTCGTCTCGTTCTCGAGACCGACGATGAACTGCGCCTCCGTCACGATCCCAGCATCTCGCAAAAGCTGAATCGCTTTTTTGTTCTGGGCAATCGTCGTCTCTTTATTAAAGCGGTCTAGCTTTAACTGCGCCGCAGCCTCAGTGCCAAGGGAAACATGAATTAAGCCTGCCTTACGAAACATGGGCAACAGTTTTTCGTCTCGCAGAATATCGGTCACTCGGGTGTTGATTCCCCAGAGAATGCCAAGATCGCGCTCAATAAGCTCCTGACAAAACTGAATGAATTTCTTGCGATGAATAGTGGGCTCTTCATCCGCCAGGATGAAAAAACCAACGCCGTGGTTCTTGACGAGATCCTCGATCTCATCGACCACCTTTTTCGGGTCGCGAATCCGGTAATCCCGCCAGAATTTCCACTGGCTACAGAACGTACAAGTAAACGGGCAGCCACGCGCGAAATTCGGGATTGCGACGCGCGTGTTCATCGGAATGTAGATGTATTTCTCCCAGTCCAAAATGCTCCAGTCTGGCTTCACTTTGTCGAGGTCTTCAATCGTCGGCTCCGCGGCCGTCGCGACGACCTGGCCATCAGGGTTGGCATAGGCAATCCCGCGCACGGCGTTGCGATCTCGCGCCCAGCGTCCATCATCAACAGCACGAACAAAGTTGAGAAAGATCTGCTCTCCCTCGCCACGCACAATGGCATCAATCCAAGGGGCCTCTTTCAGCACCTGCGGATACATAAAGGTGGCATGAATTCCCCCTAAGACCGTGACCACGGCGGGGTTCACTTCTTTGGCAACCTGGAGAATCCGCTCTGCCTTGTAAATCGCCGGCGTAATCGCGGTCGCGCCCACGATGTCCGGCTTCAGCTCCGCCAACCGGGCACGGACCACATCCTCTTCAAGGTTGTGAGTCATCGCATCAATAAACGTGATGTCCGTGTAACCCCCGGATTTCAGATATCCGGTCAGATAGGCGACCCAGGCAGGTGGCCAATTCCCTGCAATTTCAGCCCCACCAGAGTGGTAATTGGGATGGATCAGAACGATTCGCATAGACAGTCCTTTGCACCGCGGCTTGGGCGCTATTGATGTGTCTGATCAAGTTATCAAGAAACGTGTCAATCTTTGTTGACACGTATCAAGAATGCCAGTTTTAAGGGGCAAGCCCTGGCGCTGGTGTCTGTGCCTGCGAATGCGATGGCAAAACGTTAGTCGTCGATGACGCTGAATGCGAGGGACTGTCGATCAACCGGTCGGTCAGACCCGCTCCGATCCACATCCCGAAAAGGCTCAGCCAAGCGGTGATCGCAAAAATCGATCCGCCCGTCATCCCCGCCCCAACGGCACAGCCTCCCGCCAGCATTGACCCAAAGCCCATCAAGATGGCACCAACAATATAACGAGGCATGGTGTATCCGCCCCCGAAGCCCTCGAGTTTGAGATCGCCACCGACCCAGGCCGCGAGCAGCGAACCGATAAACACGCCCGGCAACATGCCGAATTCAAAACCAATTGGTGGGACTGGCTTGGCCAATACGCGCATGAGCCACTCCGCAGAAGGTCCACTGAAAGTCATGCCCTGGATCTGAATCGGTTCAAACGAATTCTTTGCGACCCATTGACTGGTGGCCCAGGCAGCCGCAACCATCAGCCCTGTACCAATTCCGCCAATCCACATCCAGCGACTACGACTCGTTGATCGCCCAACAAAGTACAACGCCGCGACAGCCCAGACAAGCCCAAAGACAAGTCCGCCCCAGTGCCCCACACTCAAGAGCGCAAGAATGTCACGTGACGGGCCACCATCGATCGTCCACCAGCCACCGATCGTCTCGCGCAAAGGCGCCAACGCGCCCCCAAGAGACGCCTGTGCCGTGACGGCAAAAATCAACCCCGAGAGCAGCGCGCGCAGATTGCCATTAGCCGACAGCACTAACAGGCGGCTTGCACAACCGCGGGTCAGAATCATCCCCATTCCAAACAAGACACCACCGATCAGCGCGCCAGAGAGACTTCCGCGCGAGGCAATCTGACGGGCAGCGCTCGTGTCCAAAAACCCTGCCAGCGCAAGAAGCTGAACGGCTACGACCGCACTCGAAAACGCCAGTAACCAGACAGAGAGTTTTTCACCGAATCGACGATGCCAGAACTCAATCACCGCCGCACGAAGACAAAACCGAGATCGTTGCGCAAAAAAGCCAAACGCAATGCCAACCACCGCACCCCCCAGCGCAAGCGTGACACCCTCGCCAACCGTCTCGATGAACCCAGCAATCATGCGGTCACTCTTAATTAAGATTCCAATATATTAATTGCCAGACAGATCAATCCGATTGATCAGAATCAACTGAGATAAGCTTTTCTCAGCCCCTTTCCATTACACTGAATCGCATGATGTCGCTTTTCTGGTCCCGATCATTTCTGATCCTTGCTGGCTTCTTTGGGGCGACTGGCGTGGCCGCGAGTGCCTTTGCCGCCCACGGCCTCAGCACCCTTGTCGAGCCCAGGTTAGTTGGAATTTTTGCGACCGCAGCCCAGTTGCAGATGATCCATGCCGTCGCTCTGCTCGGGCTTTCCATGCTCACCACCTTTAAATTCTTTCGAACCTGGTCAGTCGTCGCAGGGCTCTGTTTTATCGCCGGCATGCTGGTGTTTTCCGGCAGCCTCTATCTGCGAGTCTTGAATGATATGCCCAGCATGGGTGCGATTACGCCGATCGGAGGGCTCGCCTTTATCTTGGGATGGAGCGCCCTAGTGATCAGTGGTTGGCGCGCGCGAGGGCGAGTGGATCCGCTCAGACCAGATCGATCAAAGCCCTAAAAGAGTCCTGGAATAAATCGCGTCGTTCGTTTCATGTACGCGCGGTACTGCGGATGGTGCTGCGACATCCAGCGCTCCTCAAGCAGCGCTTTGATCAGCAAGACAAGTCCAAGCAGAACGAACGCCATTGCAGCCGTCATA
>CAYPCG010000086.1:0-4162 GCA_964409175.1 uncultured Burkholderiaceae bacterium
CGCAGATGGTTAAGCTTGAAGGTGGTGCCTGGCTTGCACCAACGATTTCGTTCCTTACTAGCCGCGGTATCCCGGTCTGTGCCCACCTGGGGCTGACACCGCAGTCGGTGCATCAGCTTGGCGGTTATCGTGTACAGGGTCGTCAGCAAGAAGCTGCGGATCAGCTGATTCGTGATGCCGTGCTGCTCGAATCGTCAGGGGCGGATATGGTCTTGGTGGAACTCATTCCTACGCCTGTGGGCAAGCGACTGACCGAGACCTTAAAAGTACCAACCATTGGCATTGGTGCAGGGCCTTACATGACAGGCCAGGTGCTGGTCTTACACGACATGCTCGATATCACCCCGGGCAAAAAAGCGCGCTTTGCCAAGAACTACATGATCAAATCAGCGAGCATCCCCGAGGCCGTGACGCGTTACGTGAATGAAGTTCGCACTGGCGTCTATCCAGGTCCTGAGCATGGCTTTGATGCTTAACTGGCAACAAAACTGATGCGACCAGCGGCATCCTCTTTCCGCGTGAGTTTTCCTGCATGCCAGAGATGATTTAAGTGCGCAATGGTCTCACCAAGCGCAAAGGTCAGCTGGTGTAGATCAAGTTTTCGTTTAAACAATACTGGCATCACTTCTGCCGCAGAGGCAGGGCTTGCGCATGCTTCCAGCGTTTCCTGCAGTCGCGCCTCGTGATGTTCGCGAAGCTGTTGAAGTCGGGTTCTGATGCCACCTTCTGTCGATCCAGGCGCGGCGCCAAATGGTTTACCGTGCGACGGCAAGACCAATGTATCGTCAGGAAGCGGCTCGAATGATGTTAATGAGTTCAGGTAAAGCCTGAGCGGATCGGCATCGGGCTCCTGGGCCCAGACCGACATATTGGTTGAGATCTTTGGCAACAGCATGTCGCCCGAAATCAGAATCTTGGCCTCATGACAGAACAGGGATGCATGCTCAGGAGAGTGTCCATAGCCCGGGATCACCTTCCAGTCATAGCGGCCGATACGAATTGTCTCGTGTGGAAAGATTCGCCGAAAGCTCTGGGGGACGTCGGGCACAAGGGATGGGTAGTGCTCACGGCGTGCCCGCAGTTTTTCTAGGGTCTCTGAATCGGTGATGCCATGGCGATCAAAGTGATTGGCCATGTTGACGGCATCAGGAGCATCGTTTGCGGTCTTGATCGATCCATTTCCGGCCCAGATGCGGGCTGACGCATATTCCGCGTAGTTAATCCAGAGTGGTGCCTGCCATTGATTTGAATCACCGCCTTTGCAAAGCCAATAGGCAAGACCTATATGGTCGGGATGAAAATGGGTGCATAAAACGCGAAGCAGGGGGAGTTGGTTGAAGTGATTCGCAATCAGCGTTCGCCATGCCGCTTTGGTGTCATCAGTAGAAACACCAGTGTCGATCACGGTCCAGCCTTTCTGGCCATCGACTTCGTCTTCCAGCAGCCAGAGATTGATGTGATCCAGCGCAAAAGGAAGCGGCATTCGGATCCAGAACACGCCCGGTGCAACCGGGACAGCCTGCCCTTTTTCGGGCATTGGAAAGTCTGAGTAACGTATTTGGTCTTCGGGTTTGGACATAAATTTGTAACTTGTATTAGGAGTACACTTTAGAGCATAAAGACATTACGAAATGTCAGCAGGCTAGTCATAGTGAGGAGATTATGGCCATGTCCATGTATGAGCAGGGACTCGATAAAAATCCCGCCAACTTTGTTTCGCAGTCGCCATTGAGTTTTATCGAGCGGGCCGCCCAGGTCTATCCTTATAAGACCGCCGTTATTCATGGTGCACTGCAGCGAAACTGGGCTGAAGTCTACTCTCGTTGCCGCAGTCTTGCATCGGCGCTGCAGAAAATCGGGATCAAGCGGTTTGATACGGTCGCAGTGATGCTTCCCAATACCCCTCCGATGGTCGAGTGCCATTTTGGTATTCCCATGCTGGGGGCGGTGCTCTGTGCGCTCAATACTCGTTTAGATGCCGCTGCCATTCAGTTCATGCTGGAACACAGCGAAGCGAAGGTCGTGATTGTCGATCGCGAGTTTTCGCCCGTGATGAAGGCAGCCTTAGAAGGTCTTTCGAAGACTGGCAAACCGATGCCCACAGTGATTGATGTGGATGATCCCGTATTTACGGGCAATGGTGAACGGCTGGGCAAGATCGAATATGACGACTTTGTCGCAACCGGAAACGCTGACTTTGCCTGGTGCCTGCCCCCTGATGAATGGGATTCCATCTGCCTGAACTACACGTCGGGCACCACCGGAAATCCGAAGGGCGTCGTTTATTCGCACCGCGGGGCTTACACCAACGCGATCTCAAATATTCTTGAGTGGGACATGCCCAAGCACCCGGTCTACCTTTGGGTGTTACCGATGTTCCACTGTAACGGCTGGTGCTTCCCTTGGACGATTGCGGCCCGCGCGGGGGTGAACGTCTGTCTGCGTAAGATCGATGCGCAGAATATCTTTGATGCCATTCGCACTTACAAAGTCACCCACTATTGTGGCGCACCGATTGTGCATGGCATGTTGATTAACGCGCCGGCCGCGATGAAAGAAGGGATCAGTCACAAAGTAAATGCGATGGTTGCTGGTGCTGCACCACCCGCTGCCATGATCGAAGGCATGGTCCGGATGGGCTTTGATATCACCCATGTCTACGGACTGACCGAGGTCTATGGTCCTGCATCCGTCTGTGTGAAACATGATGACTGGGCTCAGAAAGATATTGGCGAGCGTGCGCAGCTGAATGCGCGTCAGGGTGTCCGTTATCACCTGCAAGAGGCCGTGGATGTCTTAAATCCCGAGACGATGCAGCCTGTGCCGCGGGATGGCGAGACCATGGGCGAGATCATGTTCCGCGGCAATATTGCAATGAAGGGTTATCTTAAGAATGATGCCGCGACCCGTGAGGCCTTTGCGGGGGGCTGGTTCCATTCAGGTGACCTCGCGGTGATCTATCCCGATGGCTACGTCAAGATTAAAGACCGAAGCAAAGATGTGATCATCTCTGGCGGCGAGAATATCTCGAGCATTGAAGTGGAAGACGTTCTTTATCGCCATCCTGCAGTGCTCGCAGCAGCGGTGGTGGCCAAGCCCGATCCAAAGTGGGGGGAGACCCCTTGCGCATTTCTAGAAATTAAACCTGACGTGGATGTCACCGCCGACGATATTGTGGCCCACTGCAAGAAACACCTTGCGGGTTTCAAGATTCCGCGCGCAGTGGTCTTTGGTGAACTGCCCAAGACGTCCACCGGAAAGATCCAGAAGTTTGAGCTACGCAAGCGCGCGGGCAGCGCGTCGGCGATTGATGTTTAGTGGATCGAGTAACGGAAAAAAATCATCTCAACCTAACACCCCTGATCAACTCAGTAATTAACTCAGTAAAAAGGAATCCTTAAGCAATGGCTGACTACCACGCACCAATTCGAGACATGCAGTTCAATCTTGATGAACTGGTGCCGTTATCTGAGATCACTGCTTTACCCGGCTATGAAGAAGCGGGGGAAGACCTTGTCGCTGCGATCCTTGAAGAGGGTGCGAAGTTTGCCTCTGGTGTGCTCGCGCCCTTGAACTGGGGCGGTGACCAGGAAGGCTGTCAGCTCGTGGGGGATACGGTCAAGACACCGAAGGGTTTTAAGGAAGCCTATCAGCAGTTCTCAGAAGCGGGATGGATTGGTCTGAGTTGCGATCCCAATTACGGCGGCCAGGGGCTGCCATCAGTGGTAGCCACCGCCGTCAATGAGATGTGGCACTCCGCCAATATGGCTTTCACGCTGTGTCCCATGTTAAACGCCGGTGCCGTGGATGCCATTCATCATCACGGGTCCGATGAGCAAAAGGCGATGTACCTGCCGAACCTGATCTCGGGTCAATGGTCCGGCACCATGAACCTGACCGAGCCCAATGCGGGTTCTGATCTGTCTGTTGTGTCAACCAAAGCAGTTCCCGATCAAGACGGACGTTATCGGATTACCGGCACTAAGATCTTTATCACCTTTGGTGAGCACGATATGAGTGAGAACATCATTCATCTCGTGCTGGCACGACTGCCCGATGCCCCGCCGGGCGTCAAAGGGATTTCGATGTTTATCGTCCCGAAGTTTCTGGTGAATGCCGATGGATCACTTGGCGAGCGTAATGACCTGAAGTGCATCTCCAT
>CAYPCG010000087.1:0-1946 GCA_964409175.1 uncultured Burkholderiaceae bacterium
ATGACACGGCCATCTTTCTCAAGGGATGACACGACTTCGACCTGACCCTTTTGATGAAGAACGCCCCCTTCCGCAATTGGTCGACAGACAAAGGGAATGTCGTCCACCGATGCTGGGGGATAGCTGAGCCCGTCAGGGGGTGCCACCAGTCCAGTTGCATTACAAATTGCAGTGCTTTCAATGGCAGGCTTGGAGCCATCAAGAAACGAATTAAACATCTTCGGGTTCAGTCCGCCAATCTTGGCCTGCTCGGGCGTCAGCCCATAGTGCCCCCAGACGGTCTCTGGGGTGGACTGGGCAAAATGCGGGAGCCATTTGTGGCCACGTCCAGCAGCAACAACAGAGAAACCCGCTGTGCGCGCCCAGTCCACAAGATCGCAGACCAGTGCGGGTTGATCCCCGTAGGCAAGGCTGTAGACAACGCCGCTGTCTTTGGCCCGTTGCGCTAACAGCGGGCCGCAAAAAGCATCCGCCTCCACGGTTACGTTGACCACATGCTTACCGTGTGAAAACGCCAAGAGGCAATGTTCTACAGCGGCAATTGGGTGTCCTGTGCACTCCACGACAATATCAATCCCGGGATGACGAACTAACGCCTGCCAATCGTCACCGACAAAGGTGTTGCCATTTTTCATCGCGGCATCAATTGAGACAGCACTCGACTGATCGGCAGTCCAGCCCACACGCGCAAGATTCGCTTTGGCGTTATCCGGCGACAAGTCCGCGATCGCCACCAGGTGCAGCCCCGGCGTCTTCGGAACCTGAGCGAGATACATCGATCCGAATTTACCTGCACCGATGAGACCGACACGGACGGGGTTTCCCTCGGCCTGACGCTGGCGAAGCTTGGCGTAAAGATTCATGACATGACCTATGACAGTTGGGGTTTTAGGGATTTTCCTCGATTCACCGCTTTGGTGCGCAAAAAGTTATGACTAATATATATAAAAATAAACACAAAAAAGGAGGCAACCATGCGCATACTAGTCGTGGAAGATAACGCAGGGCTACGAAGGATCCTGCGCGCTGCCGTTGAATCATGCGGCTACGAAGTCGACGAAACCACGAATCGTCATGATGGACTCGCGATGCTCCTCGGCGACCCAGACATCGGTATTGTGGTGCTCGATCTTGATCTCGAGCAAGAGACAAGCGAGTTTCCGGAAGGCTTCGCTTTTCTTAAGGCAATCTCAGAATACAACGCGCTCATTAAAGTCATTGCGACAAGCGGGACCGCATTAAATGAGATCACCCAGAGGGCAATCGAACTCAATGCATTCGACTTTTTACCAAAGCCGGTCGATATCAGCCAAATGCGCTATGCACTAGAGCGCGCCCGTCTTTATTACGAAACCCATCGTCAGCTGAGAAATGAGTCCAAGGTCCCAATTCAGGTGGTGGCGGACGCCTCTCGCCAGACTGCCGTCCGCGAAGTGCAGTTCAACGCGACACGTCAACTCTTACAGACCATCCTGACTGAAACCAACC
The DNA here is from genome assembly GCA_964409175.1 of uncultured Burkholderiaceae bacterium. Taxonomy (GTDB): domain Bacteria; phylum Pseudomonadota; class Gammaproteobacteria; order Burkholderiales; family Burkholderiaceae_A; genus Lacustribacter. Next base: position 1,489 of record CAYPCG010000087.1, read on the forward strand.
ACAACGTCTCTCAGGCGGCGCGACGACTGAACATGACCCGTGAACATCTGTATTACTACCTAAAACGGCACGGCATCCACCGACCCAATTCCTGAGTGCGCTAAACCTTCAGCGCGCAGACTTCTGACAGTGTAAGCCCCCCTGACTCCACAAGACGCGCTCGGGGCTTGACCATAAGGACTCACCACACCAAAGGGAGAGTCCGATGAAGATGAAAAGAGGATTGTTAATGGTTGCGGCCACGGCCAGCATTAGCCTCTCAAGCGCGGCGCTGGCGGCAAGTGGAACAGCAAGTTTTGATGTCTCTGTTCAGGTCTTGGCCAGCTGCTCTATTAGTGCGAGCAACATGAGCTTTGCGAGTATCACCACTGGCACGACGACTAACACTGATGCTACATCCACACTTACGGTGAACTGCTCTAGCGGGACGCCATTCACGATTGCACTGGGGAACGGTA
>CAYPCG010000087.1:2046-4046 GCA_964409175.1 uncultured Burkholderiaceae bacterium
GGAATGCAGGCTCAGGCGGCGCTCAATATTACGCCGCCACAACTTGCACCGGATCAAGATGGCATTGTCGCAACAGAAGTACGATCCAGTCTGAGCACACCAACCCGATGGTCGGTACGCGTCACTCCATGGGATCCGCTCGCGCCATCAACAGAGCGTGGAGCGGCGCTTCCAATTGCCAGCAAGGATAGCGGTCCACCGTCGGCAGCATACCCACCACTGGGGGTGGATGTTTCACCCAGGTTCTTCTCGCTCGCCGGCTCCGGACGCCAGATGATTCGTGCCAAAGTATTTGATCGCTCTCAGTATTACCGACTTGTCATCGAGCAGATTCCGCTGGAGTCCCCCACAGACCCCGGTGTCAATTTTCGATTCCGCTTTAGCCTTCCAATCTATCGATCTCCGACAGATCCTTTAATTCCGCCAGGACTTTCGATCCCATAGGTTCGCCATGCTGGAATTAGCCTGGCTACTAGCCGCCATTGAGCTCAATGGCGCAGTGATCTCTAGGGCAGACCGCTATGCGCTGACGGAAGCAAGCTGTGTGATCGACAGCAAACCCCTTGTCAACGCCCTATCCAAGGAGGGCCAGACGCGACACCAGCAAGGATCGATGCTGGTATTCGAACGAGGCCAGTGCGAATTCGATCCCGCAGAGACGCTTATCCGGCTTCGGCTCCCGCTGGACTCACTCGCAAGCCGACGAATTCAGTTTGGATCAAACCCCTCGTTGATGAGCATCGCCCTACTACACGATCGCTCAAGACTACAGACTCACCCAGACTATCAGTCGCAGCCAGCAGCAGAGAATATTCCCGCCGCTGCATTCGACCTGTTTCTGGGTTCTGGGCTCCATGGCGCTGGCGTTACATTCAGTCGTGGCCCAAGCCTCTTGCGCTGGGATACCCAACGCACGCTCGATGGGCAACGCTTTTCACGGGCTACCGCCGATCACTTGTTCGCGGACGGCGCATCTGTCCAAATGGGCGATATTCGGACCACAGTCGGGGTAGAACAGCAGTTCGCCGAGCTTCGCGGCCTGATGCTGACCAACCGAGCGCTGATTCTGCGGGGGGAGGGAAAAGCAGAAGCCACACTACGTGTTCCCACTCCCGCAAGAATCCAGTTCTATGACCGTCAGGGTACCGCCATCTACGCCAGCGAGATTCTGACGCCAGGAAATTATCAGATCCAAGGGTATGGGGCGAGCACGATCCCGGGGTTTATCGAGGCCAGATTGATCGACATTAACGGACAGACACAGCGTATTTTCATTCCCTGGTCTGCTGACCGTCGACTGTTACCCGCGCGTACGCCCGAATGGGAGATCGCCTTAGGTCATCCACGCGATCTCACAGGCCGTCTCAGTACTACTGATGTGATCGCCGCCCGGCTGCATTACGGGCTATCTCATCAGCAGACGATCGGCCTGCGTGTCGATCGTATTTCAGACCAGACAAGAGTCATGTCAGAACTAAGCACTCGGGCACTACTCGGAGTGATTGGAACCGTTGCTGCAGGGAAAGCCTGCGCCGAGCAAAGATGTACAGATCTTTGGCTAATAGAAACTCGTGCCGCCTTAGGCCGACGAAGCCAGTTGATCGCAAGCCACGGACAGCTGATCACAGCAACCCTGCCGCCGGCGCTACCCCCAACAGTATCGTCATTGCGACCGCTACAGCAGCAAGTTACGAGCCAACTGAGTGTCTCTGGTGCCTTGAACGCAAGAACCAGTGCGGCGCTCACGCTATCCATGATCCAGGCGGCAGCTCAGTCACGCCAAATGACCCAGCAGTTATCGATCAATTTTCGGATTGCACCGAGGGCTCATTTACAGGCACAACTGCGTTCAGACGCGCTCCCCGGTTCTCCATCACGCTGGTTTGGTGCGCTTGGGATCTCATTTGACCTGCCGGGTCGCCAGAATGTCGTCAACACCACTATCGGAATACGTGGCCAGCCCACTCCCAATGAGTCTCGACACGTCGTCACCACAGAGA
>CAYPCG010000088.1:0-3981 GCA_964409175.1 uncultured Burkholderiaceae bacterium
GGATGGATTGCAGGCGTCTCTGTTGGGCTTTCGTTGGTTGGCATCTGGATTGAGCGAGACCCCAGCGTTGCAGGGGCAAAGCTTGCGGTCTTTACGATTTATCTCGGTGCCGGCCTGACGGCGTTATCGACCCTCTACACCGCATTGCCGCCCTCGGCTTTTTGGGTGGTGAGTGCTGTGATTCCCGCATGGCAGGCCAAGCGCTGCGCGGCCCGCGGCGATATCGAAGTCGCGTTTCGCTTGCTACGGTCGGCGACACGATTACTGATCTGGGTGTTAGCGATTGCCTTAAGTCTTCCCGCGGCGTTACTGTTTCGTTAACGCGAAAACGACACACGGATATGGCAGGACACAAAATTCCCGAGTCTGTGCTGGTGCTGATCCATTCCAGAGATGGACAGGTACTGCTGCTTGAGCGTGCCGATCACCCCGGGTTCTGGCAGTCGGTGACCGGCAGTCGTGATTCGTATGATGAGCCGCTCATTGAGACCGCGGCACGAGAGCTTCGAGAAGAGACAGGTATTCAGGTAGATGCAGAGGGCGTTGGTCCGTTGCTCGACTGGCAGTTTCATCAGACCTATGTCATCTACCCACACTGGCGACATCGGTATGCACCTGGTGTCACGGAGAACGTGGAGCATGTCTTCAGCATCTGTGTACCGATGACGATTCCAGTGCAGCTGGCCGCCCGCGAACACCTGCAGTATCGCTGGATGAACTGGCGTGATGCTGCAGAGGCCTGCTTTTCGATGACCAACACCGAGGCAATACGCGCACTGCCCGCTCGACTCGGGCTTGCCTCGGAGTGGTCGGCAGCGCGATAAGGCGGCATTCATCATGCCGGACCAACAACCCCCGATTGCACTACTGCAAGGTGCTGAAGAATATTTCCCCGCACTCATTCGGGCGATTGATTCGGCCCAGGCGACGATTTATCTCGAGTCGTACCTGATCCACGATGACCCTGCAACGCAGGAAGTCTTAGAGTCACTAAAGCGGGCACGTGCCCGAGGCGTGCTGGTCTTTCTCGTGTTGGATGGTTTTGGGGCGGCCGAGGCCATGGACTGGATTGCGCCCTGGTGTCAGGTCTGTGGCATCTCATTGGAGTTCTATCGCCCTGGGGTGCGTTGGCTTGCACCAAAGACCTGGCGTCGTCTTCACCGAAAGCTTGTATTGATCGACGATGCAGTCGCCTTTATTGGCGGCATCAATCTGATCGGGGATCGATCGGATCACGTTCATGGGGATTTGCCGAAGGCGCGTTTTGATTTTGCTGCGCAGGTGACGGCCTATCGTGTGACAGCGGCCATTTCGCGAACCATGCGCCGACTCTGGTGGCGCGTCAGCCTGCGTAATGCGCTGCGGGGCTCTGTTGGTCGTCTACTCGATGTAGAGCGCAGGCGGGCTGAAATTGTTCACATGCGAGAGGTCTGGCGACGCACGCGGCGTCACCTGCGCTGGCGTGGACCGCCCGTGCGTAAAAATGCCTCCCGTCGGGCAAGGTTACTCTTGCGGGACAACCTTCGAAACCGGCGCCGTATTGAGCACTGGTACCTATGGCGCATCATGCAGGCAAGGCGTGACGTATTGATCGCCAACGCCTATTTTGTGCCGACCTATCGTTTCCGGCAGGTGCTGATTCATGCAGCGCGCCGCGGGGTGCGGGTGAGGCTGCTGATTCAGGGCACCGCCGACCAGTGGTGGACCATGTGGGCTACCAAAGCCCTGATTGATGAGCTGATTGATGCGGGTATTGAGGTCTATCAGTACATGCCAAGCTTTTTGCACGCTAAGGTTGCGGTGATTGATGATGCGATGACCGTGGGTTCATCAAACATGGATCCGTTCTCACTGATCTTGTCGCTCGAAGCGAATCTGGTGGCCGAAGACCCTGTGGTCGCAACCCAGCTGCGGACTCGACTGGAGCAGGCGATTGGCGAATCGGTGGTGCGCGCACGCTCGAATCAGATTCGGCGTGGTCCCTTGCGGGCGTTATTTCGTCGTATTGCCTTGACGTTCGCCCTGATGGCCTTACGAATCTTTATTGCATTTAGCGGAACAAGAATTCGATTCTTCTCGCACTAAAATGGCGGATTGACAGGAGGATCGGTGGCTTCATTCACACGTCGGATCTATGGCGTCGACTTTAGTTCGGCCCCTAGCCAGAAAAAACCGATCACGATTGCGGTGGCTGAACTCGATGACGCAGTGCTCCATCTGACCTGTGTTCATCCGGTGCCAACATTTGAGGCCTTTGATCAGTTTCTAATGCATGATGGTCCGTGGATTGCGGCCTTTGATCTGCCGTTTAGTCTTCCACGGGAACTGATTGAGCACTATGGCTGGCCCAATCGCTGGCCAGACTTCATTCGTTGGTATGCGAATGCCTCGCGAGACATGCTGCGCCAGTCGTTCAAGGATTTTTGTAACGCACGGCCCGTTGGCGGCAAGTTTGCTTATCGCAAGGCGGATGGGCCCGCGGGCTCAAGCCCCGCGATGCGCTGGACGAACCCCCCCGTGGCCTGGATGGCGCAGGCCGGTGCGCCACGATTGTTGGCGGCGGGGCTTCACATTCCCGGTTTAATGCAAGGGGTTGATGAAGACTCTCGGCAACGGGTAGCACTCGAGGCCTATCCGGGGTTTACTGCGCGCAAGGTCACGCGACAGTCCTACAAGAGCGATACACGCGCGAAGCAGACGCCCGAACGACAAGTTGCACGCCAAACGATTCTGTCGGCACTCATCCGTGGTGAGGCGGCATTAAATGTTCGGCTTGCGATATCGCCCGACTGGCACGATCGTTGTCTGGATGACGGGTCTGGTGATCTGATGGACGCGGTGATCTGTGCACTACAGGCGGCCCATGCATCACGGCTACCAGGCTATGGACTGCCAACCGATCTTGATCCACTCGAAGGGTGGATTGCGTCGGTGCCGGCCGCCAATTTTTCATAGCCGATCTTCTATACCATTCGGTTATGCGACATCACTCACACGCAACACCCGCGCCATCCCCTTCCGCAAGACCTAGCCCTGAAGGCGCCCCCAAAGGGGAGTGGCAGACGTTAAAGACCCTGTTTCCTTATCTTTGGCAGTACAAGTGGCGGGTCACGATTGCGTTGTCATGTCTGATTCTGGCGAAGGTCGCCAACGTGGCCGTACCGGTAGTGCTGAAAGACATTGTGGATGCGGTGAGTGCGAACCCCACGATGGCCGTCATGGCGGTGCCCATTGGGCTGATCGTCGCCTATGGCGTGATGCGGGTGATGTCGACATTGTTTACAGAACTACGCGAGGTCGTCTTTGCGCGCGTGACCCAGCAGGCGGTGCGTCGCATTGCGCTGCAGGTCTTTGAGCATCTGCATGCGCTGTCGTTACGATTTCATCTGGATCGACAGACCGGTGGTCTCACACGTGACATTGAGCGCGGCACGCGCGGGGTCTCGAGCCTGGTGAGCTTTACCCTTTATTCCATTCTGCCCACCATCATTGAGGTCCTGATGGTGGTGACCTGGTTAATCATTCACTATGAGATCTGGTTTGCCGTCATCACGATCAGTGCGCTCACAATTTATGTGATCTACACCTTTGCGGTAACCGAGTGGCGGACTAACTTTCGCCGCGCGATGAATGACCTTGATTCTCGGGCCAACACCCGCGCGGTCGATTCGTTGTTGAACTACGAGACGGTCAAATACTTCAATAATGAAAAGTTTGAGTCGGCCCGCTATGACCGAAGTCTTGAGCGTTGGCAAGAGGCCGCGATCAAAAGTCAGACGTCGCTCTCGGTCTTAAACGTTGGCCAGTCGCTGATCATCTCGATTGCCGTCACCTTAATGGTCTGGCGCGCCACGGTGGGCGTGGTGGAAGGTCGCATGACCCTTGGCGATCTGGTGCTGGTAAATGCCTTCATGATCCAGCTCTATATCCCGCTGAACTTTCTGGGCGTGCTCTATCGCGAGATCAAGCAGAGTCTGGCGG
>CAYPCG010000089.1:0-3970 GCA_964409175.1 uncultured Burkholderiaceae bacterium
CCGCAGGCCGCTGTTATTGCTGCGCGGCGCATGGATTGTCATGTCTCATCACCGCACGCCGTGGCAGCATTTCAAAAACGGTACTTGTCGATACAGGCCCAGAGGAGTACGCTTTTGAGCGTAATGTCTCACGGTTAGGCATTGCGCTCGGATCCGTAGACGCGATCGTTCTCTCTCACGGACACTGGGATCATGCGGGTGCTTTGCTGCTTGCCCTACAGATGATCCGAATGGAAAACGGCGGCAAGACCATCCCGTTTTATGGGCACCCGCATATGTTCGGTCATCGTGCCGTCAAGCTCCCCAATGGCGAACACCGGCTCATGGAAGAAGTCCCGAATCCTGTGACGCTTGCGAATCATGGTGCCGACGTAATTCTGGAGAGATCTGCGCTGGGAATCGCTGATGACATGGTGTTTGTGAGCGGAGAGATTCCTCGTAAGACCAGCTTTGAGCGCGGGCACCTTGGTCAGGTGCGTCGCACTGCAGATGGAGGCTGGGAGAATGATGAGCCACTCATCGATGAACGCTGGATCGGCATTGATGTAAAAGGAAAGGGGCTTGTGGTGTTGTCGGCCTGTTCTCACGCCGGCATCGTCAATGTCTTGATGCACGCCAAAGAGCGATTCCCAGACACCCCGATTCATGCGGTGATTGGAGGGCTCCATCTTTCCGGGCCGAATGAGGCGGTGATTCCACAGACGGTAGAAGGCATTAAGCCGTTCGCGCCCAAGCTGATCGGGGCAGGGCACTGTACCGGCTGGCGGGCGATTGCCGCCCTATCGAATGCCTTTGGAGATCAGGTGCTTGCGCCGTCGGCGGTGGGCAAGCGTTACAGTTTTTAACAGTTAGCGATTTTTAGAGTTGCCAGGAGCAGATGAATCGCCGCTCAAAGCCGGCTTTGTAGTCGTGATAGGTCCAGTTGTTACAGACGACTCGATCAATGAACAGAAACACCAGCAGAAGCCCGCCGAGGAGCGCGGCTAAAATCTTGAAGTTACGCATCAAGCGGTCACCGCATCGACTCTAAACGTGATCGTCCCCCGTCCACATGGAGGGTCTGCCCTGTCACCCAGCCGGAGTTCTCCGACAGCAAAAAGGCAGCGAGCGCGGCCATCTCGTCGGGTATTCCAAGTCTTTGAATTGGATGCATTGCAGCAATGGCATCCTTCATTTTCGGGTTGGAGGTGAGGGGGGTCGCCAGGGGGGTATCCGTCAGGCTCGGGGCGATAACGTTAATTCGAACTTTTGGCGCAAGCTCTGCAGCTAGCGACCGTGCGAGTCCCTCAAGGGCGGCTTTTGCGGTTCCAATCGCCGCGTGATTCGCAAACCCTCGGGTCGCAGCGATTGATGAGAACAGAACAATTGACCCTAGCTGTTGGGCAAGATGCGGGGCGGCTGCCTTGATGGCCGTAAAGGCGCCAAGCACGTTCACCTGGAAGCTCTTCAGTAGGTCCTCTGTGGTGGTTCGAGACAGTGGCTTCAGGTCGATGGTGCCCACGCAGTAAGCCATCCCGTGTAGTCCTTCTGCGGACGCTACGGTGACCGCCTGTGTGATTGATTCAGGTGAGAGAGCATCTACCAGAAATATCTGATTCTGGGCTACACCATACTGAACTGCGGCTTCTGCCTTTTCGGGGCGGGATGTCGTGATAAAGACCCGGTGTCCATCGGCCATCAGCCGCGTTGTTAAGGCTCCACCGATACCGTCGATTCCGCCGAAGATAAGGTAGTTTTTCTGGGGGGGCGTCATGCGTTTTTTCCTATTGGGGTTGGGGGGCTAGCCTTTTTCTTGCGGCAGGCATCCGAGCAGTATTTCACCGAGTCCCAGTTCTTTTCCCAGGCCTTACGCCAGGTCATCTCCCGACCGCAGCCGACGCAGGTCTTACTCGGAAGGAAGCTTTTATTGCCGCGAAAACTAGTGTTTTTCAAGAAATCAGCCCGGTTGGTCTGTGAAGAAAAGAGCATAATTAGACACCGGAAATGTCAGCGGGAAGCCCATTTTTTAGGGGGAAAACCTCTATAAAACGGTGCGAGCAACCTGCTAAAATTCCGCCAGTTTTTTCACTTTAATCATTACCTGGGAGTCAACATGGCAACAAAGAAAGCGGGTCCGGCAAAGGGAAAGAAGGCTGTAAAAAAGGCGCCTGCAAAGAAGGCGACTGCAAAAAAGGCAGTTGTAGCAAAGGCGTCGGCAATGAAGCCGATCAAGTCAGCGCTCAATAAGACCTCGCTGGTCGCGCACATCGCGGAGAGCACTGGAGTTGAGGCGAAGTCCATTCGTGCTGTTCTGGCTGCCCTGGAAGAGACCACGCTGGCTGCTATGAATAAGAAGGGTGTTGGCGAGTTCACGCTGCCTGGCCTGCTCAAGATCATTACCCAGAAGGTTCCCGCCAAACCCAAGCGTTTCGGTAAGAACCCATTTACGGGTGAGGAGCAGTGGTTTGCAGCTAAGCCTGCAACCGTCAAGGTAAAGGTACGTGCACTGAAGAAACTCAAAGACGCAGTTCTTTAATTTTCCCCGTGTAAAGCGGCCAGGGGTGAACCTCCTGGCCGTTTTTATTTTGTGAGCCCAGAGATGAAAAATCCGCTTAGTTCCACCGCCTTAGCGCAGCTGTTTAGCGAAGCCCAGACCGCACACGCGTTTATGCCCCACATCATCACAGACGCCGAGATTCAAACCCTTTACGACACCATGAAGTGGGGGCCGACAGCCTTTAATGCATCCCCAGTGCGGTTAGTCTTTCTGAGAAGCCCCGAGGCGAAAAAGCGGCTCATGCCCGCGCTTTCCCCAGGAAACATCCCGCAGGTCGAGAGCGCCTCGGTGACAGTGATCGTCGCCCATGACACAAAGTTTTATGACTTTTTGCCGGAGCTTTTCCCTGCCTATGATGCCAAGCCTATTTACGAATCGAACCCCGCCGCTGCTGCGGATGCGGCCTTTCGAAATGGCACACTTCAAGGTGCATATCTCATCATGGCGGCCCGGGCGCTTGGGTATGACTGCGGCCCGATGTCGGGTTTTGATGCTGGTAAGGTCAATGCCGAATTCTTCGCGGACGGGCGTTTTCAGGCGAACTTTCTGCTGAACATCGGCGTTGCCGATCCTAAGGGCGTCTATCCCCGAAATAAGCGACTGGATTTCGGGGTGGCGGCGACGGTTCTGTAGGTAAGGGTTATGAGCCCTCTACTTTTTTGGGGGTTTACTGTCTTTATAGGCCTGGTAAACGGATGAGGACCCGTCTCGGCGAACCAGCAAGACGTTGTAAGGGTCCACCTGACCACCGTATTCAGGGCCGTCCATCCCCGGGGTGCCGATCGGCATCTCCGGAACAGAGAGCCCTAGCGCTGCTGGACGCTCTTTGAGCAGGCGTCGGATTTCTTTGGCTGGAACGTGCCCTTCGATGACGTAGCCGTCGACCTTGGCGGTATGGCATGACCCATATTTCACGGGCATACCGAGTTCTTTTCGGATTGCCGAGTTGCCTTTATCGATCGCTTTGACCTGAAAGCCGTTGGCCTGGAGGTGTTTGATCCAATCGTTACAGCACCCGCAGGTTGGTGATTTCCAGACTTCAATCAAAGGCTGCTGGATGGGGGACGCAAGTAGCGGAGCCGCGCTGCCGACGATGGCAAAGAAAGAGAGTGTGGCGATTAGACGCCGCTTGGTGTGAGTAATTCGCATGATTATTTACTCCTTGGCTTGTTTGTCTGGCGAGCGTATTTTGAAAAAGATTCACATAGTTGAGAGGGCTCTGTGACGAGCGGCGCACTCTCACACCAAATAGGATTCAATTTCGAGATCGCCTTCATTGTTTCATTTTGGCCGGCAATTGACTGGCAGTAGAGAGAATTTTTTGTTAGGTTGAGAGACTGTAGCGCCGTGAGATCCCCTAAAAAAATCACATCACAAATCTCCGACATGCGGTCGAGTACAAAGTTCCATCGACGCTCGCTCCATGGCCATTGG
>CAYPCG010000090.1:0-3958 GCA_964409175.1 uncultured Burkholderiaceae bacterium
CCTCTTGCGGGACGACAGGAATATTTAAATCAGTGGTTGCAACTTTGAACTGCTTTAAGGCGCTTAGATTGTCGGGCCGCGCCTGGGCCATCACTGCTGTTGATAATCCTGCAGCGACAAGCGCAATAGTGATTTTTGAAAGCTTCATGTTGTCTCCTGAAAGTTTTTATTAGAAGGTTGTCCAACAGCACTATTAGATTATTCAGTCTTGCGCAGATCTAGTTGCAACGCGTCATATTTCGCTGTAACCATTTGAAACTAGGGAATTCCCTAGATCATGCGGCATGTTGCAAGATATGCAATGCCCTCTAACGGCAAGTTGCGGCAAGTAGTAGCGCTTGTAATTTATGCTCTATATCAACGGATAAGCGGAATTCATCATGATTGACCATTTAGACCATCTTGTTTTAACAACTGCAAATGAGTCTGCATGCATCGACTTCTACGTACGCGTAATGAGGATGCGGCTTGAAACATTTGTCGGTGGCACACCTCCCGTGGAACGTAAGGCGTTTCAGTTCGGTCATCAAAAGATTAATCTGCATATCAAGGGCCGAGAGTTTGAACCCAAAGCCGAGTTTCCAACGCCGGGATCTCTGGACCTGTGTTTTATTGCAAGTACCTCCCTAGACGAGGTGATTACGCATCTGAATAACGAGCGCTGGCCGATTGTTGAAGGCCCCGTAATGCGCACGGGTGCGCGATCGAAGATTCGTTCAGTCTATGTTCGGGATCCTGATCTGAATCTCATTGAGATCAGTGAGGAAGTCCGGTAGCCTGAGGACCCGTTAGAAGACACCGCGATTCATGTCGCGCCACGCTTTCACACAACTAGACGTCTTTTCGGATCGTCCGTTATTCGGCAATCCTTTGGCGGTGATTCACGACGCTGATGATCTGACGGATGCTGAGATGCAGCGGTTTGCGCGATGGACTAATCTCTCTGAGAGCACCTTTTTATGTAAGCCGCAGGCCTCAGACGCGGACTATCGTGTGCGTATTTTTTCGCCGGTGCGAGAGCTGTCGTTTGCTGGCCATCCCACATTGGGGTCCTGCGCTGCCTGGCTTGCGCGGGGCGGCGTTCCGAAGCAACCCGGATTGATTGTTCAGGAATGTGGCATTGGCCTGGTTCGAGTCAAGCAGATTGGGCGGCGACTTGCATTTGCTGCTCCACCGTTACAACGGACTGGCCCTTTGGAGTCTTCATTAATTGATCAGATCGCCAGGGGGTTAGGCGTGACGCCTACGCAGATCCTGGGGCACCAGTGGGTAGACAATGGTCCCGGATGGTGTGCAGTGATGCTGGACTCTGCGGAGCGGGTGCTTTCGGTTCGTCCAGATGCTGCGGAAATTCGAGACCTCAGACTTGGGATCATTGGCCCAAGTCCGCCGGACGCGGGGGTTGATTTTGAGGTGCGTGCTTTCGTTGGGCCGTTAGGCGTTGCAGAAGATCCGGTGACCGGGAGCTTGAATGCTGGAATTGCTTCATGGTTAATCCCTGCAGGCCTTGCGCCAGTCCGTTACGTGGTGTCGCAAGGAACCGTCCTTGGTCGCGCAGGTCGACTCTACATTGATCAAGTTGGCGATGATATTTGGGTCGGGGGTGATGTGACGCCATGTGTTTCGGGACATGTTGTGCTTTAGGGAAGCCCCTCAGTCTTCCGGCCGCTTTGTGCGTATGCACATCATTAGACTTCTCCCTGTAAACAACAATAGGGAGGCAACATGTTTCGTCAAGGAGTAGGTCTCATTGCCGCAGTCATGGCGTCTGGTGTGATGGCGCAGCAGGCGGCGAATTCAAGTCAGAGCGCACCGCCTAAAGTCCCGTCAGGGCCGTTACCATCGGTGGCGCCGGAGAAAGCTGGATTCTCGAATGCCGGGCTCAATCGAATCGATCAGTTCTTTCAGCGTGAGATCGCTGCCAATCGCGTGCCTGGCGCGGTTGTCGCCATTGCGCGAGATGGAAAGCTGGTCTATTTCAAGGCGCATGGCTTTTTGGACAAGGCGGCACAGAAGCCCATGCCGAAAGATGCCATTTTTCAGTTGGCTTCAATGACTAAGATTATGACGAGCGTGGCAGGGTTGAGCCTCAATGAAGAAGGTCGACTACCGCTGAAGTCAACGCTCGACACTTATTTCCCTGCTTTCGCCAAGATGAATCATGGAGTCGTGTCTGCTTCCGGCGAGATCACACTTCAGCCTGCGAAGCCGATTTATATTCATGATCTCTATCGACACACATCAGGCCTTGCCTATGGCGGACGTGGAAACACGGCTGTGCATAAGTTGTATCCCGCTGGGTCGGCTGTCGCCGCGACACAGTTCACAGGGGATGAACTGATGGCGAAACTGAGTACGCTGCCGCTGTTGCATCAGCCGGGAACCGTATGGGACTACAGCCTCGCAACAGACGTCCTGGGACTCGTGATTGAGAAGGTGGAAGGCAAGCGACTCAATGATGTGATGAAGACTCGGATCTGGGACAAGGTGCGGATGCCGGATACGACATTTGATCTTCCCGCAGATAAGAGAGCGCGTATTGCACAGCCCTTGCCAATTGATCCGATCACCGGGAAGCCGCAGCGAATCGGAAGCCTTGATCCGAATGTGAAGAACAAGTTCGACTGCGGTGGCGCCTGCGCCTTTGGCACTGTGGGTGACTATCTCCGATTTGGCCAGATGCTGGTCAATGGCGGTGTGATCGATGGGAAACGGGTCTTATCGCCGAAAACTGTTGCTTTAATGACGTCTGATCATCTTGGATCAGCCATTAAGAACCAAGTTGCCGGAACTGAGCCACATCGTGACGGTTACGGCTTTGGTCTGGGTGTTGCCGTCCGGATGAACCCAGGCGTCGCATCTATCTCTGGATCGGTGGGTGAGTACAGCTGGAATGGTGCAAATGGCACGCAGTTCTTTGCGGATCCGAAAGAGCGTCTGGTTGTGGTGGTGGGAACCTCCGCACCTGGGGAAATTCGTAAGTACTATCGCGAGCAGATCAGTGCGCTGGTCTACGGTGCGATGACCGAACTCAAACAGTAATTGGGCTTGGTCTTAGCGAGTGTTTCGTAAGAGGGTCTGACCAATAGCGTCAGACCCTAAAACCCTACAGCTGCGCCGTCTCGACGGCTATCGCTTGCAGCGACATAGCCGTCTTCTAAATCCTCTGACAAACGCCAGATAAACTGTCCGGCACCAAAGTCCATATAAGGGTCTGCCTCGGGCTTAAGCTCGTGACCAAGGCGTCGAAGTCCATCGACTAACGCACGATCCATCGCGGGCTCGACATCAACCTCGAGACCACGATTGACTTTCCATCGGGGCGCGTCACAGGCGGTCTGAGGATTCTGATGAAAATCGACCATACGAATCAGCGTCTGAAGATGTCCCTGTGGCTGCATGTTTCCACCCATCACCCCAAAGCTCATCTGGGGCTGCCCATGCCGCATCAGAAACGCCGGGATGATGGTGTGAAACGGCCGTTTTCCTGGGGCAACACAGTTTGGGTGATGGGGGTCTACCGAGAATCCGTAGCCTCGATTCTGCAGTGATACCCCAACATCCGGGACGACGACACCCGAGCCAAAGCCCATATAGTTCGACTGAATAAACGAGACCATCATGCCGTGTTGATCTGCTGTCGTCAGATAGATGGTTCCGCCGGGTGGGGGGAGGCCATGTTCAAAGTTGGTCGCCTGATGATGCTTAATTCGCTTTGCGAGGGATTTGAGTCGATCGGTGCTTAAGAGGTCGTTAGCAGTGACTTGCGTCATGTATCGTGGATCAGCGACGTATTGGTAGACATCAGCGAAGGCCGCCTTCATCGCCTCAATCAATAGGTGCTGCGTTCGGACGGAGTCGACGGCAGTCTCTGCAAGATCGAATTCCGAGAGAATTCCCAACGCCATGAGCGCCGCGATCCCTTGACCATTTGGGGGAATCTCATGCAGTGTGACCC
>CAYPCG010000091.1:0-3779 GCA_964409175.1 uncultured Burkholderiaceae bacterium
CTATCGATCCTGCTGCGTGCGCTCTATCCCGTGGTGCCCCATATCGGCTGGACCCTATGGAAAGCGCTCGGCTTTGCCGAAAAGCATGGGGATATGCTGGATGCCCCCTGGCCGGAGGTCGATGCCACCGCGCTGGTTCGCGATGCCATTGAGCTGGTCGTGCAGATCAACGGCAAGGTCCGCGGCAGTGTCTCGGTCCAGGCAAGCGCCTCTCAGGAAGAGATTCAGGCAGCCGCGCTCGCAACAGAGGCTTTCGCCAAATTCTCAGAGGGTAAGCCCGCCAAGAAAGTGATCGTTGTCGCAGGCCGACTGGTCAATATTGTGGTCTGATCACGGTATGACACAGGCATACGAGCAGCGTATCGGAGATCGACAAGGTGCAGACTCGACGGTAGGCGAACTAGCGACACGTTGCGCTGTTTTTAGCGCATCACTGAGCACTACTCGTCGAACCTTACTTCGCGCAGTATCCCTTGCCGTATTCAGTCTCGCTGTTCTCGGGCTCTCTGGCTGCGGCTTTAAGATGCGCGGCGCGGATCTGGGGCTCACCTTTGACCGTGTCATGGTGGTGGGCACCACAAACGTGGCCAAAGAACTGCGTGCGCGATTGAAAGAAAGCCCCCAGGTACAGGTTGTTAACGATGCGGCCCAGTCGCAGGTAATCCTGACCGTCATGGCAGAAAATATTGAGCGCACCGTGGTGAGCTTTAGCGCAGCCGGTCGTCCACGCGAGATCCAGATGCGGATGCGGATTGTCTATCGGGTGACGGATCGTTTCCTCGTCACATTAACCCCGCCGCAAGAGATCAGTCAGACACGCGATATCTCCGTCAGTGAAAATGAAGCGCTTGCGATGGCCAACGCCGAAGCCTTTATGCAAAGGGATATGGAGCGCGATCTCACGGAGCAGCTGATTCGCCGTCTGCGTGCCATTCGACTTCCTAAGGCCTAGTCATGCAGGTACGTCTCGATCTTCGATCGACAGATGGCCTTAAACGTATCCTTTCATCGGCCAAGTCTCCCGCGATCTGGGTGGTCTCAGGCGATGACCCACTGCTCGTTGGCGAGACCACTGACGGGCTTCGGCAGCACCTGAGATCCGAAGGCATCACAGAACGGCAGGTTGAGATTCCTGACCGCAGCTTTGACTGGAAGGGCTGGCTCGCAGCCAGCGGCACCGGTTCTTTATTTGCCGAAAAGCGACTGATGGATCTTCGACTGCCCACCGGCAAACCGGGAACCGAAGGCAGCAAAGCCCTTCAGGCCTGGGCTGCAGAGCCCCCCACCGATGTCACGCTGCTCGTCACACTGCCAAGAGCTGATAAGGCGATGCTGGCCTCATCTTGGCTGTCTGCGCTCGATGACGCAGGAGTTCTGATCATCGTGCCCGAGCTCTATCGGTCAGACCTTCCCGCCTGGGTTAGCCAACGGTTCCGAAGCCTTGGGCTCACGGCCACACCGGATGCCATCGGTTTTATATGCGATCAGTGCGAAGGCAACCTGATCGCCGCCCACCAGGAGATTCTGAAGCTTGCACTCCACACCAAACGTGGAGAAGGGTCCGAAGGGCTGATCGATCTTAATGATGTGAAGGGCGTGGTAGCCGATGTCGCCCGGTTCAACCCGTTTTCTCTGGGCGAGGCCCTGCTCTCTGGCGACACGGCACGGTCACTTCGCATTCTGCGAGGCCTTCAGGCAGAAGCAGAGCCCATTCCGCTCGTGCTCTGGGCGATTTCTGAAGATCTCCGCATGGTCGCCAAGACCCAGACCCTGATCGCCAGCGGCCGATCGGCAGATCAGGCAATTCGTGAGGCTCGCATTCCGCGGCACAAAGAGCGGTTTATTGCGCTCTGCGCCCGGCGCGTCGCCCCTGCCAAGACCTGGCGGGCGCTGCGTCAGGCAGCAGAGGTCGATACAATCGTCAAAGGGCTTAAAAACGACGACCCATGGATCGCACTTGAGCGATTAACCCTGGATTTCGCCTAGTACTAGATTTGCCCTAGTTGTCGTTTTTCCGATCTTTTTAACGCAAATTTTTCTGAGCGATTGCTAATAAGACGATGTCTGACGCAGGCCACACACTCCAGTCCCAGATGACCGAACTTGGCCTTCGTGCGCGCAAGGCGAGCCGGCTCATGGCGAGCGCAACAACGCGTCAGAAGAACGCAGCACTCTCAGCACTCGCCGTTCAGATTAACAACCACCGACAGTCACTCGCCAACGCGAATGCAGCAGATGTCGCTCGTGCAAAAGCGTCCGGTATGGACGCTGCCTTTATTGATCGGCTCACGTTATCCAATAGCGCTATTGACGCCATGATTGAAGGCATTCAGCAGATCATGGCCTTACCCGATCCGATCGGCGAGATCAGCCACCTGCGCAAACGCCCCACCGGGATTGCGGTGGGCCACATGCGGGTGCCACTCGGTGTAATTGGCATCATCTACGAATCGCGGCCGAACGTGACTGTTGATGCTGCGGCGCTCTGTATCAAGGCCGGTAATGCCACAGTGCTACGCGGTGGGTCAGAGGCCATTGAGAGCAACCGTTACCTGGCAAGCCTAATTGCCGCGAGCCTAAAGCAGGCCGCCCTTCCAGAGGCAGGTGTTCAGATCGTTGAGACCACTGATCGCCAGGCCGTCACGGCCATGATCACCATGCCTGAGTACATCGATGTCATTGTTCCTCGGGGCGGTAAGTCGCTGATTGCGCGAATTGCTGCTGAAGCAAAGGTCCCGGTCATTAAGCACTTAGATGGTATTTGCCATGTCTTCATTGACGACGAAGCAGATGACAGCAAAGCCTTGCGCATCGCCGATAACGCCAAGACCCATCGCTATGGCACCTGCAACACCATGGAGACGCTGCTCTTAGCTCCGGGCGCAGCCAATCGCCTGCTTCCGCAGCTCATCAAGATCTACCAGGACAAAGGCGTTGAGCTTCGGGTCTGTGCGGAGACCAAGAAAGTTGCTCAGGCGTCCGGTGCTGACGTGCAAGCCAACGGACTGAAAGACGCTACGGAAGAAGACTGGCATACCGAATATCTCGCACCGATTCTGTCGATTAAGACCGTTGCCGATATCGATGCCGCCATTGATCACATCAATCACTATGGATCACACCACACCGATGCCATCGTGACCGAAAACTACTCCAAGTCGATGCGGTTTCTGCGTGAAGTGGACTCGGCATCGGTCATGGTGAATGCCTCGACCCGATTCGCTGACGGCTTTGAGTATGGTCTGGGTGCCGAGATTGGAATTAGCAATGACAAGATCCACGCTCGTGGCCCTGTGGGCTTAGAGGGCCTGACCACCTACAAATGGGTCGTGCTAGGTCAGGGCGAGATCCGCGAATAGTCGCTCGCACACACAGGGAGTGCTGACTTGGAAAATCTAAAAAGTGTATTGAAGAGCTCGGTGATCGCAGTGCTGATTGTCGGCGTGCTCATGATCCTGGATAACATGCAGACCTATGCCTGGTGGAAGTCTTTTCACATCATCATGGTGACGAGCTGGTTTGCTGGACTCTTTTATCTTCCGCGCATTTTTGTAAACCTGGCGATGGTGCCTGACGGGGAAGCCCACGTTGCCGAGCGCGCGCGACTGATGCTGATGACCAATAAGCTTTATCGGTTCATGACCCCAATTGCCGCTCTGGCGCTGGCTTCCGGCCTCTGGGTCTGGCTAGGCTATGGCATCTCTGGTGGCTGGATGCATGCGAAACTGTTGCTTGTGGTGATCTTGGTGATCTATCACGGCATCTGTCATCAGCATGTC
>CAYPCG010000092.1:0-3616 GCA_964409175.1 uncultured Burkholderiaceae bacterium
TTAAAGTCCCCAATGTCCGGAACCTTTAACTCAATCGCTGCCATGGTTCGTCTCCTATTGGCCAATCCGGTTAGACCGACATCGGGCTGGGCCGCGATGGATCAATGCCATATTTTTTAATGGCATCTTGAACAATCGACGCCTTAATCACGCCGTCGTCAGCCAGCGCACGTAATGCGGCAACCGCAACGTATCGACGATCGACTTCGAAGAACTCTCGAAGCTTTGCTCGGGTATCAGAGCGACCAAAACCATCGGTACCCAGCGTGATGAATCGACGTCCCTCTGGGATGTAGGGGCGGATCTGATCCGAGAACAGGCGCATATAGTCGGTTGCGGCAACGACAGGGCCGGTGTGCTTGGATAGCTGCTGGGCCACATAAGGCACCCGCGGCTTTTCGGTGGGGTTCAACAAGTTAAATCGCTCGCACTCGATTCCATCACGACGCAACTCGGTAAAGCTCGGGCAGCTCCAGATGTCTGCGGCAATTCCAAAGTCTGCAGCGAGCATATCGGCTGCGGCGATGACCTCACGCAGAATCGTGCCGCTACCGAGCAGCTGGACGCGGTTCTTGACTGACTTCTCACCGGCCTTCAGCAGATACATCCCCTTCAGAATCTGCTCCTCGGTTCCCTTGATCAGGCCCGGGTGACCGTAGTTCTCATTCATCAAGGTGATGTAGAAGAACACGTCTTCTTGATTTGCCACCATGCGCTGCAGTCCTGAGTGAATGATGACCGCAACCTCATGGGCAAAAGTGGGGTCATAGGCCACGCAGTTCGGAATGACCGAAGCCAAGATGTGGCTGTGACCATCCTCGTGCTGAAGTCCTTCACCATTGAGGGTCGTGCGACCAGCAGTACCCCCAAGGAGAAAGCCACGTGCTCGCATGTCGCCTGCCGCCCAGGCGAGATCCCCAACCCGCTGCAGTCCAAACATCGAGTAATAGATGTAAAACGGGATCATGATCTTGTTGTTCGTGGAATAGCTGGTTGCAGCCGCAATCCAAGAACTCATGCCCCCTGCTTCATTAATACCTTCTTGCAGGATCTGACCTTTGACATCCTCGCGGTAGTACATCACCTGGTCGCGGTCGACAGGCTCGTACTTCTGAGGCTCAACAGAATAGATACCAATCTGTCTAAACAAGCCCTCCATACCGAATGTCCGTGCCTCATCAACCAGAATCGGCACCACACGCGGCCCAAGTTCTTTATCGCGCAACAATTGCGTCAGGCAGCGGACATAGGCCTGAGTCGTCGAAATTTCACGACCCTCTGGTGTCGCCTCCAACACAGGCGAAAAGACATCTAATGCGGGCACATTGAGCTGCTCGGTCGCTTTGGGCAGACGCGACGGCAGGTAGCCACCCAGTGCCTTACGACGCTCATGCAGGTACTTCATCTCGGCCGATTCGGCTCCGGGCTTATAAAACGGAATATCGTGGAGCGCCTCGTCGGAGATTGGAATGCCAAACCGGTCACGGAACTCATGAATCGTCATGTCGTCGAGCTTCTTGGTCTGGTGGGCCGTGTTGCGACCTTCGGCTACTTTCCCCATGCCATAGCCTTTGATCGTCTTGACCAGAATCACCGTTGGCTGACCCTTGTGCTGAGAGGCTGCGGCAAATGCGTTATAGATCTTGTGCGGATCATGACCCCCACGATTCAGACGCCAGATGTCGTCATCGGTCATACGAGAGACCATCTCCAGTAGCTTCGGGTGTTTGCCAAAGAAATGCTGACGGACATAGGCCCCATCGTTAGCTTTGAAGTTCTGGTACTCGCCATCCACGGTCTCCATCATGACGCGCTGGAGAATGCCGTCCTTGTCTTTTGCCAGCAGGGGATCCCAGTAAGAGCCCCAGATCACCTTGATGACATTCCATCCAGACCCTCGGAACTCACTCTCGAGTTCTTGAATGATCTTGCCGTTTCCGCGAACGGGACCATCTAAACGCTGAAGGTTACAGTTGACGACAAACACTAGGTTGTCGAGCTTTTCACGCGCCGCTAAGCTAATCGCCCCGAGTGATTCGGGCTCATCCATCTCTCCGTCACCACAGAACGCCCAGACCTTGCGCTCCTCGGTATCGGCGAGTCCGCGGGCATGCATGTACTTTAAGAACCGAGCCTGATAGATCGCCATTAATGGGCCAAGACCCATCGACACCGTCGGAAACTGCCAGAACTCAGGCATGAGCTTGGGATGGGGGTAACTCGAGAGCCCTTTGCCGTCAACCTCGCGACGAAAGTTCACCAGCTGATCTTCAGAGATGCGCCCCTCAAGAAACGCGCGCGCATATACGCCCGGGGAAGAGTGTCCTTGGATAAAGAGCAGGTCATGCCCCTTCGGATGATCAGGCCCCTTCCAGAAATGGTTAAAGCCGATCCCCAACATATTGGCCAACGACTGGAAACTAGAGATGTGGCCACCAAGGTCACCATCGCCGCGGTTCGCACGGACCACCATGGCCATTGCATTCCATCGCATCCAAGAGCGCAAGCGCTCTTCGTATTCCATATTTCCCGGAAACGGCACCTCATGCGCCGCAGGGATCGTATTGACGTAGGCCGTATTCGCTGAGAACGGAACGAACCCGCCGGTACGACGCGTCTTGTCAATTAACGTCTCGAGTAGATACTGGGCACGCTCTGGCCCCTCACGTTCAATCACCGCCTCGAGTGAGTCAAGCCACTCTCGGGTTTCCACCTCATCCATGTCGATACGATGCGGTTCGCCCATCATCCCCTCCTATTATTTGTATAGGGCAGATAGTCGCAGTGGTCTTCAGACCGCGCAAGGCTTTTTTCGCGATGCGGCACAACATTTCGTATTACAAAATATTGGTCAGTCGATACACTCTTGGCATCCACAGACACTCCATGACCAGCCCCTCCTCCGCCCCGCCAAGCAATGCCCCGCGCCAGCCCTTCAAGCCAGCGCGATTCCCATCGCGCCGCACGCTGCGCTTAATCCTTCTCGCGCCGCTCTTGGCGCTGATCGCCCTCTCCGGACTCATGGCGGCAACGATCTGGTATCTGACCGTGTCGGAAGAGACGCAACGTGAACAAGCCTTGATGCGAGATGTCGACAGCACACAACGGCTCATGCGAGAACGACTCCAGCGACGTCAGACCGAGCTCACTGGAATTGCCGCAGAGTTTGCGAAAGCACCATCGACCCGTCAGCTCCGTGAGCTCTCCAACGGATTCTTCGCAAAGAATCAGGATGTTGTCTTTCTTGCATGGCTTGACCAGAAGATGACCGTGCGCGGCGTGATGACATCGCAAGGTATTCCAAGTCAGAGCTTCGATCCGATTGGGCGACCCTTATCACGACAGGAAAGCGTCACTGCATTTGAATTCGCAGCGAGCTCTCGGCAGCCCAGCTACTCGTTGCCATTCGGCGCAACCGATGCGGATGTGGAGGTCGATCTTCATGTACCCATCCTGAGCCAGGGTGCCGCCCAGGGAACGCTGGTGGCGACGATATCGTTACCAAGTCTATTGATCTCGTCGGTTCCCAGTGAAATCAGTGATCGTGTGGCGTTCAGTCTAGTAAATGCCGAGGGAAAGCCCCTTGCGAACACACGCAATCCTGAGTCGATGCTGG
>CAYPCG010000093.1:0-3506 GCA_964409175.1 uncultured Burkholderiaceae bacterium
AGATTTTTGAACTTATCCGCGTCGGTCAGTTCGTCGACCGCAATGATCTGACGCTCACCCGCAAGGTTTAACGCCTTTACCAGATTGCTTCCAATGAAGCCTGCGGCGCCGGTCACGATGATCGTCATAAAGAACTCCTTTGAAACATCGCTGCATTCTAAAAGATGCGCCAGTGATACGAAGAGCGAGGGGCGCTATGAAATTTACTTCTATTTTTGATAACAAAATCAATGGGTTATACAGAAGGAGGCTTATCGAGTGGAGCGAGACTTCTTGACACTAAGCGTAAAGCCCGACACTAGCGGCCATCAAATCCCTCTGCAAACAGCTCTTCGGAAGTAATCGTCGCAGTCCCAAGCTTACCCACGACAATGCCGCCGGCACGGTTTGCCATCTCCACGGCCTTACCAACAGGGGATCCACTCGCCAACATAACAGCTAAGGTGCCGATCACGGTATCTCCGGCACCGGTCACGTCGAACACCTCGCGGGCGCGAGCCGCGATGTGATGCTCGGTGGGTTTGCCGTCAGTCTTGCTGTAAAGGCTCATACCTTCTTCTGATCGGGTAACCAACAGGTGAGCAAGCCCTAGAGATTCACGAAGTGCATGGGCCTTTTCAGTCATCTCAGCTTCCGTGCGCCAGCGGCCAACGACCTGGGCAAACTCGCTGCGGTTCGGGGTGAGCATGGTCGCGCCGCGATAACGGTCGTAGTCATCCCCTTTGGGATCTACAAGCGCCACCACGCCCTGATCTCGAGCGGCGCGGATCATCTCTTGAATATGCAGAAGACCACCCTTGCCGTAGTCCGATAAGACAACTGCCTGAATTTTTGGAAGTAGCGCCTTGAACTGATCGAGTTTCTCGACCAAAACTTCATGATCAGGAAGCGACTCAAAATCTGCCCGAAGCAGCTGCTGCTGACGACCTAAGACACGAAGCTTGACGGTCGTCTTTGCCTGGGGATCGTCAAAGACGTGATCGGCAATCCCGGATTTTTGAATCAGGCGATGAACGGTCTTACCTGCCTCGTCATCGCCGACGACGCCCATGAGCAAGGTCTGGGCACCGAGTGAGGCAATATTTCGCGCCACGTCAGCTGCACCGCCTAGACGCTCATCAGACTCCTGCACGCGCACCACAGGGACTGGAGCTTCGGGCGAGATACGGTCGACATCCCCGAACCAATAACGGTCGAGCATGACATCGCCAACCACTAGCACCTGACACTGTCGAAAATCTTGCATCTCGATTGCTCCCTTTATCTGTCAGCGTACTAGGACTTCACGGAATCAAAGCTATCCCACTGATGACAGCCTGGGCACTGCCAGTAAGTCTGTCGCGAGCGAAAGCCGCAGACGCGGCAGGCATTCATAGAGGGCGGGACAGTAGCGGCCGCTGGGCTTGATGAAGCACTCGATGAGGCGCCTGACGCACTAGCAGCTACGGCACTTGACGAGCTAGTCGCAGAGTTGCTAGCAGATGCAGATGCCCCGCCCCGTAAATCCGCAAGCTTCTGTCGAAGATGCGCAACGCGCCTCGAAGGCCCCGGCGCATCAAATTCGCTGGCAGCGGCCAATTCCTTTTCGGCCTGATCAAGGTCACCACTTGAAAGCGCAATCTCTGCGAGCTCACAGTGAAAATGGCCAAGCAGCTGCGGATTTTTCTCTGGCAGTTCGTGTGCCCAACAGATCGCGGCACGCCAGTCGCGAATTCGTTGAGAAAGGTTCATTAGCGCTAATCGGGCCTCATTCGCCGCGGTTACATGCGTGGATACACCACCCACAGCGCTCTGATGACCCCCAACCGACGCAGCACCATCACCAGCCGATCCCGCACTCACCACCTGCTTAAACACTTCCTGCGCACGATCAAATAATCCCGCCGCAAGGTAATCACGACCAAGATCCATCATCAGCGCAACGCGATCATCACCCGTGACCGCAGGATTTCGCAGGGCGACCTCGTGAACCTCGATCGCACGATCCGTTAGGCCACGACGTCGATATAGGTTCCCCACCGCTCTATGAAGTGCGGGCGCATCGGGTGCGGAACGAGCAGCGGATAACAACGCGTCAGTCGCCTTTTCAAGGTCTTGTGCGAGCACATGCGATAGCCCATCCAGAATGTCCTTAGGCACATGTTTGGATTCTCGGCGCTGCTGGCCGCGGTCATAACGCGCCGCAAACCAGCCCAGGCCAAAGATCACCGGCAGCACTAACAGCCAGGCCAGATCAAGTTCCATCGCGGCTCCGTCTCCAGCCTCTGATCAGCGTGGGAAGCAATAAAAACAAACAGGCGAAGATGCCCGCTAAGAAGATGCCCAGCACCCAGACCATCATGGGGGCCTCAAACGTCAGGCCATTAATCCCTGGAATTAAGGTCACAGATACGGGGTGGGTATTGGCGAGTGCAAAGATCATCACCAGCAGAAATAAGGCGACGCGAAAGACAAACCTGAGCAGTCGCATTCCGCTCGAACTGATACTTACTGTTTTGGAAGGTCTACGCGCTCGCGCAGATCCTTACCCGGCTTGAAATGCGGCACGCGCTTTTCAGGAACCTTGACCTGTTCGCCAGACTTGGGATTACGGCCAACACGGGCAGGCCGATGAGACAGCGAGAAAGTGCCAAAGCCTCGGATTTCTATGCGATGACGATGGCCGAGTGCTTCGGCCATCGCATCTAACAACGTTTTTACAGCGAATTCACAATCACGGGCCGCAAGCGGTGTACCCCGCTGATTCAGGCGCTCGGCGAGCCGAGCGATGAGTTCAGACTTGGTCATAGCGCAGTGCGACCCTTGATCAAGACCAGATTACTCTTTGGTCTGCTGGTCATCGAGCTTCGCCCGAAGCAGCGCACCAAGGCTCGTCGTACCCGCGGTGCCTGTGCTCTCAGAAGCCATCTTCTGCATGGTCTCTGCGGTCTCTGCAGAGTCCTTGGCCTTGATCGACAGTGCAATCGCACGTGACTTGCGGTCAACGTTAATGATCATCGCCTCGACTGTGTCGCCTTCTGCCATGACTTTGGTGGCATCTTCGATACGGTCACGCGAAATCTCAGAGACGCGCAGGTAACCCTCAACGTCAGAATCCAGAGTGATGGTTGCACCCTTGGCATCCACAGCCTTGACGGTACCCTTCACCACTGCACCCTTCTCGAAGCGAGACACGTAAGACGTGAAAGGGTCTCCATCGAGCTGCTTCACGCCAAGCGAAATACGCTCACGCTCAACATCGATCGCCAGAACGACCGCCTCGAGCTCATCGCCCTTCTTGAAGTTGCGCACGGCCTCTTCGCCGGTCTCAGACCAGGAGAGATCGGACAGGTGCACGAGTCCATCGATGTTGCCAGGCAGGCCAATGAAGACACCGAAATCGGTGATCGACTTGATCTGACCTTTGACCTTGTCACCCTTGTTGTGCGAAGTCGCGAACTCTTGCCATGGGTTTGCACGGCACTGCTTCATGCCCAGGGAGATACGACGACGCTCACCGTCAATCT
>CAYPCG010000094.1:0-3332 GCA_964409175.1 uncultured Burkholderiaceae bacterium
GCTTCATGGGGGAGGACTTCGGGATACCACGCGTATTGCCGCGAGCTCGCCTGAGCTTTGGGCTGACATCTTCTTGGATAACCGTGAGCAGTTGCTTGCGGTGTGGCGAGATCTATTGCTGGAGCAGCAGACGCTTGCAAAAGCGCTTGAAGATTCAGATCGATCAGCCTTAATTGAGCTGCTCACGAAATCGAGCCATTGGCGGAAAGGGTTTCAGTAATGCTCTATCCGAAGATGATTACGCTGACGCCGCGCAAGGGTGCGAAAGGTCGGGTTGTTCTGCCGGGAAGTAAAAGCATCTCTAACCGCATGTTGTTGCTGGCCGCACTTGCGGATGGCACCACGACCTTGCACAACCTGCTGGATTCAGATGACACCCGGGTCATGATCGACTCGCTATCCAAGCTTGGTGTTCTGATGGCGAAGGATTCAGCGAAGAGTGGAATGATTAGCGCCTCTACCGCTGGGGCCGCTGCCGCCACCGATGTTTCCCCTGCGCCTTTTGTTGTTACTGGCTGTGCGGGTCGATTCCCCGTGACGGGATCGAAGGATCAGCCGCTGCAGTTGTTTATTGGAAATTCGGGGCTCACCATCAGAACGCTGGTCCCGGCGCTCGTGGCAAGCCTTGCCCAGACGGGCGGCTGTGTAGAGATCTCTGGGGTGCCGCGCATGCACGAACGGCCAATCGGCGACCTTGTGGATGGGCTGCGGGCCATCGGTGCGGAGATTGATTATCTCGGCGAGGACGGCTTTCCGCCACTTCGCATTACCGGCAAGACCCTTGCGCCAAAGCCGGTGATCTCGGTAAAGGGAGATACATCAAGCCAGTTTCTGACAGGCCTGCTTCAGGCGGCACCAATTCTGGCAAGTCAGTGGCAGCAGCCTGTTGCAATCCGTGTCGAAGGAGAGTTGATAAGCAAGCCCTACATTGAAATCACGCGCTCTGTTTTGAAGAAGTTTGGAGTCGAGGTTGCGCAGGCATCGAACGATCCGATCGAATATCGGGTGGCGCCGACAAGACTTATCTCTCCCGGGCAGCTTGCGGTGGAGGGAGATGCCTCATCCGCATCATATTTTCTAGCAGCCGGGGCGATTGGTTTTGGGCCTGTCCGTGTAATCGGTGTGGGGCGCGACAGTGTTCAAGGCGATATTCATTTTGCAGATGCCCTGCAAAAGATGGGTGCGACGATCGAATGGGGACCCGACTGGATTGAGGCCTCGTTTCCGAATGCGTCAGAGATGAGGGTCGCCAAGATCGGCGAGGATGTTGGCCCTGTGACCGCGCACCTGCGTGCTGTTGATCTGGATTGCAATGCCATTCCGGATGCGGCGATGACCCTGGTCGCCTGTGCACTCTTTGCGGATGGGCCGACCACCCTTCGCAATATCGGCTCCTGGCGTGTGAAAGAAACGGATCGCATTGCGGCGATGGTGAAGGAGTGCAGCAAGCTCGGTGTCACTGCTGAGTTTGGAAATGACTGGATTCGGATTCATCCGGCCAAGCAGATGAAACCTGCGCAGATCGATACTTATGATGATCATCGTGTGGCCATGTGCTTTTCACTTGCGAGCTTTGGTAACGCGCCGGTCAGCATTCATGAACCGCGGTGTGTGGCAAAGACCTTTCCTGACTACTTTGATGTCTTCTCTTCCCTGTGTGCAGGCGCTGTGCCGGTCCTGGCCATTGATGGCCCGACGGCATCAGGCAAGGGAACGATTGCGAGCCTCGTAGCGATGGAGTTGGGCTTTGGGTATTTGGACAGCGGGGCGCTTTACCGGATTACTGCATTGGCCGCCCTTCAAGGCGACTGCAGCCTTGAAGATGAGCAGGCACTCGCTTCTCTTGCGACGGAAATGGAGCTCGAATTTCTGGGACAGACCATTTTGCTCGATGGAGTCAATGTCAGCCATGCGATTCGGGCGGAAGAGGTCGGGGTCGCGGCCTCCAAGATCGCCGTATTTCCAGCGGTTCGGCATGCCCTGCTGTTGCGTCAGCGCGACTTTGCGCGGCAGCCAGGGCTGGTCGCAGACGGCCGAGATATGGGCACGGTGGTCTTTCCCAATGCCCGATTGAAGGTGTTTCTGACCGCAACAGCCCGGGCGAGGGCCGAAAGACGTTATAAGCAATTGATTGATAAAGGTTTTTCCGCTAACCTTGACAGTCTTTCCGCCGATTTGGAGGCGCGAGACGCCCGGGATGCTTCCCGAGCCATTGCACCCTTGAAACCGGCATCGGAAGCCGTGGTGATTGATTCCACGGACCTTTCGATTGATCAGGTGGTGCAAGCGGTGGTGAATGCCTGGCGGTCGGCCTCGGTCGAACAAGCAGGCAGCATTTCCTAACCTGCATCTTTTTTAACTCCGCTGTGTCTTGTGCCTTCAGGGGTGCAGGGTGTGGTGTGCTTTATGACTTTTGTCGGAAACCTTTTAACTTAATGTCCCAACAACTTAACCAACTTAGCGAGATCGCTAAAAACGCTGCTCCCGATTCATTTGCTGCGATGTTTGCAGAATCTATCGCCCGCCAAGAAATGCGCGCAGGCGAGGTCATTACCGCCGAAGTGCTGCGGGTTGATCAGAACCACGTTGTGGTCAATGCCGGACTGAAGTCCGAGAGCTTTATCCCCTTAGAAGAATTCTTCAACGACCAGGGTGAGGTCGATGTCAAGGAAGGCGACTTCGTCTCCGTGGCGATCGAGGCCCTGGAAGATGGCCGTGGCGAGACCCGTCTGTCGCGTGACCGCGCTAAGCGTCTTGCTGCATGGGTAAGCCTTGAGCAGGCCCTTGAGAGCGGCGAGACCGTGATCGGTACTGTGACGGGCAAAGTCAAAGGTGGTCTGACGGTGATGACCAACGGTATCCGTGCCTTCCTGCCCGGATCACTCGTTGATACCCGTCCTATCAAAGATACGTCCCATATCGAGGGCAAGACCCTTGATTTCAAAGTAATCAAGCTTGATCGCAAGCGTAACAACGTCGTGTTGTCGCGCCGTGCAATCGTGGAAGCGTCCATGGGCGAAGATCGCGCCAAGCTGATGGAGAACCTCAAAGAAGGCTCCACCGTCACTGGCGTTGTGAAGAACATCACCGACTACGGTGCGTTTATCGACCTCGGCGGTATCGATGGTCTGCTACACATCACCGACATGGCATGGCGTCGCGTCCGTCATCCTTCCGAAGTGCTGACCGTTGGCCAGGAAGTGACCGCACGCGTGCTGCGTTACGACCAGGATAAGAACCGTGTATCGCTGGGCGTTAAGCAACTGGGCGATGATCCTTGGGATGGCATTGGTCGCCGTTACCCCCAGGGCACACGCATGTTCGGTAAGGTC
>CAYPCG010000095.1:0-3269 GCA_964409175.1 uncultured Burkholderiaceae bacterium
TGGAATGCCCTGCCATGAGGAAAACTGCCTTATTAACGGGAAACCCCGATTTTACGGGAGCGGCGACCCCTTTGTCAGGCCGTTTTGCTTGGGCAAGACGATGTCTTGCTAGCGTTTATAGCGCTTAGGAACGAAGGGAAGACGCGTCCGTTCCACGGCAAGTGTCTTATCTCGAACCCTCGCAAAAAGTGGAAGATCAACGGCCTGGCTTTGCACCAGCGCGAGCATGATGGGGTGGCCCAGCGATGGGGAGACGGTGCCGCTTGTCACCTCACCCACAGGATCTCCTTTAGCGTCCACGATCACTGCATGCGCGCGAATGGGAACGGGCTCTTTAGAGATCAGCCCAATCAGCTTTCGGGGGCTTCCCTGGCGAATCTGTTCCAGGATGGGTTCCGCACCCGGAAAGCCGCCTAGTTTGGGGCTAACGACCTGTTCGCCTGCCGTGCCTGAGTCGTTGCTCGATTTGGCTGGCCGACGGCTCGGTGCAATACCAAAGCCTAAACCTGCCTCGATCGGGCTGATGGTGGGCGAGATGTCTTGGCCGTGTAAGGGTAGCCCTGCCTCAAGGCGTAGCGTGTCTCGGGCACCCAGGCCAACAGGGTTCACACGTGCATCGGCGAGCAGTGCACGCGTCACTTCTTCTGCGATTGTGGCCGGGATAGAGATCTCATAGCCGTCTTCACCCATGTATCCAGATCGGG
The DNA here is from genome assembly GCA_964409175.1 of uncultured Burkholderiaceae bacterium. GTDB lineage: Bacteria > Pseudomonadota > Gammaproteobacteria > Burkholderiales > Burkholderiaceae_A > Lacustribacter. The sequence goes on from CAYPCG010000095.1 coordinate 705, forward strand.
TCGTGAAACAGGTGACCCCGCAGAGCGAGAGGTCGGCTGCCTCCATAAAGACCATGTTGGCTGCTTTGGGATCAAGTGCTGCTAAGACTGATTCTGCATCGGGGCCTTGTAAGGCGATTAATGCAGCATCGACCCAGTCGAATTGAAGGTCAGGGCAGAGTGTCTTTAGCTGCGCAAGATCGACATCGCGATTACCGGCATTCACCACCATCCGGACCTCTGCGGTGGGTCGCCCCTGCGACACATCCGCTTCACGCCAGACCAGCATCAGATCATCATTAATGCCGCCTTCTTGGTTAAGCAGCAGTGAATAGCGTTGCGTGTCAGAGGTCCAGCCATCAAAGTCACAGGGTAGCGCCCGCTCAAGACTTTTCTTTAACGTCGCACCGCTTGCATCATTAGGCGCCGTAATCCGTAGCTGACCCATGTGGGATACATCAAAGAGTCCTGCATGGCTGCGAGTGTGCAGATGCTCAGCCTTGAGGCCTGCCGGATATTGAATCGGCATCTGATATCCAGCAAACGGACCAAACTTTGCCCCGAGTTCCTGGTGAAGAGACGCCAGCGGAATCGATTTCATAGATAGTCTTCTACGGGTGGGCAGGTGCAGATGAGGTTACGATCGCCTGCGGCGTTATCGATGCGTTTCACCGTGGGCCAGAACTTAGCGTTACGAACCCAGGCAAGCGGATAGACCGCAGTCTCACGCGAATAACTGTGGGTCCAATCCCCTACCGTTTCTTGCGCGGTATGCGGGGCACACTTTAAGGGGTTATCTTTGGCATCGAAGTCACCGCTTCTGATTTTTTCGATCTCTCCATGAATAGCGATCATGGCATCACAGAATCGATCAAGTTCCGCCTTGGATTCGGACTCGGTCGGCTCGACCATCAGCGTATCAACGACTGGGAACGACAGTGTTGGCGCATGAAAACCGTAATCCATTAGTCGCTTGGCTACGTCTTCTGCAGTGACACCCACTTCAGCTTTCAGATGCCGCAGGTCCAGAATACATTCGTGTGCCACGCGTCCTTGCTCCCCTTTGTAAAGGATGGGGAAGTAAGGCGATAGCCGGGTGGCGATGTAGTTGGCATTCAGAATCGCTAACTCGGTTGCCTTACGCAGACCACTTGCCCCCATCATGCGCAGATACATCCACGAGATCGTGGTGATCAGGGCGCTTCCAAACGGTGCTGCGGAAACGCTATTGATTGCGCTCTCGGTCTCAAACGGGTGGACGGACAGATGCGGGGCAAGATGCTTCGCAACGGCAATCGGTCCCATGCCAGGGCCGCCACCGCCGTGCGGAATACAAAACGTCTTGTGCAGGTTCATGTGACAGACGTCTGCGCCAATATCGCCGGGGCGCGTAAGCCCCGCCTGGGCATTAAGATTCGCGCCGTCCATATAGACCTGGCCGCCTGCATCGTGGACCATCTTGCAGATGGTGCGAATGGATGACTCAAAGACACCATGCGTTGACGGATAGGTCACCATCAGCACAGAGAGTGCATCTCGGTGGGCATCGATCTTGGCCTTGAGATCGGCAAGATCAACGTTACCCTGTGCGTCGCAGGCCACCACCACAATCTTCATGCCCATCATCTGAGCGCTTGCGGGGTTGGTGCCGTGGGCGGATGACGGGATTAGACAGACATCACGATGCCCTTGGCCGATCGACTGCTGATAAAAACGAATCGCTAATAGGCCAGCATATTCCCCTTGCGCTCCCGAGTTCGGCTGAAATGACACGGCATCAAAGCCTGTGATCTCGGCAAGCCAGTGACCGAGTTGGCGAAGCATCTCGGCATAGCCTTTGGCCTGACTCTCTGGTGCAAAAGGGTGAATCGCTGCAAATTCTGGCCAGCTGACGGGGGCCATCTCGGACGCCGCATTGAGCTTCATGGTGCAAGACCCTAGCGGGATCATCGAGTGCACAAGCGAGATATCTTTATTTTCGAGGCGCTTCAGATAGCGCATGAACTCGGTCTCTGACTGATAGCGATGAAAGACCGGGTGGGAGAGCAACGGACCTGTCCGCATCATCGCGGCAGGAATCGATTCGGCCTGAACCGTCAGCGTGGACGTTGGCAGCACATCGGTAGTGGTGGTCTTGCCAGTTAATACATAGACAAGGTCGGCAATGTCTCGAAGCGATGTGGTCTCATCACAGGCGATTGCTAGATCGCCATTATCGAAATAGCGCAGGTTGATCTGTTTTTCTGCTGCTCTGGACTTCACACCCGACAGACCACCAGCAACAGCGTTTACGGTGCTAGAAGCAAAGCAGACCGTATCAAAGAAGGCATCGCTAATCGGTGAAAGGGCGGTGGCTTTCACCAAGAGCCGTGCCATGGCGTTGGTGCGCAAGGCAATTCTGTGTAGCCCCTGGGGTCCGTGATAGATCGCATAGAAGGCGGCCATATTGGCAAGCAGCGCCTGTGCGGTGCAGATATTGCTTGTGGCCTTATCTCGCCGAATGTGCTGCTCTCGGGTCTGAAGCGACATGCGATACGCAGGGCGACCCTGCGCATCGACAGACAGTCCAATGATTCGGCCCGGCAT
>CAYPCG010000096.1:0-3199 GCA_964409175.1 uncultured Burkholderiaceae bacterium
CTATTCGCACTTGGAGCTTTGATCTCGGACCCGAGCGCTCCATGCTCAACACGCTAGGGATCCAAGTCAGACAGGATCAGATTCGTGTGGGTTTGTACGACACAGCGCAAAGACAAATCCAGGGGACGGTTCGGGATGACCGAGTGCGCCAGACGATGCTTGGCGTCTATGGTCAGAACGAAGTCAATTGGTCCCCATGGTTTCGAACCATCACGGGCATCAGGGCGGATCAATTGAGCGCCGATGTCACGAGTTACACGCTGGCAGAAAACTCCGGACAGGCTTCAGCATTCAAGCTGTCACCAAAAATTTCTGCGATCTTTGGCCCCTGGAACAAGACCGAGTTTTTTTTCAACGCCGGCAAGGGATTTCACAGCAACGACGCGAGGGGGATGACCTCTCGTGTGGATCCCAAGACGGGCCTGCCCATCGATCGGGTGCCCGGCTTAGTCAGTTCTCGGGGACAGGAAGTCGGTATCAAGACGGAGATCGTGCCTCACCTGCAAAGTGCACTGGCATTTTGGAGGCTCGACTTCGACTCAGAACTTGTTTATGTGGGCGATGCCGGCAACACCGAGGCAGGCAGGCCCAGCAAGAGAACTGGCATCGAGTGGAGCAACCATTGGACGCCGGGTGACCACTTCCTAATGGATGTGAATCTGGCTTGGACCAAACCCCGCTACGCAGACAATGACCCAGTTGGAAATCACATCGTCAACGCGACTCAGCGTGTCGCCAATCTCACTTTCGCACTCAGAAATTTGGGGCCTTGGTCTGGATCGATCGGCATTCGATACATTGGCTCGGCTCCCCTGATTGAGGACAACAGTGTCAGATCAACCTCCAGCCTGACGACCAACCTGCGTGTCAGCCGGAAAATTTCCAACGACATCACCATCGCAATGGATGTGCTGAATCTGACTGATCGAAAAAACAATGACATCAGTTACTACTACACCTCTCGGGTTGCAGGGGAGCCGGCATCAGGGATAGATGGAGTTCATGTGCATCCCGCGGAACCCCGCACGTTGCGGATATCGGCCCGCATTCAGTTTTGATCTTCCAAGCTTGCGGGGTTGATAAGCCCAACGGACTACCTCAGTGAGAAAAGTCATCCCGCTGATCGGTATGAACCTGCATGGACCTCCCATGCAACCTCGTGCAAGTCATCAATTTGCGTCAATGGTGCTTCTTGTCCTTCAGGAGCACTTTGATGACTTTTGCACCCAATTCCAGTCTTCCTCTTCTTGCTAGCGCAGAGGGGGCGCAGCCCAGACGCTGCGCCATCTACTGTCGCGTCTCCAGCGATGAGGGCCTGGCCATGGAGTTCAACTCCATCGACGCCCAACGTGAAGCCGGTCAGGCCTATGTCGCAAGCCAGGGGGCACAGAGGTGGGCATGCGCCGCCGTTTACGAAGACCCAGGCTTCTCGGGCGCCACGCTCCGACGCCCGGCACTGACTCAGTTGCTGCATGACATCCGCAAGCAGCGGATCGATGTGGTGGTCGTCCACAGGATCGACCGCTTGACCCGAAGCCTCCGCGACTTCTCCCAAATCATCACGCTGCTGGAATCGCTGAACGTGCACATCGTCTCGGTGACCCAGCAGTTCAACACCACATCATCCATGGGCCGGCTGACCCTGAACATGATGCTGTCGTTCGCGCAATTCGAGCGCGAGATTTGCAGTGAGCGCATCCGCGACAAGATTGCCGCGTCCAAGAAAAAAGGGCTTTGGATGGGCGGCTATGTCCCATTGGGCTATCGCTGCGTCGACCGAAAGCTGGTCATCGATCCCGCAGAAGCCGAGATCGTCCAGGGAATATTTGCGTCGTACGTCACAACCGGCTCGGCGGCTCAGATCGCCAAGGTTCTTGAGGACAAGGGAATTCGCACCAAGCGCCACGTCACCGACAAGGGGCGCGTGATGGGTGATCGCGTCTTCACCATGAAGTGCATCCACCGCCTGATCAATGATCCAACCTATCTGGGAATGGTCAAGCACGGCGATCAGATTTACCCGGGCCAGCATGTCGCCATCATCGACCGCGAGACCTGGGAGCTCGCCCAAGCAAAGTCCAAGGTCAGTCGTGCCCCAGCCAATCACCCCACCAACGCTCTGCTGTCCGGGCTTTTGTTCACCCGCTCTGGCGAGCCCTTCTACTACCGGTACACCTCCAAGCCTACGAGGCGCTATGGCTATTACGTATCGCGCTCAGAAGCACGCTTTGGCGCGGGTCGAGCTGTTGCGCGGCGGATCCCCGCTGGATGGATCGAGCAAAAAGTGGCCCGTGAGATTTGCGGCCGCCTCATAAGTTCCGACTTCATCACAGGCCTGGCCGCCTTGCTCAAGAGCACTGGGCACGGGGTATTAGCTGAACTTTCAACCCCGCAACTGAGGGCGATCTTCCATGATGCCGATGCGCTTTGGCAACAACTGGACGCCGCGGAACAACGGCGCCTGGCGTCAGCGCTGATCACCCGCATTGATCTGGGATCTGTAAACCCGACCTCTTTCCAGATCACCTGGAAGGCCGATTCACTTTCACCTCAACCCATGGAGATGTCTCATGCACCCTGAACATTCACCCGCCGCTTACCCCCAGCTAGAGAGCACCAGAGATGTACTGGATGTCCTTGCGAGTGGAATCGCCAAGATGGCTGCCAGCGAGAACAAGCACAAGCCAAAGCGCCGCAAGACAAAGGTGCCGACCGAACCGACACGCGAACTGCTGACCGAGAAGATGCTGGCTGATCGCTGGGCGTGCTCAGTGTCACGCCTGCAGCGCTGGCGTACGGTTGGCGAAGGGCCGCCCTACTTGAAGATCGTGGGCAAGGTCTTGTACCGAATCAAAGACATCGAGGCTTACGAACAAGCCTGCTTGATTGGGTCGGCGCTGTAGGTCAAGGGCGCGCTTCGGTTGTTTCGGCACAGCCATTTCCAACCGATTCCAAACGGTTCGAAATGGTTCCGAACCAGTGCCCAGCCGGCATAAACGCGCCTTTAGAGAGGCGAAATGCAGGTTTTGAAGGCTTGGAATGAGCGGTAACCGGTCAGAACTGACCGCACGCCTGGCTCGCAAATGACCCCGAACAGTTTGGAAACTGTTGGAAGGAATTGGAACCAGTTTGAAAGAACTTGGCGGAGCAGTGAAGACGGCCCCACCAACCTGCTCAGGTCCGGATGCATCGTTTTTTG
>CAYPCG010000097.1:0-3084 GCA_964409175.1 uncultured Burkholderiaceae bacterium
TTAGACGCTGGCGAAAGGTTGCTGCAAGCCTGTCAAGCGACTCCGAGAGGTTGCCGCCAGATGCCGAAGAGACACTAATCGTGAAAGACAAAAGACCAACCTCTTCAATCCCCAGACGCCTAGACCACTGCTCAAGCGCAGCATCGAGCGGTACGCCAATCCGCTGTGAGCGCTCAAGAATTCCGAGCTCCCGCGAAATCGGTCTTGGTGACTGACGAGCGACCTGAAGGATCGCCGCCCGAATTGATGACCCCGCCTTTAGGGATGTTGCGATCAGTTCAATTACGTCCGGAAGCTGATAACGAATCTCGCGAAGACGCTTCTTTAGACGAAGCTGAACAACCAGCACGAAGGCTGCTATCGCTGCGAGCAGAAGGACGGGCGCGAGTATCAGCCGGTCAAAAATAATGACGGCTAGCCCGGTCGCGACTGCCGCTACAACGATAGCGATCGCTCGGATCGCACCGCTTCGCAGAAAGACGTGAAAGCTCTCAAGGTGTCGAGTAAGGGTGTCTTCAAGGTCAACAAGCTTCAGACCGCTCCAACGAAGCGCCCGCGGGGCAAAGACCATTACCACGACAGACCATGACAAGATGGCGATGATGATTTTCACAGGAACTCATCCCTCAAACCAAGCAAAGCCCGAGCATCATAAACAACCCCCCGCTCCGCAAGCCGCTCCATGCAAAGTGGGATGATTCCCGAGGCGCAATGCTGCTGCTGATCATGTCGCCAACGGAAGATCTCTTGCGTCTGAATAACGCCAGACTCGACACCTGATACTTCCACAATACTCACAATTCGGCGTCGACCATCCGCGCATCGCTGCTGCTGGATCACGATATCAACGGCAGACGCAATCTGCTCGCGAATGGCGGCCAGGGGCAGCTCAAACCCGGACATAAGAACCATGACCTCCAATCGCGATAAGGCATCTCTTGCGGAGTTAGCGTGGACGGTCGTTAAGGACCCCTCATGTCCTGTATTCATTGCCTGAAGCATGTCTAGTGCCTCACCACCCCGACATTCGCCAACAATGATTCGATCCGGCCGCATTCTCAGAGAGTTTCTGAGTAGGTCACGAATGGTGACCTGACCGTGTCCTTCGGCATTTGACTGCCGTACCTCCATGGTCACCAGATTCGCGTGGTTCAATCGAAGCTCTGCCGCATCTTCGATCGTGATAATGCGCTCAGACGCAGGGATCCATTGAGACAAAAGATTTAACAGCGTTGTCTTACCCGATCCCGTGCCACCCGAGACAACAATACTTGATCGGTGTTCGACAGCCATTTTCAGAAACGCCATCATTTCCGGGCTTGCGGACCCACCTGCCACGAGGGCTTCGGGCCCAAGCAACGTCCGCGAAAAACGCCGTATTGTCATACAGGCGCCTTTGACAGAAAGGGGCGGAATCATTGCATTCACTCGCGATCCATCCGGAAGTCGAGCATCCACCATAGGACTTGCATCATCAATTCGACGCCCCAGCGGCGACACGATTCGATCGATCACTGCGCGTACACCGTCTTCCCCAGAAAACTGAAGCGCTGTCTGCTCACAGATACCGTTGCGCTCAATGAAAATCTGGTCATATCGATTCACCATGATTTCAGAGATCTGAGGGTCATCAAATAACGCCTCCAAAGGCCCAAGACCTACCGTGTCCGCCACGATGCGATCCTCGACTGCCGATCGCACCGCCGCTGTGTCGTCGGCAAATAACTCAGCCACAATCGGCTGAATAAATTGTGCGTACTCCGCCCGAATGGCCTTATCAGAAATACCCTGCCAGTCTTTTTTACGAAGATCGATTTGCTGACGCAGCCGATTCACGGCTTGATCTATTCGAGGATCCTCGGTCTGCGGTCCCGATGTCCCACTCGTACCAACCTCCTTCACGCTCAACTGCCAAGACCCAATCTCAATCAGATCGCCTGCCTTCAAAGGGCCGTACTCAGAGACTCGATGCTGGTTCACTAGCGTTCCAGCGAGCGTCCCGTAGTCCGCTACAACAAAGCTACCAAGCCCAGGCCTGATCTCCGCATGCCGACGACCTACCCACAGACCCGAGAGATTTATCGCAAGGGCAGCATCCCGCCCGATCACCGCCGGGAATTCAGTAATCTGGAGGTCTCGCTGGGCCTGACCTGGCTGACCGATACCGATCGTCAGTCGGGGTTGGGGGCATTGCTCGCTTGTTATGGCCTGTGGCTCGGACATCATTGCTCCCCATCAATGGCCTTGCGAACCGATAATTCGCTCTGGTTCGCCCGTCCGGTGAGATCTTGGTTAAGCGTGCTGTCTGGGGAAATGAATCGTGGCGTGACAAATACAATCATCTCACTGCGACGCTCTCGAAAATCTTTCGACTGGAATAGCCGTCCCAGCACGGGGATATCAGCAAGTCCCGCAAGTTTCTCAACCGTTTTGCTACGATCTTCAGAGATCAGGCCTGAGATGACCAGCGTTTCACCTTCTTTCAGATTTACTTCCGTCTCTGTCTGTCGCGACAAAAAAGCGGGGAGATCGCCAACTTTAATCGCCGGATCGACGGTCGACAGTTCCGTCATCACGCGGGCTGCAATACTGCCAGACTCAGTTAAGGTCGGATTAATCTCAAACTTAATACCATAAGGCTTAAACTGAACTGATGTCGTACCCACCGAGCTTGTGGTCGGCAGTGGCACTTCGCCACCCGCCAAAAACTTCGCCGAGCCGCCACTTCGACAAGACAGAATCGGCTCAGCTAACACGATGGCATCGCCCTTTTGCTCCATCAAGTTCAATACGGATGCCAGCGTCGACTGAAGACCAAAATACATAGCAAAGGGTGTGACCCGACCAAATGGAACCGGGGCACTGTCGCTTCCGGGTAAATTCCCCGAAAAAACAGGGGCACCACTATCGCTGAGCGCGCCAGAGGCTGAGGGCCGGAAGTGTCGATTCGTATGAGAATCTCCAACGATCCCAAAAATAGGCCCAGCTGCGCTCTTTTGCCAGTTCAGACCAATGTTTTCAAGCGCACTCTTTTTGACCTCCAAGAAGCGGACTTCCATTGCAATCATCTGCTCGACACCAGCC
>CAYPCG010000098.1:0-2998 GCA_964409175.1 uncultured Burkholderiaceae bacterium
GTTTCTGGCAGGATGATTCGGCTCAGTGTTTTGTTTTTAACGATTGCGGTCGTTGCTGGTCTGGCAGCACTGCTGCCGGTGGCGGGTGATTGGCAGATGTTATCTCGTGGAGCCGCGGATGGGGCAGGGCGAGGAGTTGATCTGATCGTCGATGTGTGGCGCTCGCTGGTGGAAACATGGCAGATGTGGGGGGTGGTCTCGGGATCGCTTGCACGGGCTTGGATAACGGACGGCGTAAATGTGAAGTCATTTTTGCAGACGGTTTCCATGATTGGAACGTTGATCGCATGGTCGTTATTATTGGGCTATTTTTTCGTTCAACGACCAAAGCTTCGTGACGCAACTGCCCAGGCGATGGGAGCGGTCAGTCGGTCGGAGCTAGAAGTGGAGAACCTGCTACTGGATTCGGACTTACAGGTGTTCGGAGAGCCCGTTTCAAGAGTCGGACAGGATCTGCGATCCGTGCGTTTGGCGTTGCGCAGCATCGAAAATTCACACGTCTTATAAGATCATTCCTCATAATGACCTCCGATATCGACCAGACGCTAGACGAATTACTCCAAGGAGTAAGCGCACTGCTCGATAGCGCACCGTCCTCGATGGACTCACCGGTGCCAAATGAGTCTCGGGAGCGGGGTATCTCAGAGTCAATTGAGTTTGGCGGTACCGAGCTCGGCCAATTGATTACCATGTTGGCTTTGCTCGAGTCTCGGCCTGAGCAACCTGCGTCACAGCTTGCAAGAAAACTTCTAATACAGGTTTTTCTAAGGCGCGCGAGACCGTTGGGTGGTCTTGCTCGGGAGTATGGGACGGTGATGGTTTCTCCGGTCATTCACGGCCGGCTTGACCGGTTACTCCGAAAAGGTGCATCCGTTGTCGGTTCAGACGCGTCGACCCTCACCATGGCTTGGGGGGGCGGAACAGTAGCGGAGTTAAGGAGTACGTTTGGCCGGCTTTTTTCTATTGTTTGTCTTGAGCAAACGGAGCCGTCGATTCGGTTTCGCGTGCCGAAGCTACCGGAGCGCGTATCTTTGAAATTAGGAGATATTCCTCATCGGTCGTCTTTAGCCAGTGTCGGCTATCCAAATTGCTTTGCATTTATTGACCAAGACAATTTACTCATCAATCCGGTCACGGTCCTGTGGCTGGATGGGGGCGCATTTGTCCCAGACCAAATTTGCGGGATGACATGTTGGGAGGGCGAGTGGATATGCGTATCTGGTGCGAGTGCAGACTGACATTGATCAAAAGTCCACGCAATTGAATTGCTTTTAAGCGCCATCAGACTTACTCTCAAAAGGTACGTTCTTTATTGGAGTTGTCGTGTCGGCGTTGTCCACCATTGTGTATCACAGCAAGGCATCGGTCGGGTTTACCGAACTCGACCTGTTGTATCTGCTCGCGGGGTCGCGGGCGCGTAATCGTGCAGAGGGCGTGACAGGAGTGCTGGTGTTTGACCGTGGCGCCTTCTTTCAGTGGATTGAAGGCCCGAACCTGCCCCTGCAGCGTGTCTGGAATTCGATTCGACAAGACCCGCGCCATCACGATATTCAAGTCCTGGCCGACACCTCGATTCCGGTGCGTTTATTCCAGGACTGGCATATGCAGTTTGCCCATCGCGACTGCAAAGCAGCCGATTACATCGATGGATTAATTCAGGCCTCCGATCAGGTGATGGATCGACTCCACCGCAAACCGGACGAAGCCCCGATGATTCTGGCGGAATTCAGTGGCATTGGCGGCGGACCGTTCTCGCGCACGATCACCCCGGATCGTCAGGACTGATATCGACTACGACCCTGGATCAGGGATGGCGAACAATTCTCGCCAGCGGGTCTAGACCAGAGACTTGATGAGGACTTGGGATTTTCGTGCCCAGTCGTAGGATTCCTTGCGCAACTTTGGCAGCTCTTCGACGCTGCCGGCCTTAAATCCGCGTTTTAAGAACCAGTGTGCGGTGCGCGTGGTGAGCACAAAAATGCTCTTCAATCCTGCCTGCCGTGCCTGCTGCTCAATGCTTTTCAGCAACCGCTCGCCGTCGCCTTTTTCCTGGGTCTCGGGTCTGACCATCAGGCAGGCGAGCTCCCCCGTGGAGGATTTGCTGAATGTGTAGAGCGCCGCGCATCCAAAAATCACCCCATCGTGTTCGATCACCGTGAACCGATCAATGTCGCGTTCGATCTTGGCGCGTCCGCGACGGACAAACGTGCCGTCGGATTCGAGCGGTTCAATCAGCGACACAATGGCCGCCACATCGTCAATGGTGGCGGGGCGCAAGGCCTCGAGTGTCTCCTCCACCACCATGCTGCCAATGCCATCGTGGGTAAAGAGTTCCAAGAGCAGCGCGCCATCCTGAGTGAATGGAATGATATGGGCCCGTTCGACACCGCCGTCGCAGGCGCGCAGGGCGTGGCGCAGTGTGAAGCTCGCGTCCTGATGCAGACTCCCGCGGGCGATGAGCTGTTCCGCATCCTCTTCCGAGATCTCGGCAATGCGCTCGCCGTGAATTGCCGGTACGCCATCCGCGTCGGTCATGAAGATCAGCTTGTCCGCATCCAGGCTGATGGCCACGCTCGCGGCGACATCTTCCATGGAGAGATTGAAGGCTTCGCCGGTGGGCGAAAAACCAAGCGGTGATAACAATGCGAGCGCACCACTGTTTAAGGCATGACGAATCGCCTCGGACTCGATCTTACGGACAATGCCGGTATGCTCGAAATCCACGCCATCGACGATGCCCACGGGGCGTGCCGTGACAAAGTTGCCGCTGATCACCCGGATCCGTGCGTTGCCCATCGGCGTATTGGGCAATCCTGCCGAGAAGGCTGCCTCAATGTCCAGGCGCAGTTCACCGGAGGCCTCCTTGGCGCATTCCAGTGAGGGCTTGTCGGTGATGCGTACCCCATTGACGAATTGGCTTTCGATATGGCGCAAGGTGAGCTGCTCCTGCACCTGTGGGCGACTGCCATGGACCAGCACAATGCGCATGCCCATGGCC
>CAYPCG010000099.1:0-2957 GCA_964409175.1 uncultured Burkholderiaceae bacterium
AGTCTGCCCCCTTTAGCCACTCGGGCACCCCTCCGCGAGGAACCGGCAATTATGGTTCGAAGCCCAGATTTCGTCAAATAACGCGGGATTACGGCTCTCGAACGGTCAGCAGATCCAGTACCTGTCCCCGAACCTCTTCAAACCGGATTCGAACGGGGAGAAGCCGATCAGTCTTGTCCAGCCAGACATCAATTCGACCCTTGTAATTCGTTCCCTCCCGAGCGCTGGATAAATGGACCGCCGGGACCAGAACGCCTCCCGGTAAGACGACATCCGCGTCATCGAGCACCAGGAATTCAACGTCCTCGATCTTGTTCCTGCCTGCCATAGGAATGCGCAGCGACCCCCCAAGAAAGAACCGCTCCGGATCAACCTTCATCATCCAGGCCAACTGAATCATGAAACTTAGACGATCTTGAACACCTTTTGGAAGAAGAAGGGGTTCTTTTAGAGAAGAATAGAAGATTTTTTCTTTTTGATAATCAAAGGTAGACACCTCTTCTTTCCCACGGGGAGTCCTGTGGGTATAACGGTCAGGCAGAAATCCTCCGGGGCCGAGCCTGCCCTCCCCTTTGGCCTGAAGCGGCGCCGATGCAAAGAGCTTCGCCCAGCCAACCGCATGGGTCACGAGCTCAATCTGATACCGATCAGGAGCAGGAAAGCTAAGCTTCAGAGCGCCTTTGGCGACCAGGTTCCCCTCAGAGAAATTGCCCCAGAAAGCATTTAAGGCGACCCCTCCCATTTTCGGAAGCTCCTCGAGAGTAGGCACTCGCTCTTCAACACGTTTTGGTTCCGCTGGTTTCACTACAGGAGGGGCGGGTGGGGCGGCCGAGGGACTCTCAGAAGGCTTGGTAGGCTCCGCGGGCTGGGCAGGAGCCGCCGGCGGAGGCGTTGGCGACGCGGCGGCTGGGGGCGGGGGACTAGGCGCCTGGGCAAGCTGAATCGAGATCGGCTGGGGAGGCGGTGGCTCGCTCGGGAAGAACGCCTCGATGATGCGGGCAAGCCCGACGACCATCACAAGATGGGCGAATGTGACGGAGATCGCGACCCAGATGATTCGTCGATCGAAGCGCCCCCGAGGGGCGACTTGTTTCGAGATTCCGTGTGTCTCGAGGGTCTCAGGCGCCGTCATTGGGATATTCTAAAAACGCTCTCACGATTGGCGCTAAAACTATCATGGAAAAACAGCCCTTTAATCCTTTTGAATTTCTAACCACTCCCTGGGCTGGACTCGCCTCTGGGCAGGGGCTCCCGCCGGGCGGGTCATTTAACCCCACCGACATTCAAGACCTTGATCGGCGGATCCAAGAACTCAAAGCCGTTGAGCAGTGGCTATCGCTGAATCTAAATCTTCTAAAGACAACGATCCAGACCATGGAAGTTCAGCGTGGGACCATTGCGGCAATCCAATCGTTCACTGCAGGAATGGCGCAATCCACACCCGGTGCCGGGGCTTCGGCTGGAACGACGCCACCAGATCCTACAGCCGCTTCAACCGCGGCGGCGGCTGCAGCGGGCCAGTGGTGGGAGACCATGCAAGGCCAGTTCGGTCAGATGATGCAGGCAGCGCAGGCCAGCGCGGAATCGCTGGCCAAGCCAAGTCCCGCGCCCACAAAAAAGACTAATTCAAAAAAGAGTTAACTATTCCTGGGTTGCCCGGCTGGTGCGATGGCGCCAGTCGGCCAGCGCCTGCGCAAGATCAGACAGTTCCGAGATCACCCGGATGTCTGCTGGAGGTCTGCGCTGGAGCACTGGGCACTTGCCGCCCGCCCAGATTTCCACTGATTTCGGCAGTTTCGCCCGCAGTTCATTCAGGCCATCAAGCACCTGGTTCGGGTTCATGACCGGCGAGAACGAGAGCGCGACAATGTCGATGTTCTGCGCAGTGGCCGCAAGGACGATGTCCCAGACCGGCGTCTGCGTGCCCAATGACACACAACGACAGCCCTCGAGCGCAAGCAGTGCTTCCACCATCAAAAGCCCCATGCCATGAGGCTCAGACGGGAATGTCGTGAGCAGTACACGGGGGCGTTCGCCCGGCTGCGGGATGGTGCTGATCGCGTTTCGAAGCACCACCTGCATGGATTCGGTGTACAGATGTTCTTCGTAGATCTCCATCTGACCGCGTGACCAGGCATCCCCAATCCGCTGGGTCAGCGGCGCGACGACCTCGGTCACAAATCTCGCCAGACCCAGACGCAAAAGCCGCTGTCCAAGCTGACGGCGAAGTTCCTCGACGTCGTGGGACTTGGCCGTCTCCACCAGGAACTGAACGTCTGGATGGTGATCCTGCTCGGTCTCGTGGCGATTGCCAGGAGACGAGGCAGACATATCTGACAACGCCTGGAGCTCATGTAAGTCCAGACCAATAATCTTTCCCGGGCGATGGCCAACGTCCATCAGGCGCCGAATCGCCCGAAGCCGATCGACCTGCTCAAGAGGGTAGATACGCTCGCCAAAAGCGTCGCGGAGGGGGTTGGGGAAGCCGTAACGACGCTCCCAGACACGAAGCGTGTCCTTCGAGAGCCCAGTGTCCCGCTCTACGGCGGAGATACTGAGGTGAACCACGGTCGAATCAGGCAGATCCATTAAATCCCTTTTTGTCATAGACAAAACGTTGACGCATGCGGTTACAGCGCCTAGTATAAACCTCTACTTCCCATCTGACCAAGACAAATATGGCCCCCATCCGCCCTGTCGCAATGATTGCGATGCTGACAACAAAACATTGGCGTTACCGTGTGCTCGGCATCCTGAGTCTTGCGTTTTTGATTCTCATGCCACAGGCCTGGGCGTCTAATGACGCCTGCCCGAAGCTGCTCAATCACACATTCCCCCGACTACAAGATGATGCGCCACAGAACCTGTGTCAGTACAGCGGTCGCGTTATTCTAATCGTGAATACGGCGAGTTATTGTGGCTTTACCCAACAATATGAAGGGCTTGAGAAGCTCTAC
>CAYPCG010000100.1:0-2950 GCA_964409175.1 uncultured Burkholderiaceae bacterium
GTCGATAGCCGGCCCATTTTCCGAAAGTGGGCGATGACCGCCTTAGATCTACCGCAACATCAAAGACAGCACCATTGACCACACGTACGAGCTTTCCTTGGGCATGCGGCGCTCGCTGAAAATGAATCCCACGAAGTACGCCCTTGTTCGATCGTGAATGGTTATCCTGAACAAAGTCGGGTGAAAGACCCGTTGTCGCATGGAATGTCTTCTTATTAAAGCTCTCTAAGAAAAATCCCCTGGCGTCCCCGAAGACCTGGTTCTTGATCAGCAATACCTCGCTAAACGGGGCAAGTGGCGTAACAGTCAGTGCCATTGTTTTCAGAAGACCTTGTCGTTTAACAGGTCAAGCAGGTATTTTCCGTAACCGCTTTTCGCGAGTGGCGCTGCAAGTCGCTCCAGATCCTGGCTCGTAATCCACCCCTGGCGCCAGGCAATCTCCTCTGGGCAGGCCACTTTAAGCCCCTGGCGTTTCTCGATAGTCTGGATGAACTGGCTTGCTTCGAGGAGTGACTCATGGGTGCCAGTATCAAGCCAGGCATGACCACGACCCATAACCTGAACATCAAGGGCGCCCCACTCAAGATACTGTCGATTAACGTCAGTAATCTCAAGCTCACCACGGGCAGATGGCTTGAGATGTTTTGCAACATCGACTACTCGGTTATCGTAGAAATACAGTCCCGTCACGGCATAACGGGACTTTGGCTTTGTGGGCTTTTCTTCAAGGGAGATTGCCTTACCACTGGCATCAAATTCCACTACCCCGTAACGTTCGGGGTCGTGCACGGGATAGGCAAATACAGTGGCCCCAGATGTCTGTTGGTTGGCACGAACAAGGCTTGGCGCAAAGTCATGGCCGTAGAAGACGTTATCACCGAGCACCAATGCGCTTGGCTGATGACCCACAAACCGCTCACCGATAATGAACGCCTGCGCCAGTCCATCTGGCGAGGGCTGCACGGCGTATTGGATCTCAATGCCCCACTGTTTTCCATTACCTAGGAGCTGCTCAAAGCGCGGCGTATCCTGTGGCGTTGAGATCAGTAGGATCTCCCGAATGCCTGCCAGCATCAGCGTAGTTAGGGGATAAAAGACCATGGGTTTATCGTAAATCGGCAGCAGCTGCTTTGAGACGGCAAGTGTTGCGGGATGAAGCCGCGTGCCAGATCCGCCCGCGAGAATGATGCCTTTACGTGACTGCGTCATCAGGGGTTCTCCTCTTCTTGCTCTTGCAACACCTGGCCGACGGTGAGAATCACATCTTCCTGCCAGTCGGCGGGATCGACTTTCAGGACTGCAGCGAGCTTATCGGTATTCAGCCGTGAGTTAAGCGGACGCACGGCAGCGGTGGGATATTCACTCGACGGTACTGGAATAATCTTCTTTACTTTACTGGCCGCACCGTGCGCCTTGGCAGTGTTGATCACCAGCCGTGCGTATTCAAACCAATTGGTCTCACCCGCGGGTGCGCAGTGATACAGGCCATAGGCGGGTGCCTTTCCTGTGGAGCCAAATCCTGGCGTTGCCAGATTAATTAGGTCCAGGGTGACACCCGCAAGGTAATCAACGTGGGTGGGCACCCCCCACTGATCATTAACGACACGAATTTCTTCTTTGGTTTCCGCGAGCTGCAGCATAGTCTTTAAGAAATTTCTCCCGTGTCGACTGTAAAGCCAGCTCGCACGCAGAATAAAGTGTCGGCCGCCCGCTGCGATCACCGCCTCTTCACCTGCTCGTTTTGTCTTTCCATATACCGATAGCGGTCTGCAGGCTGACTGCTCGCCCCAGCGGGTAGCGCCAGAACCATCAAAGACGTAATCGGTGGAATAGTGAATCAGCAACGAATCAAGCTTGGCTGCGATCTGTGCGATTACCCCGGGTGCTCGGGCGTTTGCAGCGGTAGCTGCCTCTAAATCCTGCTCTGCCTGATCGACAGCGGTATAGGCCGCTGCGTTGATGATGATCTCTGGACGAAGCGTCATCAGGGTCTCAGTGATGCCTGCCGTATCCAGAATGTCGCCGCAGTAGTCTTGGCTAGATCGGGTCAGAAACACATGCTCTGGGGCTTGGCCGATGAGCTCCTGAAAGGCTGAACCGAGCTGCCCTTGGCTTCCAAAGATGACAATCATGAGGCGGTGTTTCCGTACTGCTTTTGTATCCAGTCGCGGTAGGCGCCGCTTTGTACCCGACGAACCCAGTCTTGATTAGCCAGGTACCAGTCAACCGTTTTGGCAATACCGGATGCAAATGTCTCGCTTGGCTTCCAGCCAAGTGCCTGGTTGATCTTTTCTGCATTGATTGCATAACGTCGGTCATGCCCGGGACGATCTTTCACAAACTGAATGAGTGACTCGTGCTTACCACCCGCCCGTTTCGCTGTTTCGGGTGATCGCTCATCTAACAGGGCGCAGATGGTCTTGACGATGACAAGATTGGGCATCTCATTCCATCCGCCAATGTTGTAGACCTCTCCCGGCAGACCTTTCGCCAAAACAGCACGAATGGCTGAGCAGTGATCGCCAACGTAAAGCCAGTCCCGCACATTCATCCCGTCGCCATAAATGGGAAGCGGTTTGCCGGCAAGCGCATTGGCGATCACGAGCGGAATCAGTTTTTCGGGAAACTGAAATGGCCCATAGTTGTTTGAGCAGTTGGTGGTCAGCACCGGCAAGCCATAAGTGTGATGCCAGGCACGCACTAGGTGATCGCTTGCAGCCTTGCTTGCGGAATAGGGGCTGTTGGGCTGATAAGGCGTCGTCTCCGTGAAAGCGGGATCGTTAGGACCCAGCGAGCCGTAGACCTCATCGGTGCTCACATGTAGAAATCGAAATTCTTTCGCCTGGTCGGCTGGCAGTCCCTTCCAATACGCAAGCGAACACTGAAGCAGATTAAAAGTGCCCTGGATATTGGTAGAGATAAATTCGCCAGGCCCATGAATGGACCGATC
>CAYPCG010000101.1:0-2868 GCA_964409175.1 uncultured Burkholderiaceae bacterium
CGATCTATCCCCCACCACGTTTGCGATGGCGAACAGATTGCTTATGGGTCTCGAGCGTTGCGGCATCCCAGATTTCGAAATATTCGCCAACGCCAAGAAGTGTCACATCACGCTGGATACGTGCACCATCACGCAGCACAGGATTAATCAGCACGCGGCCCTGGTTATCCATTTCCGGTGTGTCACTCAGACCCAACCAGAATCGTCTGCGCTCTGCGTCCGACTCGTCATCCGATAAGGCTGCGACCTTCTGATCCCAACGCGACTGCGCCATCAAGAGCAGACAGCCGTCATCGCTCTCAATCAGCGCGAGTGCCCCATTGGACTGGGCGACGAGTGCCTCGCGATATCGCGTCGGAATCGTCATGCGACCCTTCGCGTCGAGACTTAACGCCGTGACGCCCGAAAATTGACCAGAAACTGCCAAACCGTGACCCCCACAAAAAACCACTTTTTTGCACGATTTCCCACTTTAGGGAAAAGGACTCACACGGTCAAGCGAAAAGAGGAGTTTTTTCTTTTAAAACAAGGGGTTAGATGACATTTGTCGACGAAAACTAGGTCAAATTATGAATAAATTATGAACGAAATCAAGAGGATAAAAATCACTCATAAAGTGGTTTATCAACTGAGGCAGAGGAAACCCGCCCTATAGAACAGGGACGTCCCTACTGAAGCGGCGTTTTAAGGAGGTTGCCAAAGGGAATGGCCACCACCGGAATGCCCTCTTCGGCGAGTTCCTGAGCGGTTTCTAAGGAGGTCTGCCCATGAATGGGCCGCGCGGGGAGCTCATTGGCATGCATCGCCCGGGCCTCTTCCGCAAAGCGCTCGCCCACATCTTCGCTCTGGGCCAGCATATCGCGGACCATTTTCAGCGCTGCCGCCAGCGCTGGTGCGCCCCCGGGCGGAGACGTCATGACGGCCGCCTGGCCGCGACTGGCCGCGGCATCGGCCATCGCTGGCAGCTCTGCGTCTACGGGCTCTCCCGCCGAGGACAGATTGAGCCGTGGCGCAGAGAGTGTTTTTTCGATGTCGTTGCTGTCGCAGAATGGGCAGGTCAGGAGTCCCTGGGCCTGTTGTTCCTCGAAAGCCAGATGGCTTTTGAACCAGCCCTCAAAGGCGTGGCCATGAACACACTTGAGATTAAAAACCTTCATGCCTGAAGTTTAAGCGATCCCACGAAGTTCATCACGCCCAGCCTGACTGCCCAAGTGGTCAAGCATTCCCCAGGTTTCGATCCGGACAAGTCCAGGTGTCCCAATCAAGTGATGGATCGCCGCATTGGCAATTGGCCAGGCACGCGGCGCATGAAGATCAAGGTCATTCGCAATGCGATAAATCATATCGAGCACCCCCCCGTGGGTGAAGACGGCAATCGTCTGGCCAAGCCTCGCCTGAACCACGTCATCGAGTGCGCGCGCGACACGATCCCGAAACTGCACCAGAGACTCGCCACCCGTCGGAACGAAATCAGGATCGCGGGTCTGCCAACGCTGATACCCCTCTGGGTCTTCCTGTGCGACCTGATCCGGGGTCTTGCCCTGAAAGCTGCCAAAGTCTCGTTCGGCAAGTCCTGCGACGGGCTGAATCGACAGTTGAAGCTGATCGGCAAGTGGGGTTGCCGTCTGCATGGCACGCGACAGTGGACTGCTATAAATCGCATCGAGCGAAAAGGTCACGAGTCGCTGCGCGACAAGTCGTGCCTGCGCTAATCCCGTGGCATTCAGTGGAATGTCTGTTGTGCCTTGAACCCGTGATCCCGTGTTCCAGTCGGTCTCGCCATGTCGCACCAACCAGATCGTTGTGGTGAGCGACATATCACCTCGCGATCGCTGTGGTCTGCGATAACGTGAGTCCAACCGACAGACGAGATCCCGGCGCAAAGATGGCATCGCCAATCAGATGGGGCTGATCGACCAGAACGGTGGTCTGGCCCAGATCAACGCCGTACCGTGTGAACTCTCCGGTGAATTCTACGGATGCGACCGTTCCGCCCACCCAGAGCACGCCCGATTCCGCGGTAGGCGTCGTCGCAAGTCGCGCACTGTGCGGTCTGAAAAATAGCTGTGCAGTCGCCATCAACGGCAGGTCAGACTGCATTAAGGGAACCGACAGACCACCGCCTTGAAATACTTTTCGGCCGCCGTCATTCACGACACAGCCATCCACGAGATTTGCAGTGCCAACAAATCCCGCGACAAAAGAATTCACCGGATGGTCATAGAGGATTGTTGCTGAACCTACCTGCTGCAGCACCCCTTGATCCAAGACGGCCATACGGTCTGCCGTCGTCATCGCCTCTTCTTGGTCATGCGTCACAAAGACTGTGGTGATGCCAAGTTTGCGTTGCAGACTCTTTAACTCGTCACGCATCTGTACCCGAAGATTCTTATCAAGATTCGATAAGGGTTCATCTAATAGCAATATCGACGGCTCAATCACAATTGTTCTTGCCAGTGCGACACGCTGCTGCTGCCCCCCAGAGAGCTGACTGGGGCGGCGACCGCCGTAGTCTGACAACCCGACAACATCGAGCACCGACGCCACTTTCTTCTTAATCTCATCCTTTGAAAACTTACGCTCTACAAGGCCAAATGCCACGTTGTCGAAGACCGTCATATGCGGCCAGAGCGCATAGTTCTGGAAGACCATTCCGACATGGCGTGACTGGGGTGGCAACGGCGAGACATCTTCTCCGTCGATGAACAGCTTCCCACCCTGGTTGCGATTAAACCCGGCAATCAGTCGCAGTAGCGTGGACTTACCAGATCCGCTTGGACCGAGCAGCGCAAAAAACTCTCCCGGCTCAATACGAAAGGAGACATCACGCAGCACCTGATGGGACCCGTACGAGAGGGAAATATTGAC
>CAYPCG010000102.1:0-1165 GCA_964409175.1 uncultured Burkholderiaceae bacterium
AGGTCGTATCCACGGAGCAGGAGGGCAAACGGCTGGACATGGTGGTCTGTCAGTTGTACCCCGGCGTATCCCGAGGACAAGTCCAGCGTTGGATCGCCGATGCCCACATTTTGATTGATCAAAGCACTGCAAAGTCTTCGACAACTGTTCGCCTTGGTCAGACGATTTTAGCCTCACCGCCGAAGCCCCAACCGCAAACGCAGTGGATTGCGCAGTCCATTCCCCTAGAGGTGCTCTATGAGGATCTCGATGTCATCATCATCAATAAACCGGTAGGCTTGGTCGTGCATCCTGGCGCCGGTAATCCGGATGGAACGCTTGCGAATGCGATTTTGTATCGGTACCCAGAGCTGGCGGCATTGCCGCGCTGTGGTCTCGTGCATCGACTTGATCGTGACACCTCCGGCGTAATGGTAGTGGCCAGAAATTTACGGGCACATGCGGAGCTTGTTCGGCAGCTTCAATCGCGCTCGGTGTCGCGCGCGTATATCGCATTGGCGTGGGGTGTCTTGAATTCACCTATTCGTGTAGAAAATTCAATAGGTCGCGATCCTAGAAACCGTCAGAAAATGGCGGTGCTCGCTACAGATAGGGGAAAAGCCGCAATCACTCGATTTTCGCCGGTCGCTCATGGTCTGATCGCCGGCTGCCCAGTGACCCTGGTTCATTGTGCTTTAGAAACAGGTCGTACCCATCAAATCCGGGTTCATGCGGAGTTCATAAAGCACCCTTTAGTGGGAGACAAGAGCTACGCACGTGGCGCTCCCAGCAGGGGGGTAAAAGTAATCGACGACTGGAAAGATTCCGTATCGAAAAATCTTGTCGGTCAAGCGTTGCATGCTTGGTGCTTGAAGTTCACTCATCCTGGATTGGAAAGTGAGGTCTATTTCAAGGCCGGTGTAACGAGTACCGTGCGCGAACTTTTTTTGCTGGCGCTTAAAGAGGATGGTTACGCCGTGTGGGAGAAACTATTTACTCGAGCGATGGTTTAGTGCGAGAAGCCGATTGCGATCATCACAATCTGTACAGTTCCGACACCGATCACCAGCGCCAGAAGCGCTTTCGAGAACATACTACCGGCGATGTTTATAAGTTTTCCCATAGATTAAATAATGAGTGACTGACCCGATTTTTGACCTACGGACATTCTTGAGTTTTTGTTAAG
>CAYPCG010000102.1:1175-2756 GCA_964409175.1 uncultured Burkholderiaceae bacterium
TCCCTGGGGGGATGCGGTACGATCGATTCGAGTAACGTAGAATGTCATGTGCTTGAATGGCTGCGGCGTCGTTTAGGCATCTCTCGCCTCACTACCCACGCTTTTAATGGCCGGTCTAAATAATAATTCTTCTCAATTGCTAGAAGCGGGAGATTTTAACCTCGCACGTGGTCGCTACGACTCTGCGTTCGATCAGTACTTCGAGGCGTTCACCCAAGAGCTCTGTGAGGAGGCCCAAAAGCGACTCACCTCGATGACACTGGAGGGTCTATTAAAACCCGATCAAATTGAGAGGTTATTTCAGTATCACAATTCCTTCGATAGTCATCGCAACGGCATTGCGAGCTTTAACGTCGGGCTAATGTACGAACAAGGTCTTGGAGGTGCGAAGCAGGATCTATCTGTTGCGGCGCAATATTACGAGAAGGCGATCGAGCAGGGTATACCCGACGCGCATGCCAACCTTGGACAGATTCTGATTTCGGGCTCCGGTGTTCCCTGGGGTGTTCAAAAGAATCTTTCGCGCGGCATTGCTTTACTTGAGCAGGGGGTAGAGCGGGGTAGTCGTCACTGCGCTTATACCCTTGGTTGTATGTACAAGTCAGGAGATCTTATTCCGGTCGACGATAGTCGTGCCGCTTACTATCTGGCCATCGCATCATTGGCCAAGCACGAACATGCCCAACGTCTTTTGATCTTGCTTCAACAGACGGCGAGATCTAACTTCGAAGCCGAGATCGGTGCGGCAAGGAATCAGGTGGATGAGTGGGAATTCATCAGACTTAATGACCAGGGATTCATTTGATTATTAGGATCCTTGTTTGAATCTCTCGCCCACGAAGGAAAATGGCGTTCTATATATAGAGGGATTTTTCCCGCCGCATGTTCATGCCTATCAGACCACCCGACAGGGGGGAGGGTCCCAGCCTCCTTTCGACGGTTTCAATCTTGGTGCGCATGTGGGTGATGTGGCCGAGAGTGTAGCGGCTAACCGGATTCTGTTTCAGCGCTTCTTTCCCAGGGACGTCAGTTGGCTGACCCAAGTCCATGGTGTTGAAGTCGTTCGTCTGGATCGCAGCCCCCGGGTTTCGGATCAGTTTCCCGATCTTCGGTCCAAGCTCGGGAATCGTGGGGCGGATGCGGCAATAACTTCCTCTGTTGATGAGCCCTGTGTGGTGATGACCGCAGACTGCTTGCCAATTCTCTTTTATACAAATATGTACGAACAAGTTGGCGCTATTCATGTTGGCTGGCGAGGCCTCTGCGGCGGGGTGATCCAGGCGGTCTTGCGTGAGCTCTTTCAGCCGATATCGCCGCGACCCGAGAAATTTCAATCCGAGGCGCCTCAGTTTTATTTCTGGTTCGGTCCATGCATCGGCTGTGAGGCCTTTGAGGTTGGGTCGGATGTAAAAGCCCATTTCCTCGAAATCTACCCAGATCTTGAAAGATTTTTTGCGGCGAGTTCGCGCATTGATGATCGTTGGTTGCTTGACTTGTATGGGATGTCTAAGGCGGTGATCAAGCAAACCATTGCCCTCTCAGATGTGCCAGACGCGGTGTTGCATTTTTCGGATCGTCCGG
>CAYPCG010000103.1:0-2732 GCA_964409175.1 uncultured Burkholderiaceae bacterium
GATCAAAGGCCTCTTTGCCTTCGGTCTCGGATGCGCCTCCAACAATCACCACAGGAATACGCGCCGCATCCGATCGCGTGGAGATCGCACGAATGAACTCTAGTGCATGGATCAGACTGGCATCTTCAGGTGCGCAGACGACCAGGTGCAGCATCTCTTTCGCGTAGGCGCGAAGCACTCCTTCTACGGGCTTGGTTGTCGCCAGCAGAATTTCATCAAACTCAAAGTGTGTCTTCGCGAGTCGCTCCATGAACGATGGATGACGGATCTTGCGGTTCGAATATGACCGCGCCATCCGAAGCCCGGTCGCAAACCACATGTTCTCTTCGACCTGACGGATCGCCTGGGGCACTTGGATGTCGTTTTCCATCACCTGGGCGATGTCATAGCGCATCTTGTAGGCAAGCCCGGTCATGCTGCGGCGGTCTTGCAGAGGCACCTCGTCAATCAGCAATACACGCTGGCCCTGTTGTCGAAGCGCATGGGCGGTGCCCAGCGTCATGGTGGCCGCGGTATCGGCATCGAGCGCACAGGCCATGCAGACCATCCGCGGGCCTGCAGGGCTGAACATGCTACGCAGGCCTTCGGCCTGGTCTTCCCGAATGGCTGCGGGTTCTTCCTGGGTCGGTGTTACGACGGTGTCTTCGACCATAGCGCAAGGTTATCCGCCAAGATGGCAGGAATCTGATCCGACGACACACCGGAGTCCCCCGATAGGGTTCTGGGGCGCATGGCCCGATGCGCAAGGTACTGGGTATTGGGGGGGTTGAGATCTTCAGGCACCCGCTGACCATTGGAGATAAAGAGCAGCGGCAGCTCATAACGGATCAGGCAGTCCAGAATTGGCGCAACGAGTGCAGCCTCGTCTGTTTTGGTCACGATCACGGACTTGATGTGCTGACTGGCGTCCGCCTGGTTATGCAGCATGATCACGTCTTCTTGGGTGCGTAGATCGGTGGTCGCACTCATCACCAGAATTCGGTGGGAGTTGCCCGAGCCTTTGGCCAGCATCTGGGCCTGATCGACCATGAGCGTATCGCGCTGGCCAACGCCTGCAGTATCCAGAAGCACAATCTTGCGCTTGGACGCTTCCTTAAGCTTCGCATCGAGATCATCACTGTCGCGGATCGAGACGACGGGCAGGCCCAGAATCTTGGCAAAGACTTTAAGCTGTTCCTGTGCGCCAATACGGTAGGTATCCGTGGTGAGCAGCGCCACCTGGTTACGACCATACCGCAACACGCAGCGTGCAGCGACTTTCGCAACCGTTGTCGTTTTTCCTACACCGGTGGGGCCAATAAAGGTAAAGACGCCACCCTGATCGAACACGTCAATTGGGTCTTGGGTCTTAATCAATGCCTCAAGAATGTCACCGACACGCTTGAGCAACTCTGCAGGCTCACCTTCTTTGGGGATCGCCTGCACGATATCTGCGCAGAGCTTGGGAGAGAAGCCTGCGTTAATGAGTGTCTTCACAACCTCTGCGTGGGCTGGTGCATTCTGCTGAAGGTTGCTCCAGAAGTTTCCTGCGAGATGCGACTGCAGCAGGTTCTTGACCTGCGCCATCTCCATCATGAGCTTGTTCATTTCGGCCGCATTCGATGCCTGGGCAGCGGCCTGCGCCTGAACAGCCGCCTGCGCAGCAGCAATCGCGGCGGTACCTGCGGCGTTTGATGCACTTGATTCTCTCGGTCGTGCTGTGCCTAACTGCTCGGGGCTATAGACCGGTGAGCCATCGAGATTCTTTTTGGGCGGCTTGATGACATCCGAGATCACCAGTTCATGCGGAAAGGCAGGGGTAGGGGATGTCGGTGCCCGACGTGGCCCTGAGTAGGTATCGCCTTCAAAGCCACTGCCAATGGGGGCAACCCCGCGTGACGATGCTGCTGGCTGACCCGATAACTTTTCCAAGGCATCGGGGGTGATCGCCATGATCTCAACGCCTTCAGCGGTCTGTTTGGTGGAGATCACCATGGCCTCGTCGCCAAGTGCCTGGCGCACCATCTTTAAGGCCTCTGCGGCAGTGGCGGCTACAAAACGTTCTGGTCCCATGGGCGCCTAGTTTAACCGGCCTGGTTGCCGGACGGGCGGTTACACAGGACTTTATGGAAGGTCACGTTGCCATTTGGCGGCAGTTCATTCATACCCAAGACGATGGCCTGGGGTTTAATCCGTCGGGCAATGCGAGACAGCGTTAACCGTGACTTCGATCCCGTCAGAATCACGGGCGCAAGGCCTTGGGACTCCATCTCGTTGACGCCCACGATGACCTCTTCGCCAAAGAATCGGGCAAGCGATGGCTCGATCGCCCCTTCGGGGGCGGCCGCTGTATTCCCCACGGTCTGCTCGATGATGCGTTCAAAATCAGGGTGAACCCCAAGTACCTTGAAGTCGGTGGTCTCGCCAAAGACCTCTTGGATGATGGTTCGGCGCAGTGCATAGCGCACCGGTCCGAGCACATTGGTGGGGTCGTTCAGAAGCGCTGCGTTTTCGCTTGAGACTTCCAAGATGGTGCGCAGGTCTTTGACCGGAATACCTTCTTCGAGCAGTAACTGCAGGATGCGCTGCAGGTTGGCAACCGTCACAACCTTGGGCACCACATCTTCAATCAGTTTCGGATAGCTGCCTTTGAAATGATCTAGCAGGTCCTGTGTCTCTTGACGTCCTAAAAGCTCATGCGAATGTGACCGCACCAGGTGATCTAAGTGGGTGGTCATCACCACTGCGGGCTC
>CAYPCG010000104.1:0-2719 GCA_964409175.1 uncultured Burkholderiaceae bacterium
ACCCGCTCGATCTCATTTTTTGCCCCCAGAAACACCGCGACGCGCTCGTGCAGTTTCTGGGGCTTGATCGACAAGATGCGCTCGTGACCGTTGGTTGCAGCGCCTCCGGCCTGCTCGACCAAAAAGCTCATGGGATTTGCTTCATACATCAGTCGCAGCTTTCCGGGCTTGGTGGGGTCGCGCTGATCGCGGGGGTACATAAAGGTACCGCCCCGGGTGAGTACCCGGTGAACGTCTGCGACCATGCTGGCGATCCAGCGCATGTTGAAGTCTTTGCCCAGCGGGCCAGTCGTGCCTGCAAGCATCTCATCGATATAGCGCTTCACCGGGGCTTCCCAGTGGCGAGCGTTGGAGGCATTGATCGCAAACTCTTTGGTGTCTGCCGGAATCTGAAAGCGATCAACCGTCTGCCACCACTGACCCTTATCTAACGTATAACCGCGTACCCCCTGCCCAAATGTAATGACCAGCAGGGTTGATGGGCCATAGGCCACGTAACCCGATGCGACCTGTTGGATCCCAGGCTGCAGGAAAGCGTCTTCCAAGGCAGCGGCATTCGATGGTTCTAGTCCCTTGGGCGCTTTTAGGATTGAGAAGATGGTGCCAATCGATACATTCACGTCAATGTTCGATGACCCATCAAGGGGGTCAAACAACAACAGGTAGTCCGATGTTGCCGATGGATTCATCACGGGCGTGGGCATCTCTTCCGAAGCCACTGCAAGCACGCCCGACTTCAGACCCGCGGCAAGAAGAATGTCGTTGGCCACCACATCGAGCTTCTTTTGATGCTCACCTTGTACGTTGTCACTTCCCGCTTCTCCCAGAATGCCCGCCAAAGCCCCTTGTCGAATAGCCTGGCTGATCGTGTCGCAGGCGGTCAACACCTCGTTCACGATAGCGGCAAGCGCTGGGTCAACGGACTGTTGGGCAAGGGTGGTGCGGAATTCTTGTGGCATTGTGGCGACCGAAAAATATGGGCTAAGTTGTCTTGTGAGGATCCGTAAATCGGCCACAATTATCCCACCATGACCTCGAAATTAACCGCCCGTCAGCATCCGGTTTCTCGGCAGTTCGCCAGTACGGCACGCTTGTTCTCTTCCGCTGCCTTTTCGCGTCTGCAGCAGGCCCACGTTGGGGTTGTGGGCTTGGGCGGCGTGGGCTCCTGGGCGGCAGAGGCGCTCGCCCGCTCTGGCGTCGGCGCATTGACCCTGGTGGATATGGACCATGTGGCCGAATCGAACCTAAACCGTCAGGTGCAGGCATTGCACTCAACGCTGGGGCAGGCCAAGGGCGAGGCGCTCGCTGCTCGGTTCGCAGATATTTCAGCGGACTGCCGTGTACAGCTTGTAGATGACTTTGTTACTCCTGAGAATATTGACGAGATTTTTACTAAGAAGGGTGCGCAGGTCGACTTCTGGATCGATGCGACCGATGACCTGAAAGCAAAGCGGGCCATCGTCTTATGGATGAAGGAAAAGCGCAGGCTGAAGCAGCTCGTGGTGAGCGGTGGGGCGGGCGGCAAGATCGATCCCACAAGGATTGAGCTTGGCGATCTTGCAGATAGCAGCCAAGACGCCTTGCTCTCCACCCTGCGTTATGACCTGCGTAAACATCATGGGTTTCCTCGGCAGGGGAAGATGAAGATCCAGACGGTGTTTAGCCGACAGCCCATCTCGAAGACTGATGACTGTGATCCTCAGGCACGCCTGGCCTGTGCAGGCTATGGATCGCTGGTGACGGTGACCGCTGCCATGGGGCTGGCCTGCGCCCATTGGATAATGCGAGAAATTACTAAGGACTAAACAGCAGGTTTTAGACTTAATTCTGACCACATGAGATATACGTCGGAAACCACGCAACTGAACATAAACAACACAAGAACCACATCACAGGGAAAAGACGATGAACGCAAAAGACGCACTCGCCGGGGCACTGACCACCGCACCGACAGTTATTCGACGTCAGGATTACACACCACCGAGTCATAAGATCTCGCACGTTCGTCTGGACTTCACGCTGGGTGTGGAATCCACAACAGTCATCAATGACTTTGATTTTGAAAGTGGATCTGGGGCTGCGGGCCCTATCGCCTTACATGGTGATGAGCTGACGTTTGTCTCGGTTGCGGTCGATGGAGTGGCGCTTCAAAGTGACCAGTACTCTGCAACTCCGCAAGAGCTGCGTATCCATGCGCTTCCCGCAAAGGGACGACTCACGATCACAACCCAGATTAGCCCGAAGGCAAATACAGCCTTGATGGGGCTCTATGCCTCCCGCGGCGGTCTTTTTACTCAGTGTGAGTCCGAAGGTTTTCGTCGCATCACCTATTTCCTGGATCGCCCTGATGTGATGGCGGTCTATGACGTGGTGATGCGGGGTCGCAAGTCTGAATTCCCGGTCATGCTGTCGAATGGCAATGTGATTGCCGAAAAAGAACTCAACTCGCCTGGTCGCGAGGGATGGCATGAGGCTCATTGGCAGGACCCGTTTCCCAAGCCTAGCTATTTGTTTGCCTTGGTTGCAGCAGATTTGGATCGCATTGAAGAGACGGTTACAACGCAGAGCGGCAAGAAGGCGTTGCTGCAGGTCTATACGCGTAAAGAGGATCTGGCTCAGGCCGACTTTGCCATGCAGTCGTTAAAGCGCGCGATTTTCTGGGATGAGCGACGTTATGGCCTTGAGCTTGATCTTGAGCGGTTCATGGTGGTGGCCGTGC
>CAYPCG010000105.1:0-2711 GCA_964409175.1 uncultured Burkholderiaceae bacterium
GGGACAACTGGCACGATTACGGGGGTCTCACGTTATCTCAAGGAAAAGAACCCGAGTGTCATCATCATCGGTGCGCAGCCTTCTGATGGCTCGTCAATTCCTGGAATTCGAAAGTGGTCTCCAGAGTATGTCCCCCCGATTCGAAAAAAAGCGTTTATCGATCAGATTGAAGAGGTCACGCAGCAAGATGCGGAAGAAATGACAAGGCGTCTTGCGCGCGAGGAGGGCCTTTTCTGCGGTGTCTCCGCAGCGGGTGCTGCAGTTATTGCGTTACGAATTGCTGAGCGAGTTCAGAACGCAACAATCGTCTTTATCGTCTGTGATCGAGGCGATCGGTACCTCTCGACCGGAGTATTTCCCGGTTAGCCACTCCAGGGGGTGTATTCGATCCCCATGAGTACGAGCTGCTCGGTTCCGGCTTTGTTTTCGGGTGATTCACTGAAGTCTGCGAGCACCTTTGCTTTTGTCTTGGTGGCGTCGGTGTTCATCGCGTTCAACCACCAGGCGTACCCTGACGCATCCGGTGCTCTTCCCAAGACGTTACTGTAGACCTTAGTCAGAAAATCCGCGTTAGATGGGTTATTGCCATAGAGTGTCCGAAACTCGGCGGAGTCAATGAAGCGGCTGGAAACCTCTAGCAGATCCATGCCTCCATCCATTTGTCCGATCCAGTAGCCGAGACCCGATTCGTCTGGGTTGCGATTAAAGGCGGCCTTATAAATCCGAAATCCTTTGCCTGCGATTCCCTCAACATCAAAAGCGAGCGCAGTATCCGAAAAACGAACCCGCTCGACGTTCAAAAGGCGATCTTCCCCGACTCCCTGAAAGCTTAGGCTGTCAGGGGCAATGAATGCTGCATCGGTGATAGATAGATCATTTGCGGCATTTCTTACGATTGTGACCTGACTCAGGCTTGCCTTGTAGGTGACCGTATCGACGCCTGCGCCGCCATCGATCGTTTCACTCGCCTCTGACGCCATGAGCAGGTCGTTGAGCGAGCTTGCGGTAAGCCGAGATAGGTCAGAAGTAGTGTCTGTAAAGACAAGCTTTTCTACGCCGAAAAGTAAGACTTCCTCAGAGCCGCTGAGCGTTGATATCTTGAGCCCACCAGTCGCATTTGCGATGATCGCGTAGCTTGCTCGGTTAGCTGAGAACTGAATGGTGTCAATTCCCAGGCCCCCAATTACGGTGTCGTTGCCACCGTTGGTGATGAATATGTTGTTAAGACCATTGCCGGAGAGTGTGTCGGCATAGCGGGATCCTGACAGGTTCTCGATCTGAGAGCCAAAGTTGACCGTAAACTGTCCTGGTGCAGTAATTCGCTCCGCTTTTTGTCCTATATAGCTCCAATACCCCGGAGTCAGGTAAGCCGTCACGCCGGCGGTCGCAGCAACAAGATCAATCGTGTCTGTACCAGCACCATCCCAAACGAAAGTGCCCTCCGTCATCGAGGGGCGATAGGTATCGTTGCTAGTTCTCTGATTGGTTGCGGGGCCATAGAGGTACTGGAGCGCAGCGATATCCAGTGGCCGAAAGGCCATTTGATAGTGATCCGTTGAATCGTTATAAGTCATCACGGTCCATTCGGTCGAGTCCTCAACCCCTTGGAGGTAGGGCGGCTCGCCGATATCTCCATCTGCATCTTTTTCGTCGAACGGGTGCTTAAGACCAATAGCGTGCCCGATCTCGTGAATGAGTAGGAGGGCGCCATAGGTACCTGGTGTGAAAGTGGAGTAGCGTGCGGAGTTGTCAATAAAGACATCACTGCCGCGTAATGAGTCATCCGGATAGACCGCATATCCCGCGGAGCTCGACTGATCATTCGAGGCAAATGTAAGCGTGTTCGTTCGGGCCGCCGTTGTACTCTCGACGAACCGAACATCGATCAGCGTCTGTATGTAGGCCAGAGTTGACCGAGTCGACTCTATCTGTGAGGCATTAAATGCTAGGAATCCTGTTCCGTCTCGTGACGGTGAGTAGCTCGGAATCGCAGACGGGAAGACGAAATAAAATGTCTTCGTACTTCCTAGATAGTTTGAAAAGATGGAGCCATTGGCATCGTCTGGCAGTAGCGCGGATATCCAATAGGGAATCGGTTGCGCCCCATTTGTGTAGCTTACATTTTCGATATTGCTCGGAATCTTGACGAAGCTTGCAGAGACAATTGCGGTATCAAGGCCGCCCGAGTCGTAAATGTAGTCGCTTCGGTCGGTGATGATATAGGTGTCGTTGCCTGCACCGCCCCAGAGGGTGTCGCTCCCAAAGCCACCGATAAGGGTGTCGTTTCCGTCCGCGCCGTAAAGGGAATCATCACCTAGGCCCCCAGAGAGACTGTCACTCCCGTCTCCTCCGAAGAGCGTGTCGTTTCCGTCGCCGCCCTCTATCGAATTTCCCCCATCGGATCCGTAGATTGCATCGTTGCCAGCGTCGCCGAGGATCGTCTTGACGCCGGTGTCCGTGTAGAAATTGATGAAGTCGTCACCAGCGCCAGCCCAGACGGTATCGTTGCCGGCATCCCCAACAAAGTTGAGACTGTCATCTCCATCGCCTGCATCAATAAAGTCATTACCTATGCCACCAAAGAGGGTGTCATCTCCCGCCCCGCCATACAGTGAGTCATTGCCGTCGCCGCCAATAAGGCTGTCTTCCCCGGCGCCCCCGGAGACGGAGTCTGCGCCGGTGTAGCCATAAATGGTGTCGTTGCCTGCGCC
>CAYPCG010000106.1:0-2579 GCA_964409175.1 uncultured Burkholderiaceae bacterium
GCGAACTGATCAGCATCACTGACGATCAACTCGATTCCCATCCACTTCGCACGGGTGCGCATGACTGCAATCACCTGTGGATGCACCTGGGCATCGACCAGGAATTTGGTTGCCCCCGGCACTTTGCTGGCACGCTTCATACAGGCCATGGCCTCTGCGGCGGCAGTCGCCTCATCAAGCAGCGAAGCGTTCGAGGTGTGCATCCCCGTGAGGTCAATCACCATCTGCTGAAAGGTCATCAGCGCTTCGAGACGTCCTTGTGCGACCTCGGCCTGGTAGGGCGTGTAAGCCGTGTACCAGCCCGGATTTTCTAAAACGTTGCGTTTGATCGGCTCAGGCGTGTGGGTTCCAAAGTAGCCCGCGCCAATAAACGATCGCCAGACCTGGTTCTTCTGCGCAATCGATCGTAGCTCGGACAGTGCTTCTGCCTCCGTCACGGGTTCCGGCAGATTCAGTAGTCCCGTGCGCAGAATCTCTGCAGGAACCGTCTGGGCGATCAGGGAATCGCGTGATGCGGCACCGATCGCAGCGAGCATCTCCGATTCGGTGGCACGGTTGGGTCCAAGATGGCGGGCGTGGAATTCGTCATGCCCAAATAGCCCTGCGATGTTATCGATTGGCTCGAACGCTTGCATGGTGGGGCTCCTTAGGCTGCGCCGTTTTCAGATTTGTACTGATCGACAGTGAGTAGGCCTTGTTCCGCCCCCTTGGTTGCGGGTTTGATCCGAAAGAGCCAGCCGGCGTCATAGGGCGCTTCATTGACCGACTGTGGGGCGCTGGCCAACTGGTCGTTAACGGCAATCACTTCGCCTTCAATCGGCGCGTAGACATCCGATGCCGCTTTGGTGGACTCGACAACGGCGCAGGCCTCTTGGGGCTTTAGGGTTCTGCCCACGGCAGGGAGCTCCACATAGACCAGTTCGCCAAGGGAGTCCTGTGCCAGGTCGGTGATGCCAACGGTGAGGCTGCCGTCTGCCTCGAGACGAACCCATTCATGAGAGGCGGTGTAACGCAGGTCTTGGGGGAAGTTCACGGTCTGGTCTCCTGCGCTTTTTGCGCATTGGTCGAGTTAGCGTCAAAGGGGTCGAGCCATCATCCAAGCCCCAATGGGTCTTGGATCACGTTCCCCCTCTGTCCTCGATGCCTGAGACATTAACCTTCGGCGGACTTTCTGATTTCGAAAGCCTCTCTCCAGAGAGCCTGACAAGCGCGCAGTCCTTTTGCCTGAGAGTTTTTGGGGCATTACACCTTCGGCGTCGCAAAGGGTTTTTCCTCTGCGATCTCTCCTGCGCGCAAGAGTAGACTAGGGCGCAGTGTCAGAGAGCCGTGGGGATGCTGTCAAGCAGAAAACGGCGGCGCAGAATTTTGCGTCAACTCTTAAAGTGGTTTCTGAAGTTCTCTGACGGAGCGACCCGAAAAATTGATTCCAACCTGATTGTTCTTCGCGAGGTTTTGAAATGACGCAGATGGTGAAAGCAGTTCGCATTGATGCCTTCGGTGGCCCCGAGGTGATGAAGTTCGTTGAAGTCGAAGTGGGTGATCCAGGCCCGGGTCAGGCGCGCGTGCGTCATCGCGCCATTGGGGTGAACTACATCGATATCTATCAGCGCTCGGGTGTCTATCCGAATGCCTTGCCCTTCCAGATGGGCATGGAGGGTTCGGGTGTGGTCGAGGCGGTTGGGGAAGGGGTTCGCCACGTCAAAGTCGGCGATCGCGTTGCTTATGCCGGCAACCCCCCAGGGGCCTACACCGAAGCGCGCGTGCTGCCTGCCAAGCTTCTGATCAAGATTCCGTCTGCGATCTCGTTTGAGACTGGTGCTGCCATGATGCTCAAAGGCATGACCGCGCACTATCTGTTAAAGCGCACCGCAAATGTCCAAAAAGGGCACACCATTTTGCTCCACGCGGCCGCGGGCGGGGTGGGACTGATTGCCATTCAGATCGCCAAGATGCTGGGCGTCACCGTGATTGGCACGGTAGGTTCAGAAGATAAGGCAAAGCTTGCGAAAAAGTGGGGCTGTGACCACACGATTCTCTATTCGAAAGAAAACGTTGCCGAGCGTGTGAAAGAGATCACCAAGGGACGCGGGGTTGACGTCGTCTTTGACTCTGTTGGAAAAGACACGTTTCAGGGCTCAATGGATTCGCTGCGCAAGTACGGCCTAATGGTTAGCTACGGCAATGCGTCAGGTAAGGTGCCGCCGATGGACTTTGCAGCGTTAAAGGGCACGCTCTTTCTGACCCGGCCATCGCTGATGCCCTATACCGAAAGCCGCGAAGAGCTAGAACTGACGGCGAACGATCTGGTTCGCTTAGTCGGTTCCCGCCGTATCGTCATTCCGATTGATCAGACCTATGCCTTTACTGACGTGCAAAAGGCGCATCGAGACCTGGAAAGCAGAAAGACTACTGGCTGTTCGGTACTGATCCCGTAAGTCCCTCGGTCTCGTTTGGAGTGGGGGTTGGATCACGGGGTGAGAAGAGGCGCCCCGTTTTTCATTACGACGCTGTGTGATAACGGGTGACCCGCTCGATCTCATTTTTTGCCCCCAGAAACACCGCGACGCGCTCGTGCAGTT
>CAYPCG010000107.1:0-2568 GCA_964409175.1 uncultured Burkholderiaceae bacterium
AGCTCAGGGCACGCTGGTGGCGACGATCTCGTTGCCAAGTCTATTGATCTCATCGGTCCCCAGTGAAATCAGTGATCGTGTGGCGTTCAGTCTAGTGAATGCCGAGGGAAGGCCCCTTGCGAATACGCGCAATCCTGAGTCGATGCTGGACAAACCGTTTTATGAGGTCACGCTCGAGCCCCTGGGACGAAGTGTCCGCCTGCGAGGCTACAGCTACCTACCGTTTAATTCGCTCTATAACGACGTGATTACGACACTCATTGCAGGACTGATCAGTCTTGCAGTCGCCAGCCAGATTCTGATCTGGCGAAATACACGCCGGCGTCTTGGCGCTGAAGTGGAACTCGCCGAGGAGACCGCCTTCCGCCGTGCGATGGAAAACTCCATGTCCACCGGGATGCGGGTGATTGATCTGAAAGGGCGTATCACCTACGTCAATCCTGCGTTCTGCCGAATGGTGGGATTTAGCCAAGAAGAACTTGTGGGCCAAGATCCGCCCTTTCCTTACTGGCCCACAGAATCAAAAGATCAACTCCAGGGAAACCTACGTCGGATGCTCTCTGGGGAGAGCCCTCCCTCAGGACTTCCAATTCACATCATGCGCAAAGACGGATCGCGCTTGATTGTTCGTATGTACACCTCGCCGCTGATCGACCAGAGCGGACAACAGACCGGCTGGATGACGTCGGTGACGGATATCAGCGAACAGGCGAGAATTCGGCAAGAACTCGCCAATGCGCAAGAGCGATTCATCACTGTGCTTCAGGCACTCGATGCAGCAGTATCCGTCGCGACTGCACCGCCCCAGGACGAACTGCTCTTTGCGAACCAAGCCTATAAGAAATGGTTTGGTCACTCGCTGATCGACGGCCATCGAGCGCTCAGTGCAGCGAACCGCGGCCCGTGGGCCGATGTCCGCGATGTCTACAGTGAATCGGTGCAGCGCTGGTTCGAGGTGAGGCTGCGGAGCATTCAATGGGTGGATGGTCGTGTCGTCGAACTTATGGTCGCAACGGATATCACGCAAGAGCGCGCTTCAGAACAGGCACAGCGGGAGCAGCATGCGCGGCTGCAGCAGACTTCACGTCTGGTGACCATGGGGGAGATGGCCTCTTCGCTGGCACACGAACTAAATCAGCCTCTGACCGCCATCGCGAACTACACCTCTGGGGCCGCGGCACGACTGCGCACCGCCAACCAGCAGAATACCCCGGTCCCCATTGAAGACCTGATTGAGCTGCTACAAAAAACAGCAAAGCAGGCGGAGCGTGCTGGTCAGGTGATCCGACGAATTCGAAGCTTTGTAAAAAGAAGTGACCCCAATCGTCGCTGGGTTGACGCCAAGGCGATTGTGGCCGACGCGATTGAACTGGCCGAAATCGATGCGCGCGAGCGAGGCCTTGAGATCAAACAGGACCTCGACCCCGAACTCCCCATTCTTCATGTCGACCAGATTCTGATCGAGCAGGTGCTGCTCAATCTCATTAAGAACGGCCTAGAGGCCATGAAGGACACGCGGGACCGTACCCTTCAGGTCATCGTCAACCGCAGCGATCAGTCAGTCATGTTCTCGGTCGTTGACAGGGGGCACGGCGTGCCACAGGCCATTCGCGATCGCCTTTTTGACTCCTTCTACACCACCAAAACCGACGGAATGGGAATGGGCCTGAACATATGCCGGTCGATTATCGAGTCTCATCACGGCCGCCTCTGGTTTGAGGATAATCCAGAGGGCGGTTGCACATTTCGGTTTACATTACCGCTTTCGCCGCCAAAGGATGCGGCACCCCCCCAACCCAAGGAGGATCGGGCAAGATGAATTCGGACGCTGGGCAGTTTCGTTCAAGTCAGGCGGAAATCGTCTACGTTGTGGATGACGACGAGGCCGTACGCGACTCGCTGCGCTGGCTGCTGGAAGGCCAAGGGTTTCGGGTCACCGCGTTCGAGAGCGCCGAGCGCTTTCTATCCTCACTCCATCCGGGGTCCGCAGGGCCCATGGCAGGGTGTCTGATCGCCGACGTTCGGATGCCCGGCATGTCGGGGACCGAGCTTCATGACGAACTGATTCGTCGCAACATCCAGCTGCCGTTGATTTTTATTACAGGTCATGGCTCCGTACCCATGGCCGTGAACAGCATGAAAAAAGGGGCTGTTGATTTTCTAGAGAAGCCGTTTAACGACGAACAGCTCTGCCTGCTGGTGACCAACGCCCTGCAGAGAATTCGTGATGAAGGTTCCAAGAGCGTGCTCTCTAAGCGTGCCCAAGAACTGCTGTCACGGCTCACTCCGCGTGAAGAGCAGGTATTGGATCGCATCGTCGCAGGGCGCCTGAATAAGCAAATTGCCGACGATCTGGATATCAGCATCAAGACCGTCGAGGCACATCGCGCCAACATCATGGACAAGATCGAAGCCCGGACGATGGCCGACCTGATGAAAACCGCCCTTGCGGCCCGTCAGGGCTAGTTCCCGCTGGGGGTGAAACCCTCACCTGAGGGTGCTATACTCTGGCTCCTCATGCGGCTGTAGCTCAGTTGGATAGAGTACTTGGCTACGAACCAAGGGGTC
>CAYPCG010000108.1:0-2525 GCA_964409175.1 uncultured Burkholderiaceae bacterium
GCACTGCTCGACGATCCTTTCGTGCTGCTCTACGACAAGAAGATCTCGAACATCCGTGATCTGCTGCCGGTGCTGGAGCAGGTTGCCAAGTCTGGCCGTCCGCTCTTGATCGTTGCAGAGGATGTCGAAGGCGAAGCTTTGGCGACACTCGTGGTGAACAACATGCGCGGTATCCTGAAGACTGTTGCCGTGAAGGCGCCTGGCTTTGGTGATCGTCGTAAGGCGATGCTCGAAGATATGGCCATCCTGACCGGCGGTACCGTGATCTCCGAAGAGACCGGCATGACGCTCGAGAAGGCCACACTGCAAGAACTTGGCCGTGCGAAGCGCGTGGAGATCGGCAAAGAGAACACCACGATCATCGACGGCGCAGGCGACACCAAGAGCATCGAGGCTCGCGTGAAACAGATCCGTGTTCAGATCGAAGAAGCGACCAGCGACTACGACCGCGAGAAGCTGCAAGAGCGCGTTGCAAAACTGGCCGGTGGTGTTGCAGTGATCCGAGTGGGCGCTGCAACCGAAGTTGAGATGAAAGAGAAGAAGGCTCGTGTCGAGGACGCGCTGCATGCAACCCGCGCTGCGGTCGAAGAAGGCATCGTGGCTGGTGGTGGTGTTGCACTGCTGCGTGCCCGTTCGGCCGTTTCCGTAAAAGGAAGCAACCCCGACCAGGACGCTGGTATCAAGATCGTCATGCGTGCAGTAGAAGAGCCCCTGCGCCAGATCGTCGCTAACTGTGGCGAAGAGCCCAGCGTCGTGGTGAACAAGGTGCTCGAGGGCAAAGGCAGCACTGGTTATAACGCCGGTACTGGCGAGTTCGGTGACATGCTGGCCATGGGTGTTGTCGATCCCACCAAAGTGACCCGCACGGCGCTCCAGAACGCAGCATCCGTTGCTTCCCTGATGCTGACAACCGACTGCATGGTGGCCGAAGCCCCCGCAGACGACAAAGCCGGTGGCGGTATGCCCGGTGGCATGGGCGGTATGGGTGGCATGGGCGGTATGGGCGATATGGGCATGTAATTGCCCCGTTCGTAAACCCACAAGAGACGAGGAGACATCCGGGAACTTTCAACCTAAGGTTGACTCTGAATCCATGGTTGTCTCCTTGCGACTCTTTGCCCCGCCCTCGTGCGGGGCTTTTTCTTTATGATGTCGGCTATGAACTTCTTTCAGCGCCTTCATCACGCCTGGCAGCACCAACAGTCCCTTCTCTGCGTTGGCCTCGATCCCGATCCCACACGATTTCCTGCACCACTCGCATCGCTTGCCAAACAAGATCCAATTGCGGCAATCGAGACCTTCTGCCTGGGCATCATGGAGGCGACCGCCCCATACTGTTCTGCGTTTAAGCCGCAGATTGCCTATTTCGCATCCAGTCGTGCTGAAGCGGCACTAGAGCGGTTATCGGTGATCGCACGCGATCGATACCCACACCACATCTGGTTGCTAGATGCGAAACGCGGCGATATCGGCAGCACCGCTGAGCACTACGCCAAAGAGGCCTATGACCGCTATCAGGCAGATGCAGTCACCGTCAGCCCCTATATGGGAACGGATAGCCTTGCGCCATATCTCAAATACGAAGGCCGCGGGATTTTTGTACTCTGCCGAACGTCAAACGCAGGGGGCGATGACTTCCAAATGCTCAAGACGGAACATCGGCCGCTTTATCTCGAAGTCGCCCGTCAGGCTTCTGAGCGCTGGAATCAGCATGAGCAGGTGGGACTTGTTATCGGTGCAACCTACCCCCGCGAAATTGAATCTGTTCGCCAGGTCGCCAAGACACTTCCTTTTCTCATCCCCGGCATCGGTGCCCAAGGGGGTGATCTGGTAGCCACGGTGAAAGCAGGCAAAACCGATCACGGTGGCATGCTGATTAACTCATCGAGAGCCATCCTCTATGCTGATGCCACGGATCAGTGGCAGCAGGCGGCGGCACGCGTTGCCCAGCAGACCCGAGACCAAATCAATGCAGCACTCTAATTCGATAGCACTTGCGGCGGTGACGCCCAATACCTCTGGGGCCTGGGCCTTACTTCAGAAAGAGACGACCCGATTTCTGAAGGTCGCAGTCCAAACGATCTTGGCACCGGTGGTGTCAAGCCTGCTCTTTCTACTGATCTTTGCCTATTTGTTAGAGGGAAGAATCGAGCCCCACCCGGGAATGAGCTACACCAGCTTTCTGATCCCAGGGCTGATCATGATGACGCTTCAGCAGAACGCCTTTGCCAACAGCAGCTCCAGTCTGACCCAGAGCAAGATCACCGGTAATCTCGTCTTTCTGCTGCTCTCGCCCATGCGCCCATGGGAATGGTTTGTCGGCTATATCGGTGGTGCCATTCTTCGTGGCCTTGCCTGCGGTACCGGAGTCTGGATTGCTGCGCTACTGTTTATGCCACTGTCTGTCTACGCCCCACTCTGGACCCTCACCTTTGCACTTCTCGGCTGCATGGTCTTAGGGACGCTCGGATTTATCGCTGGGCAATGGGCAGAAAAGTGGGATCACGTTTCTGCGTTTCAGAACT
>CAYPCG010000109.1:0-537 GCA_964409175.1 uncultured Burkholderiaceae bacterium
CAAGCGGTATGGCTAAGATCGCCAGGCCAATTGCGGACGGAATCGCAAGTAGCGCGACCAGACGAAGACCCCAGTCAATTAACTGGTTCACCTGGGCTGTGTTCGATTCACTGTTGGCTTTTGTAAGGCTGGGCAGTAATACCGTGCCGAGTGCGACGCCTAAGAGCGCCGTCGGAAATTCCATTAAACGATCAGCGAAAGAGAGCCAAGAGACGCTTCCTGATTCGAGTCGCGCGGCGATGTGGGTATTGATAATCAGACTGACCTGCGCGACTGATACCGCAAGGGTTGCGGGCACCATGAGTGTGATCACGCGGCGAACATTCGGGTCACGCCAGGCGGCTCTGATGGACCAGTCGTCATTTCGTCCGTGCTTGACGTCAGTTGAAGTCGACTCACCTGCATTCTGATCGGTCACGTTGCCTGAGGCTTCTGTTTTCTTTGACGACTTTGTCGTCCTGATAAGTGCCCAGATCATTAGTCCCAACTGGGCAAACCCGCCCAGGATGACGGCGATGGCCAAGGCCCAGATCGGCT
>CAYPCG010000109.1:547-2494 GCA_964409175.1 uncultured Burkholderiaceae bacterium
ACATTCGGGTCACGCCACGCCGCTCTGATGGACCAGTTGTCATGTCGTCCGTGCTCGGTGTTCGTTGGGGCTGCCTTTATTGACGACTTTGTCGTCCTGATCAGTGCCCAGACCATAAGGCCTAGCTGAGCAAGCCCACCCAAGATCACCGCGATGGCTAAGGCCCAGATCGGCTGTGCCAGCATGGGTGAGAGAAAGATTGCGCACCCAATAAACGATAGGTTCAGGAGCACCGGGGCAAAGGCGGGCGCCTTGAACTCCGACCAGGTATTGAGCACCCCCGAGGCCAGTGCCACGAGCGAGATCATCAGGATGTAGGGGAACATCCACTGGGTCATCAGCACGGTTAGGTCAAATGTGGCCTTGTCCCCCGAAAACCCCCCGGACATCAGCCAGACCAGGATTGGGGCGCCAATAATGGCGATCAGGCAGATCAGGGCTAAGACGGCGGTCATCACCAGGGCGGCGTGCCTTGCCAGGCGAAGGGCAGCGGTTTCCCCCTGCTGGGCCTTAATCTGGCCTAAAACGGGCACAAAGGCCTGGGAGAAGGCGCCCTCGGCGAATAGGCGGCGCAGCAGGTTGGGTAGCCGAAAGGCCACGAAAAAGGCGTCGGTCTGGCTTCCCGCCCCGAAATAGGCGGCAGTGAGGGTCTCCCGGGCCAGTCCCGTAATTCGGGACAGCAGGGTTAGCCCACTAATGGTGGCGGCGGTCTTGAGCAGATTCATGATCGGCGCTATAGTTTAGGGCTTTTCCCCGACGAAATAAGGAAATCCGAATCCATGGCTAATTCTGCCTCCGCGCGTAAAAGCGCCCGTCAAGCTGCTGCCCGCCGTCTGCTGAACGCGAGCCTGCGTTCCGCCTATCGCACGGCTGTGAAGTCTGTTCGCAAAGCTGTTGCAACGGGTGATGCAAAGTCTGCACAAGAGGCTTTCCGCGCTGCGTCAAGCACCATTGACCGCATTGCTGACAAGAAGATTGTTCACAAGAACAAGGCTGCTCGTCACAAGAGCCGCCTGGCTGCTGCTGTTAAGGCTGTCGCTGCTTAACTAGGTTTTTGGCGCTCACCAAAGAGCGCCGTGCCGATGCGGACCATGGTGTCCGCATCCGGAATCGACTCAGCAATCGCAGACTCCAGGTCTGCGGACATTCCCATCGACAAGGTATCAAAGGCCTTCTGAGCGCTGCTTGGAAGGCTTTGTCGTGCCTGCTGGAAACAGTTCACCAGTTCATGAAATCGTGCACGTTGCAGCGCCTGATCGTCTGTGGGCTCGGGGATCGCCATCAGCCCTCGCAGGGTTAACCGCGGAAGTCCTGCCACGGCCTGCGCGAGCGTCGTGACTTCATTGGGGCTGATGCCGCTCTTCGAGGCCTCGCCGCTGACATTAACCTGAAGGCAGACCTGTAAAGGGGCTGCGGTATCAGGGCGTTGCTCGGACAACCGATGGGCAATCTTTTCGCGATCGACGGAATGAATCCAGTCGAAGTGCTGGGCGACGTCTTTGGTCTTATTGCTCTGAAGCGGACCAATGAAATGCCAGCGGATGTCGTGACGAAGATCAGCCAGGGCAAGGATCTTCTCCACACCTTCCTGGACGTAGTTCTCACCAAAGTCCCGAAGCCCTGCGGTATGGGCCTCTCGCACCATCGCTGCGGGGTGGGTTTTACTGACCGCTAACAAACGAATCTTTGCCGCATCCTTGCCACTGTCTGCACAGGCCTTCTGAATACGCGACTCAACTGTTGCAAGGGCGGTTTGAATAGTCATGGTGATGGTGGTGTTACTTCAGGCTTTTTGTCTCGCATCGAGCCAGAGACCATATCAAATCGCATCCATCGGCACTCGATGTCGCCGTTATACACCGGGATTCGGCGGCCGGACTTTAGACGCAAGGCGGATTCAAGCTTTAAGTTATCCGTCAGTAACCAGGCCTGCCAGCCCGAGAAGTT
>CAYPCG010000110.1:0-2445 GCA_964409175.1 uncultured Burkholderiaceae bacterium
CAAGTTTCTCTACCTTCGGGAAGACGGTACTGGTGCATGCAAATGGTTTTGAGGTCGAGAGTTATCTGCCTGGAGGTGATCGCGTTAAGTTCAGCGGAACCAGTATGGCAAGCCCGCAAGTCGCCAACCTTGCTGCGAAGCTTTTTGCTCTGAACCCGAAACTGACGGTAGCGGAGGTGCGTGAAGCTATTCTGAAGACGGCTGAGCGTAAGGGGCGCGTTAATCTAGTCCATCCCCGCCGGGCTGCACAGGCGCTGGGGCTCACGCTCTAATTGGCGTAGATGACGCTCTGGACCTATCGCTTCAGGCCCGTGATTGAAGGGAAAGAATTGCCTATCGCACTGGAAAGCTCCTGGACATGGTCACGGCTCGTGGTTGGTGCGCCAGAGTCCTCTGGTGCTCAAGCGGTCGATCGCTTGAACTTTACTGAGGAGCCCTATCGCTTGCACGAAGTGCAGGCCCATGTGCCAGGTGGTCCAGTGCTGATTACAGCTGGGCCCCGCAACTGGTGGTCATTTGGTGTAACGATCACGCGCGAAGGTCGAACCTTGTGGCAGTCGCACCCGAACCCGCACGCTTATCTAGCTAGTCTCCAGGCCATCATGAACACACGCGGTGGTCAGGCCGCGATGGATACTGGTGTGTTCAAGCGTAACGCACCGGCGATTGCGACCGACATTGCCTTAGGACTGCTCTTTTTCATATTGGGTAAGACAACGGATCTGCGCACCGCAGCGTTGGTGACAGCGGGGGTGGGTCTGGCGCTTGTGCCGATACAGGCGCTCATAAGCCGTTTTGCAAAACGCAAGGTAGACCTGCTGGGTGGCTTGGCCCTATTCGGCGTGGTGATGCTGCTGATATCGGCCGGTTTCTCTTGGTACTTTGACAGCGAGTTCGCCGTACAGCTCAAGGCGACCCTGATGGGCAGCATCGCGGCCACGGCGTTTGCGCTGGATGCGGTATTTGGTGGTCGCTACATGGCACGGCGATTTAGCACTTACCTTGCCTACCGCGACCTGGACCTTCGGCGTCTGTCCACCGCAATGGCGCTGTGTGCGCTCACGATGGCAGCCATCAATCTGGGGGTGGCGCTAACCCTTTCAAAAGACACTTGGCTGCACTACACGACCTGGGGTGATGTAGTGGTGGTGATTCTGCTTACACAGTGGGCGGTGAACTGGGCGCGACAGTCGCGTTGAATAAATCAGTTACGCTCGAATAAGCGTTAATTAAAAAAGGGGATCAGATAACTCTGATCCCCTTTTGTGTTTTGGCGCGGCTGGCAGGATTCGAACCCACGACCCCTTGGTTCGTAGAAAGGTACTCTGATTGCGGATTCCTTCGGAGAATCAAGCACTTGCCGCTGTCACTCAGTACGACTAGACCGGACTTACTACCTCAAGAAACCTGATGGTTCCGGGCGTCTGATCGGATCAATCGTACCGATTCCGAGCCTCAAAAAACGGCGCGACGCAGTGAGCACTGATTGGTTCAGAGGCAGGTGGATGCGCCGCTATTTCAGGGGGGGCAAGGTATCGAAATTAAATTCTGTCGAGGCGCTACACGTCGAATAGCAGTTCCGATTGCAGATAGTCTGAGTTCTTAGCGAACTTTTTCCAGCTGATAACTCAGATGCGATTTAACTGCAGGGAACTCGCTTGCCAAGATGCTGTAAACACAGGTATCCCGCATGCTGCCCATGGCATCTGGATGCCTACTGATCTGGTGATGTCGTAAGACACCGTCTAGCTTTGCGCCTAAACGTTCAATGCCTTTACGGCTTTGAAAATTGAAGAAGTGCGTCCTGAACTCTACGGCGATACAGTTCAATGTATCGAAGGCATACCGAAGTAGCATCAACTTGCACTCAGTATTCAGCGCTGTACGCTGCACTGATTTCCGATACCAGGTCGATCCAATCTCAACGCGTCGGTTATCTTGATCAATATTCATGTAGGTCGTCATGCCGATTGGTGTGCCGACTGCATCAAGCACGCAAAATGGATTCATTGATCCTGCTCGCTGTAGGCTTAGTCGACGCTCTATTTCTTTGGCCATTCC
This sequence comes from uncultured Burkholderiaceae bacterium, assembly GCA_964409175.1. Lineage (GTDB taxonomy): Bacteria > Pseudomonadota > Gammaproteobacteria > Burkholderiales > Burkholderiaceae_A > Lacustribacter. Next base: position 2,062 of record CAYPCG010000110.1, read on the forward strand.
TTCGGGCGATGGAATACTGGTGTACCAGAGCTTCCAGAGCTCACCGTCTCGCGTGGCGTCACAAAGTGCGTCATGGTGCGACATTGAGAGCGGCACCAGGCTTGCATATTGGCCTTTTAGTGTGATGGGATCTGTGAAGTTCATGGTTAGTAGTTGATTAGGTTGTAAGATTTTTTTGGTGTTTTGTCTCGCTTTATTGCGTTTCGTGCCGACCTGTACGACGCATCGCTTCGGCCATATCGGTGTGCCCTCTGTCCTCAAGCGTATCGGCCGCGCTTAACCGGTCTTTGGGCTCTCGGTTTTGGCTGAGTTTGCGTTTGCCGATCAGCGATGTGATCTGTATTTCGATGCCCACAATCTTCTTGAGCATCTCCTCCATATAGT
>CAYPCG010000111.1:0-2395 GCA_964409175.1 uncultured Burkholderiaceae bacterium
ATTGTGAAGGCCACAAGCTTTGAGGCACTGCTCTTTGCAATGTCGATCATCGCCTGTGTCACCGCCTTTACCGTCGCCTGGCTTCCAGGCGAAAAGCATATCCGAGAGGCGACGCTCGCCTCTCAGACACCTGCTTAGGAGCCGCTTGGTTTGTAGGGTGTCCGCTGGGATTCCTCTGCCGCAACCTTACGACGGGCAATCAGGTCTACCCACTCGCCAACGATTCCCTTGCGGAAAGCTAGCACACAGACGACGAAGATAGCCCCCAACACGATCGTGCTGAACGATCCAATTCCGGCCAGATAGTTCTGCAGGCCAATCACCACGCCGGCTCCCACGATAGGGCCAAGGATGGTACCGATTCCGCCAAGAATGGTCATCAGCACTACTTCACCCGACATATGCCAGTGGACATCGGTCAACGTTGCCAACTGGAAGACAAGCGACTTGGTTGCACCGGCCATCCCGGCAAGCGTCGCCGAGATGACAAAGGCCACGAGCTTAAATTTCGCAACGTCATAGCCAAGAGAGATCGCCCGAGGCTCATTTTCCCGAATGGACTTTAACACCTGGCCAAACGGCGAATGAATGGTTCGCTGAATGGCGATAAAGCCAAACAGGAAGATCGCCAAGACAAAGTAATACAGGGAAACATCTCCTGACAGATCAATCAGTCCAAACAGCGATCCGCGCGGGACCCCCTGAATACCATCTTCACCGCCAGTGAACTTCATTTGAAGCGCCAAAAAGAAGATGAGCTGAGACAGTGCCAGCGTGATCATTGCAAAGTAGATGCCCTGGCGCCGAATCGCAAGGCTTCCAAAGATATACCCCGTCACAGCGGCGTAGGTCATGCCAGCAAGAATGCCAAGCTCAGGGGTCCAGCCCCACTCCTTGCAGACATGAGCGGTCACATAGGCCGCACCACCAAAAAAGGCGGCGTGTCCAAATGACAAAAGCCCCGTGTATCCCAGCAACAGGTTAAAGGCACTCGCAAAGAGCGCAAAACACATCAGCTTCATCACGAAGACGATGTAGACAAAATCCTGAAAAGGAACGAGCAGCAAAAGCCCAACCATCAGGGCGTACATGATCTGGGTATTTTTATTCATCGCTTGCTCACTTCTCTTTACCAAATAGCCCAGCAGGCCGGATCAACAACACGATCGCCATGATCACAAAGATGACCACGCTCGAGGCCTCGGGATAGAACACCTTGGTGAGTCCCTCAATCAACCCCAGGCCAAGTCCAGTCACGATCGAGCCCGCAATAGACCCCATCCCGCCAATCACCACGACCGCAAATACAACAATAATCAGGTTCGAACCCATTACCGGGTTCACCTGAAATACAGGTGCTGCAAGCACTCCTGCAAAGGCAGCAAGTGCCACCCCGAAGCCATAGGTCAGCGTGATCATGAGCGGCACATTAATTCCGAGTGCCTGTAAGAGCTTGGGGTTTTCTGTACCCGCGCGCAGATAGTTCCCCAGCTTGGTTCGCTCGATCATGTACCAGGTCGCAATACAGACGGCGAGCGACGCCACAATGACCCAGATTCGATACTTCGGAAGGAAGAGTCCGAAGCTCTCCAATCGAATGCCCCCCTGAAGTGCCTCGGGAACCGAATAACTCTCCCCAGAGATGCCATACCAGTGGCGGAACATTCCCTCAATCACCAAGGCAAGGCCAAAGGTCAACAACAATCCATATAAGTGATCTAGGTGATACAGCCGCTTTAACATGAGCCGCTCAATGACGATGCCAATCGCTCCGACTAAGAGCGGTGATAGCACCAATGCCACCCAATAGTTCACCGAGAAATCTGGCATGCCCAGCCAGTTTCCTAGCTGCGTCATGCCAATCCAAGCGAGAAAGGCCCCCATCATGTACTGGGCCCCATGGGTGAAGTTAATCACATTGAGCAAACCGAAAATAATCGCCAATCCAAGACTCATGATGGCGTAGAACGATCCGTTAATCAGTCCCACCAGTAACTGGGCGACCAGTGCCTGAGGACTAATACCTAATGCTTCAAACATGATTCACGACTTCCATAAGACAGATGACAGGAGCCTTCTTGGTTCGGTGTTAAAGCCTTTACTTCACCAGCTTGCAGGACTTGTCTAACGGGGCAGATGCCTCGTTAGCAGGGATCGTTGCAACTAGCTTGTAATAGTCCCAGGGGGCCTTGGACTCATTCGGCTTCTTCACCTCGAAGACGTAGAAATCATGGCTGAACTTACCATCCACCCGAATGTTGCCCTTAAAGAGACCATCATCAATCGGTGTGGACTTCAGCTTTGCCATAACAGCCTTGGTGTCGTCCGTCTTCGTGGACTCGACGGCCTTCAGGTAGTTCAGCACGGATGAGTAGACACCGGCATGCACCATCGA
>CAYPCG010000112.1:0-2337 GCA_964409175.1 uncultured Burkholderiaceae bacterium
TCCCATCATGCTTGCGCTGGTGCAAAGCCACGCGGTGGATCTTCCACTTTTTGCGAGGGTTCGAGATAAGACACTTGCCGTGGAGCGGACTCGTCTTCCCTTCGTTCCCAAGCGCTACAAACGCTAGCAACACGTCGTCCTACCCAAGCAAATCGGCCTGACAAAGGGGCTGCCGCTCCCGTAAAATCGGGGTTTTCCCCTTAATAAGGCAGTTCTCCTCATGGCAGGGCATTCCAAGTGGGCCAACATCCAGCACCGCAAAGGGCGGCAGGATGAAAAGCGCGGCCGCATCTTCACCCGACTGATCAAAGAAATTACCGTTGCCGCCAAGATGGGCGGGGCTGATCCCAACACCAACCCTCGGCTTCGGCTCGCAATGGACAAAGCGGGCGACGCTAATATGCCCAAAGACAAGGTCACGGATGCGATCAAACGCGGCACCGGTCAGCTCGAGGGCGTCGATTACGAAGAGATTCGTTATGAAGGCTATGGCATTGGTGGTGCCGCAGTGATTGTGGACTGCATGACCGATAACCGAACTCGTACGGTCGCCGAAGTACGTCACGCATTTTCCAAACACGGCGGCAATCTCGGTACCGATGGATCCGTCGCATTTATGTTTACCCATTGCGGGCAGTTTGTTTTTGCGCCTGGCACCTCGGAGGACAAGGTCATGGAAGTGGCACTTGAAGCAGGCGCAGACGATGTCATCACGGATGACGAAGGTGCGATTGAGGTGCTCTGCCCACCCAATCAGTTTGAGCCCGTTAAAGCAGCGCTTGAGGCAGCAGGGCTAAAGCCCGATGCTGCTGAGATCACCATGCGTGCCTCGACCGATACCGAGTTATCAGGTGAAGACGGCACCAAGATGCAGAAGCTTTTAGATGCCCTGGAATCTCTTGATGATGTCCAAGAGGTCTATACCAACGCGGTCATCTCGTAAGGATCTCGATGAAAGTCTTAGTTATTGGCAGTGGCGGTCGTGAACATGCAATGGCCTGGTGTCTGGCGAAGTCCCCGCGTGTGACGCGTGTCTATGTCGCACCGGGTAATGGTGGCACCGCCCGTGCCGGCCGCCCCGATCAGTCGGCAAGCCAGGCACTCGCCCCGATTGAGAATGTTGCACTTGATCCCGTCAAGAACCCGCAGTCTGTTGCCGAGTTCGTCAAAACTCAAGGCGTTGCCCTGACCGTGGTCGGACCAGAGGCGCCACTTGCCGCAGGCATTGTCGATACCTTTCGCAAAGAGGGGCTACCGATCTTTGGTCCAGTCGCCGCGGCCGCTCAGCTGGAGTCATCCAAGGACTTTGCAAAACGGTTTATGTGGGAACACAAGATTCCGACCGCAGAGTTTCAGACTTTTTCTGATGCGAAAGAAGCCCACGCGTACATCGATGCCAAAGGCGCTCCGATTGTGATCAAGGCCGATGGTCTTGCTGCAGGCAAAGGGGTGGTGGTCGCCATGTCGCTCAAAGAAGCCCACGATGCAGTCGACATGATGCTGCTCGATAATAAGTTTGGTGATGCCGGTGCCCGTGTCGTGATCGAGGAATTTCTTGACGGTGAAGAAGCAAGCTTTATCGTCATGTGTGATGGCACCAACGCTCTGGCAATGGCCACTAGCCAAGATCACAAACGGCTACTCGATCAAGACCAGGGACCAAATACCGGCGGGATGGGGGCTTATTCACCCGCGCCGGTCGTCACCCCCGAGATCCATGCGAAGGTATTGCGGGAAGTCATCACGCCAGTCTTAAAAGGAATGGCGGCCAAGGGCACGCCCTACACTGGCTTTCTATACGCGGGACTGATGATCAAGCCCAACGGCGACATCAAGGTTCTGGAATTTAACTGCCGTATGGGAGACCCCGAGACCCAACCGATTCTGATGCGTCTGAAGACAGACTTCACCGTCCTGCTAGAAGCCGCCATCGCAGGTAAGCTCAATACAGTCGAAGCCGAGTGGGAATCCCGTACAGCACTCGGTGTTGTGATTGCCGCACACGGCTACCCTGAGTCTGTTCGTACCAAGGATGAGATTAATGCCCTGCCTGTGGACACCGAAGACTGTGTCACTTTTCATGCGGGAACCACAGAACAAGATGGTGCCTTACTGACAAGCGGTGGTCGTGTGCTCTGTGTCACCGCGCTTGGGGGCACGCCGTTACTCGCCCAGAAGCGCGCCTATGAGGCGGTTGCTCAGGTGAAGTTCAACGGGATGCATTACCGATCCGATATTGGCTATCGGGCGATTCAGAAGCACTAGATATAAGTACGAAAAAAGCGACATCACGTCGCAGGGAGGCAGAACTATGAGCGTTGATATCAGCGCCCTTCG
>CAYPCG010000113.1:0-2335 GCA_964409175.1 uncultured Burkholderiaceae bacterium
GTATGCCCTGCGCTTCTTCACTACCCACGTCGAAACCGGGTCGGCCCCATGTTTCTGATCGTTGCCACTGAAAACACGACTAGGACCGGCAGTATGGGCGAAAGGTTCCCCAAAAACAAGCAATTGAATTTCGCGCTGCGAGTCGCGGCCAGGCGGGCCTTACAAGTGCTGAATTAGCTCGGCAGGGTCTTTGATGATGAGATCAGCGCCCCATTCGGCTGGGAAGGGTGCCTGGGTATGGTGACCAAAGTCGCAGCCTGCCGTCCAGGTACCTGCTGCGAAGCCGGATTCGATATCTCTTAGGTCATCCCCAACGTAGAGCACCGCAGTGGCGGGTAGCCCAAGCCGCTCAATCGCATAGGTCATAGGGCGTGGGTGAGGCTTTGCGTGCTCGGTCGTGTCGCCGCCCACGACCACTGCGCACCGATCCCAGAGATCAATCTTTCTAAGTAACGGCTCTGTGAACCGCATGATCTTGTTGGTAACAATGCCCCAGGGGATCGCGTTCTGATCAAGGCGATTCACGACTTCTTCCATCCCTGGCCAGAAGCTCGTCTGATCAGCCACGCATTCGGTGTAGATCTCGAGAAACGCCTGGCGAAGCGCCTCATAGTCGGGGTGGTCTACGGCAACCTGAAGTCCTTGGGTAATCATGCCGCGGGCGCCTTGCGAGACAAAGGGGCGCAAGACCTCCACTGGGAGCGGTGGGAGGCCGCGACGTCCCCGAAGGACATTAGCGGCATTTGCCAGATCAGGTGCGGAATCCAACAACGTGCCGTCAAGATCAAACAGCACCGCCCGTTTACTGTGCGATGCCCAGGTAGATCTCCAGTGCGGGCGTGGTTCGGGTCTCACCGGACTCGGCGATACGCCATCAGGTAGTTCACGCTGGTATCACGCCCAAGAGAGTAGACCTGGGTGATGGGGTTATAGCTCATGCCCAGCATTTCTTGAAGATCAAGACCCGCATCACGCGCTGCATCGGCGAGCTCCGACGGCTTGATGAACTTCGCATATTCGTGCGTGCCTTTGGGCAGAATGCGAAGGACATATTCCGCACCGACGATGGCAAACAGGAAGCTTTTTGGATTTCGGTTGATCGTGGAAAAGAACACCCAACCACCCACTTTGACCATCTTGGCGCAGGCGGCAATCGTGGCAGACGGATCCGGAACGTGTTCCAGCATCTCCATGCAGGTGACAACATCGTATTCCCCGGGTTCGCGATCCGCTAAAGCCTCTGCAGAAATAGCCTCGTAGTCGACCTTCACCCCACTCTCAAGCCCGTGCAGCTGCGCAACCTTGAGGGACTTTTCCGCAAGATCAATACCCTTTACCTGGGCGCCTAGACGAGACATGCTTTCGGCAAGGATCCCGCCACCGCAGCCAACGTCAACCACCTTTTTGCCCTGAATTGCGGCAAGGGCATCTATCCAATCCAGTCGTAATGGATTGATCTGGTGCAGGGGCCTGAATTCGCTGTTGGGATCCCACCAGCGGGAAGCGAGTGCGCTAAATTTTTCGAGTTCGGCTTGGTCAACGTTCATAACGGAAAGCATAAATGAAAAAGCCCCAACCAGCGATGGAAGGGGCTTTTTGCATGAATTAACCGAGCTTCTGCTGCGGTTAATTCTTCTTGCTTACTTCAGGTTGCGGGTTCCAACCACTTCCACTTCAACCCGGCGATTCTTCGCCCGACCTTCTTTGGTCTTGTTGTCTGCCACGGGTGATTTCTCGCCCTTGCCTTCTGTGTAGACACGGTTTGCGGGAACGCCTTTGCTCACCAGATAGGCCTTGACGGCGGCTGCCCGACGCTCAGACAGTTTCTGATTGTAGGCATCGGTTCCGACTGCGTCCGCATGGCCAACTGCAATGATCACCTCTAGGTTGAGTGCGTTTGCCTGTGCAACCAGACCATCAAGCACTTTTTTGCCCTCAGGCTTCACGACCGACTTATCGAAATCAAACAGGGTATCGCCCTTTAGCGTCACCTTCTCGACCACCGGCTTGGGTGGTGGGGGAGGGGGCTTCACTGCCGGGGCAGGAGCAGGCGGGGGCGCTGCTGCGGGAGGCTTGGGGATCAGATCGGCGTCACACTCGGCGGTCGCCATCTGGGGGGTCCAAAAGCCAGTGCGGTAGCACAGACCAAAGCCACTCTTGACGGGGTTTCCCTGGGCCTGAACATAGCCATTATTGTTGTTCGCCTGAGCCTGGGCAGGGGCGATTCCGGCAACCATCAAGGTTGAAGAAAGCGCTGCTGCGGACAACAGGCCAGAGATCAGAGATTTCGACATAAAAACTCCCTTTCTAAGGTTGTCTTGCGGGGCTTAAGCGT
>CAYPCG010000114.1:0-2254 GCA_964409175.1 uncultured Burkholderiaceae bacterium
AGGCCGTGACACAGGCGATGAAGGCCATTGCAAAGAGCAATGCTTCAAAGCTTGTAGCCTTCACAATCGGCCCTAAGAAATAGACAGCAACGCTACTCACCCCAAGGGCTACCGCAAGTCGTATGCCAGCAACTCGGCTGCGCATGCGGTCATCGACATAGCGAACAACAACCGCATCGAGAAATGGGATGGCCGCGAAGATCGCTGTCATGTACGCGAGCATGCAGAAGAACAGTGTCCACCCCGTCGCTGTTGCGGCAAAAAAAAGTGGAATGATCTGTGTCAGAACAATTCCGACGTAGAGCGGCTTCATCGGGAGTCGGTCTAAGAGTGTTCCTACAACCACCTGACTGGTCCCAGCGATAGCGTAGACACAGGCCAGCATCATGCCCAGTAGCGCAGGATCCGAGATAATTCCCTCAAAACGTTCACGCATGAGCTCGTTATTGCCGTTGGTCGTGAAGTTAAAAATGAGCGACCCTGTTGTCGCGGCAATTGTCATGACGAACAGGGCTCGAATGGCGATGTGTCGCGGAATCGGGTGGGCTGTTACTTTTTTCTTGCCAGGCGCTTCTAATTCGGCCGGGGCAAGCTTCGCGAACAGCAGTCCAAGCCCCAACGACAGGAGTGCCGGAAACAGAAAGGCTGCGCGCCAGCCCAGATACTTCACCATAAATCCCGTCACGATTGCGGCAACGGCAATCCCCAGGTTTCCGGCAAGATTATTCCAGCCAATTGCAGCACCAGGCTTTTCCGCCTTGCTTAACAACATGGGGATGCCCACGGGATGGTAGATCGAGGCGAATGCCCCCATGATAGTTAACCCGATCGCCATTTGAATTGGATCTTGTGAAATTGCGACAGCGATGCAAGAAAACCCGATGCCTGCAAAGAAGACGAGCATCATTTTTCGCCGACCCCATAGATCACCTAGCCGTCCTGACGGAATAGATCCGAGGCCAAACATCAGAAAAGCGCCTGCCGTATACGGCATAAGATCTTCCCATCGATCGATTCCGAATTCGAGTGCGATTGCGGTTACCGCAGATGCAAACACTAACAACACCAGGTGGTCCAGTGCGTGGGCGACATTGAGAATGAGAGAGGTTGATCGGTTCATGCCCAGAATTGTAAGGTGCGCTTGCTTAAAAATGCGTCGCTCGAGATACTTCGGCTATGTCTGACACATCCCCTCGCGGCGCAGCAAACCCGATGACCATTGCCCTTTGGGTCATGCTGGTTGCCGGTTGTCTGATTGGCCTGATCTCGTTTGGAATTCGTTCGTCCTTTGGTCTATTTGTTGATCCGATCTCTGGGCCGTCTGGTTTTCAGTTTGGTCGCGAAGCCTTTGCGATGGCGATGGCCTTGCAAAATCTGTTCTGGGGAATTGGTCAGCCAATCGCAGGAGCGCTCTCAGACCGCTTTGGGCCGTGGCGTGTTCTGGCCGGCGGAGGACTCCTCTTTGCGTTAGGGCTTGGGCTGATGACGGTATCCAGTACACCGGGAAGCTTCACCTTGACTGCAGGAATCCTGGTGGGTCTGGGGATGAGCGGAGCAGGACACAACACGGTGATTGCCGCGTTTGCCCAGTTGATGCCAACAGAGCGTCGCGCCTGGGCGATGGGCCTTGCGACCTCGATGGCAAGCTTAGGGCAGTTTATGGTGGTACCACTGGGTCAGGCGTTTATTGAGGCCTACGGTTGGGTAAGCGCAATGGTCATACTGGCAGTGGCGATGGCCACTACACCAGCACTCGCCTTGGCACTGCGGCCTCGCGGGGCGAAAAATATGGCGCCGCCCCCGACAACAGCGACGGCGGGGTCCTTTCGTGAGTCACTGACTCAGGCCTTCGGTCACGGCAGCTACTGGCTATTGCTAGGCGGGTTTTTTGTGTGCGGGTTTCAACTTGCGTTTATTACGGTCCACTTTCCACCGTATCTAGCGGATATGGGAATTTCAGCCAGCACAGCAAGCTGGGGCTTGGCCATGATTGGGTTGTTTAACGTCATCGGAAGCTACCTGAGCGGACCTTTAAGCGCTCGGTGGTCGCGTAAGAATCTATTGGCGGTGATTTATTTTGCAAGAGCAGTTGTGATTACGCTCTTCCTGCTAATTCCCTTATCGACTGGATCGGTACTACTCTTTGGCGCGGCGATGGGCGTGCTCTGGTTATCGACTGTTCCGCCCACAGCGCAGCTAGTTGGGGTGATGTTTGGTAACCGTTATCTATCGATGCTCTTTGGGTTTGTTTTTC
>CAYPCG010000115.1:0-2235 GCA_964409175.1 uncultured Burkholderiaceae bacterium
ACTACCTTGAACTCCCAATCTCCTGGGTAGATCTGGCCTTTTAGGGTCATCATGTCTCCCACCGACAGACCGTGCTCCTGGGCAATCTTCTGACCGATCACAGCGCCGCGCCGATCGCGAATAAAATCCCGCCGCATCTCATCCGTCAGCACATATTCCGGATAGGCGGCGAGATAGCTCTCTGGCGTGATTGCAAACTGGGGGAAGAAAAAGCGTGGCTCTTTGTAGATACCGCCAAACCAGTTTGCCCAGGCAACACTGCGCACGCCCTCGACCTGCCGAATCCGATCTGCGTGAGAGATCGGCAAAGGGAAGACCAACGAAATGGCATTACGGGTAATCAGACGGGCATTGGAGGCACCTTCTGCGCCGGCATACCACGCACTCACCACCGTCGACAGAAGGCCAAACGCGACCGTTGCGGTGACAAGCCCGAGAAACGTCAATGCGGCACGGCCCCGTTGCCGGGCAATATTCCGAACCAACAGCTGCAGGACAATCACGAAGCACCTGCTGCATTCGGCGACTCAAGCTGACCCTTCTCTAGGTGAAGCACCGACCGGGCATGCCCCGCCGCCTTCGGGTCGTGGGTCACCATCAAAATCGTCTTGCCCATATCTTGATTGAGTCGCTCGAGCATTCCCAGGATATCTTCTGCAGACTGTCGATCAAGGTCTCCCGTGGGTTCATCGGCAACAATGATGTCCGGATTCGTGATCAACGCGCGCGCGATGGCTACGCGCTGCTGCTGCCCCCCCGACAGCTCGTTCGGACGATGGTCCATCCGATCCGCGAGTCCGACCTGGGCAAGCGCTTCGGTGACGCGCCGATGCTTTTCTGATGAACTCGCCTCCGTCAGTTGCAAGGGCAGTGCGACGTTCTCAAAGGCAGTGAGCACCGGAATCAGGTTATAGAACTGAAAGATAAACCCCACATGCTGCGCCCGCCAACGCGCCAAAGCGGCCTCGGAAAGCTTTGCAATATCTTGCCCGCCAATCGAGATCTCACCGGCGTCGGGGCGATCAATTCCGGCAATGAGATTCAGCAGTGTGCTCTTACCCGAACCAGAAGGGCCCATCAGTGCCACAAAATCCCCCGCATTCACCGTCAGCGAGAGGTCCTGCAGCACGGGCACCGACTGTCCACCCCGCTGATAACGCTTGTGAACGTGAGAGAGCGTAATGAGCGGTTGCGTCATGATGCGATCAAGGCGCGACTACCCGAACCTTCTGTCCGTCCTTAAACGCCTTGGGGCGGATCACCACCCGCTGCCCTGGTTTGAGCTGCGGCACGGAAACGAGCTCCCCCTGGGTCGGGTCCGCGGACGGTAGTTCAATCCGCTTGAGCCGGTCACCTTCTAAAAGAAACACCACTGACTTACCTGACTCATTCAGAACCGCCTGCCGACTGATGGCAATTACAGGCTGGCGCTCGGAATCGGTCAGTGGACGGTCAAGAAACACAATCTTTGCGGACATGTCTGGAAGAATGCGAGGGTCAATCTTCTGAAAACGAACCTTGACAAGCCGCGTCGCCTTTGCGCGATCAATGGTGGGCACCATTCGAACAATCTCCCCCGCAAACCGCTCTCCGGGGAGTCCATCTAGCCCAATCTCAGCCGGCTGACCAATCTTTAGCCGAGAGACGTTCGATTCCGACACATCCGTCTCGACCTCTAAGGTGGACATGTCCGCAATCGTGACAACCGCCCCCTTCGACTCCGCGGCAGAGGAAAACGGTGTGATGTTGTCACCGACGTTGGCATTCTTAGTCAACACGACTGCATCGAAGGGGGCACGAATCTCCGTCTGTGCCAATGCGGCCTCGGCAACCTTCTCGGCCGCTTGGGCTGCCGAAAGCGATGCCTTTGCACGACCAAGGCGCGAGAGATTCGTATCATGCACAGACGGCGCAATAAATCGCTGCGCAAGAAGGCTTGCCGACCGATCGGCCTGACGCTGCGCCTCGTCAAGATCCGCCTGGGCGATACCGACCTGCGCCCTTGCCTGATCGAGCTGCGCAGTCACATCCCGGCTCTCAATCTTGGCAATCAACTGACCCGACTTCACCACTGCGCCCTCGGCGACACCGAGCCACTCCAATCGACCACTTGCCTTTGAGGCGAGCGCCGCTTTGCGTTGCGCCACGACATACCCTGTTGCGTTCAGGACAGACAGCGTCTGAGACGGATAGGCCTGGACGACAGGGGTCGTCTGGACTGGCTCGGCAGACCCT
>CAYPCG010000116.1:0-2110 GCA_964409175.1 uncultured Burkholderiaceae bacterium
CGATTCTTCAAGAGGCGGATGTTCTGAGTGTGCTCGACCAGCTTGATCGTGAGCTCGTTGGCCTGGCACCAGTCAAAAAGCGACTCCGTGAGATCGCTGCTTTTCTGGTTGTGTCCAAGGCCCGCAGCCAGCTGGGGATTGAAGCGGCGACACCCAGTCTTCACATGTGTTTTACGGGAAATCCGGGTACGGGAAAGACGACCGTCGCGATGCGAATGGCAGAGATCCTCCATCGCTTGGGTTACGTCCGTAAGGGCCATGTCGTCAGCGTGACGCGCGATGACCTGGTTGGTCAATACATCGGCCATACAGCACCGAAGACCAAGGAAGTGCTAAAGAAAGCGATGGGCGGTGTTCTGTTTATCGATGAGGCGTACTATCTGTATCGACCCGAGAACGAGCGGGACTACGGACAAGAGGCGATCGAGATCCTCCTTCAGGTGATGGAGAACAATCGTGATGATCTTGTCGTGATCTTAGCCGGGTACAAGGACCGCATGGACACCTTTTTTAAGTCCAACCCAGGGATGTCGTCACGCATCGCGCACCACATTGATTTTCCCGACTACAGTGAGCACGAGCTGCTAACGATTGCGGAGAAGATGGTCAGCCAGATGCATTATGCGCTCACAGCGGATGCCATCCTCGCGTTACGGGATTATATTAGTCTCCGTAAAACCCAGCCTCACTTTGCGAATGCCCGGTCTATTCGGAATGCGCTTGACCGCGCACGACTTCGGCAGGCAAATCGTATTTTTGAACTTGCGTCACAACCCGGGCACGAGGCAACCCGCGAGGAGCTCTCTGAGCTGTCTGCGGCAGATATTCGTGCCTCTCGCGTTTTTCAGGGAGGTCTTTAATGCATCTCGGTCGCACGACCCTATCAAAATTTTTAATCCAAGAGCTCGATGGCACCGAAGGGGCACGGGACCTTGCCGCGTTACTGATTGACGTTGCAGCCGCGGTAAAGGCGATCTCAGCCATGACGGCGAAAGGGGCGCTCGCGGGGGTGCTCGGAAGTCTTGAGACGGAGAATGTCCAGGGCGAGGTGCAGAAAAAGCTCGATGTACTCTCCAATACGGCCTTTGTGAATACCTTTCAGATGGGTGGACTGGTGGCGGGAATCGCCTCAGAGGAAATGGACGATCCACTTTCAGTCTCGCCTGAAAAGCGCGGCCCGTTTTTGACGATCTTTGATCCCTTAGATGGATCATCGAATATTGACGTGAATGTCAGCGTTGGCTCGATTTTTTCGATTCATCGTGCGCCGTCCGATCGGGAGATCGTACCGAAAGACTACCTTCGCTGCGGAAGAGAGCAGCTGGCGGCAGGGTATGCCGTCTACGGGCCTTCAACCATGTTGGTCCTCACGGTCGGGAAGGGGACTCATGGGTTTACATTGGATCGCGAGGTTGGGAATTTCATTCTGACGCACCCCAAAATCCGAATCGCTGCCGACACAAGTGAGTTTGCAATCAATACGAGCAATGAGCGCTTCTGGGAGCCGCCGGTTCAGCGTTACATCGCCGAGTGCAAGGCGGGCAAGACCGATATTCGTGGCAAAGATTTCAACATGCGTTGGATTGCCAGCATGGTCGCAGAGGTGCATCGTATCCTGATGCGTGGGGGGGTTTTTATGTATCCCAAAGACACGAAAGATCCCTCTAAACCTGGCCGCTTGCGCCTAATGTACGAGGCCAACCCAATGGGGATGGTCGTGGAGCAGGCGGGGGGGTTTGCCAGTACCGGTCGAGGCCGCATTCTCGATGTCCAGCCAGAGCAGATTCACCAGCGAATCCCGGTGATTCTTGGATCTCGCAATGAAGTGGAACGAATTGAGCGGTACCACCAAGAGTATGACTCGGGCACCGATAAGGCCTACAGCTCTCCGCTCTTCAAAGAGCGTTCGCTCTATCAGTAACTAGGTCAGATGGTTAACGTTCGTAAGTCACAAAAAGTCTAGGGAGACATCGATGTCTATTAAGCATCCCATCGTGGCAATCACTGGTTCCTCTGGTGCGGGGACAACGACGGTGATGAGCAGTTTCAAGCATATCTTTAGGCGAGATGGCATCAAAGCGCAGGTGCTCGAAGGCGATTCAATGCACCG
>CAYPCG010000117.1:0-403 GCA_964409175.1 uncultured Burkholderiaceae bacterium
CGTCACACCTGGCCCCTCCGCGAGCCGACGATCGATTGGTCTCGATAGCGGTAGACAGCGACTGCCCAGTTGGCGATAAAACGGATCGGGACTTTTAAAAATAGCCTGTCGGGCGTCATCCCCCGCCGAAATTACTCGCTCAAATAAACAGCGGTCAATACCCATCCCCTGGAGAATTAGGGCGTTTTCTTCGCCAGACTTTGCGGTATTCGTGAGAAGCAGGACTCTCTTGCCCATCTTGGCAAGTGCTTGGAGTGTCGGAATCGCGAAAGGGTAGGGATTCACACCATCATGCAGAACACCCCATTGGTCGACGATAAGCGCACTATATGCGTCAGCAATTTCGGCAATAGAGCGAATGATGGTCGGCGATGCCATTGATGTCTAGGTAATACGCTCTCGT
>CAYPCG010000117.1:413-2098 GCA_964409175.1 uncultured Burkholderiaceae bacterium
GACAGCCTCACTAATCAGTACGATGATGCCAATAGCCACAAGCACCAGGAGTACCTGCTGCCATTGGAAAGAGTTAATTGATGCGTATAGGTAGAGTCCAATGCCCCCCGCACCGACAAAACCCAACACGCTTGACTCACGGATATTGATATCCCAGCGATAGATTGTTGTGCCGATAAGCACGGGCATGATCTGAGGGATAATCGCCACCCACCAGACCTGTAGAGTGGTCGCACCGGTAGCGCGCGCCGCCTCAATCTGACCCTCGTCGACCTCTTCGATTGCTTCTGCGATGAGTTTAGCGATGAACCCTACCGAACGAGCAGCCACGGCGAAGATTCCGGCAACGGCACCCGGACCAAAAATCGCAACGAATAAGAGCCCCCATACGACCGTATTGATTGATCGGGAACCCACTAAAATGGCGCGTCCGATTGCCCACGTGAATGTGTTGGCGGAAGTATTTCGTGCGGCAAGAAACGCAACTGGGACGGCAAGTGAGACCGCAATCATTGTCCCGAGCGTTGCGATATGAACGGTTTCGATCAGGGGGGCAATAATCGTTGGGGCATAAGACCAACGAGGAGGCCACATCCGCTCAGCGATGTCCATTGCCTGGACATGCGCATCCATCAGGAAGAGCCATTCGATATCCAGCTCAGAAATTGACCAGACTGCCGCTATCGCACATCCTACGAGCCATAGCCATTGAATCACTTTTTCCCTCGGTGTCTGCCGATCCCAGACTCTCGGGTAGTGCGAGGCACCCATGGATTTTGTCTGAGTCATCGGATTTTCCTTCTCGCCCAGTCGCTGAACCATTCGCCGAAAGCCACGAGAGCCGCAATCGTTAGCAGAATGGCGGCAGCAAAATCGAAGTCATACCGGGAAAACGATGCTGACAGCGTTGTTCCAATTCCACCTGCACCCACGATGCCTACAACGGTTGAGTGACGGAGGTTGGAGTCGAGTCGATAAATAAACACACCAAGTGTCTTCACAATCACTTGGGGGACTACAGCATGGGCGACGACCTGAAAAAAGCTACCTCCGGTGGCACGGATGGCTTCAAGTGGTCCAGGACGAATGTTTTCGATATCTTCTGCCAGCATTTTTCCTAGAAATATGGCTGAGCCGAAAGTAAGCGTAAGAAGTCCCGCAATTGGACCGAATCCAAAGAGCTTTACGAAAAATATCGCAATCAGAACCTCGTGAAATGTTCTGCCAACAACGATAATTCCTCTGGCTAGCGTGTAAATGAGTCGAGGTGCAAGATTTCGGGCGGCGCAAAGTCCGAGGGGAATCGCCAGCAACATCCCCAGCAGACTGGATGCGATTGCCATTTGAATGCTCTCGATCATGCCCCGAATGAGAATATCCCATTTGTCGCCGACTTCTGGCGGAACCATTCGAGCAAATATATCGAGTGCGCGTGGAAACCCTCGAAGAATACGATCCCAGTCGACCTTGAGTGAACCAATTGCAAAGACTAGGTAGGCAGCAACGACTAGCCAAAAGACAAGACGTCGTTGTGGACTCCCGAAAATACTGGGTGCCCGCCAGCTATTGGGGGTCTGTGTCGCCACTGGAGTCATGCGGCGATGCGATCTTTCTCGTCTGTATTCTCGGAGTCTGGCGATGAAAGCGTCCAGTCCTCTTCTCCGTAAATCATCGTCAGTGCTGCG
>CAYPCG010000118.1:0-965 GCA_964409175.1 uncultured Burkholderiaceae bacterium
GTTGGGGTGATGTTTGGTAACCGTTATCTATCGATGCTCTTTGGGTTTGTTTTTCTCTCACATCAGATTGGCGCATTCTTTGGTGTCTGGCTTGGCGGAAAGATCTTTGCCTCGACAGGCAGCTACCTGCCGATCTGGTGGGGTGGGGTACTGTTGGCAGTGATTGCAGCACTTCTGAATCTGCCGATTCGAGAAAAGCTCTGGGCGCCAAGGGTGGTCGCGCCGTCCTCATCTGTCTGATGAATTCGTTAAAGATCCGAACACATCTGGGTGGCGTGGCTGTTCTGATCGTCACCATGATTACGGGCATTGCAATCTGGATCGCGGTTCAGTCGGGTCGATCAGATCCGTTACCGACGTTAGTCTGGTCACCGAAGCTAGACGATCGGGTGGTGATGGATCTCAGTCCAAGGGTCTTAGATCGCCTTGGAAATGGATGGTGGTGGGTGGTGGCGACACCGAGTGATCGCGAACGCCTGCGTCAGGCGGGCGCCCAGATTGCTGTCGCCTTTCCGACGCCGCTTGCCCAGATGGCGGGATGTTCGATTTAGGGCTGGCCATATTGGGCAGATCTTTTAGGGCGGCCCGATTGGGCCCGACCATTGGGGGCGTAGCGTTTAGCGCCTACCGAAGGATCTGCTAAAGCTGTAGCTGATAGCTTGTGCTGCGGCCAGCGGACGAGGTTCGACAAAGAATTCCGCGCGCGATCAGTTCATTGATATCGCGTAGTGCTGTGTCTGAAGAGCACTTCCCGATAGCAGCCCATTTTTTATTGGATAAGCTGCCCTCGAAGCCATCGAGTAGTCGATTGAGAACCTTGATCTGTCGTTCGTTCAAGGGTGTGCCCGCCCACTTTTTCCAAAAGTTCGCCTTTTGAAAACGGCATCCGCACTCCCGTCCTCGTTTCATGGCCCGCTAAAATCAAACCCTCGCGCGCTCCGGATTTCGCCCACGCCATCGACATT
>CAYPCG010000118.1:975-2090 GCA_964409175.1 uncultured Burkholderiaceae bacterium
CATCTTAGCCATTCGGTCGCATCCAAATCCCCTTTTTGGGTCTTTTCCAAAAGCGCGTAATAGTCTTTGCGCTCTTTTTGAATCTGTGCGGATAAGCTGTAGAAGCGCTGCTGACTCTGGTCCGCACGCGCCAAGGCCATATCGCCGATCGCTCGGGCGATACGTCCATTTCCATCATCGAACGGATGAATCGTCACAAACCATAAATGGGCAAGCCCCGCTTTGATTAACGGATCGATATCCTGACGGGTCTCAAACCAAGAAAGGAAGGTCTTGATCTCTTCGGTTAGATGTTTTGCAGGGGGTGCTTCATAGTGAATTCGACGTCGAGTGACTGGTCCGGAGACCACCTGCATAGGCCCGTCTTTATCGGTGCGCCACTGACCGACTCTGATTTCTACCAGACCGCTGCGGCCAGTGGGAAAGAGAGCAGCATGCCAAGCCTTTAACCTTTTTTGTGTCAGAGGGGCGGCATGATTGGCTGTCGCATCAAGCACCATTTCCACGAGACCGTCGACGTTTCGGTCGGCGGGCATCAGGGCGCCAACATCGACTCCCAGCTTTCGTGCAATGGATGATCGCACGGTTGCGGCATGCAGCTGTTCGCCTTCAATCTCGCTTGTTTTGAGAACGTCGGACGTCAGTGCTTCCAAGGAGGCGTTCGCCTGCGAGGCTAACCCCTGGTCGCGCATTCGTCCCAAAAGAATTCCAAGATGTTGGTGTGTCTGGGCGAGTAGCTGCGCGAGGCCTGTGGCGTCATAGTGCCAATTGGGCCAGTCTTTCCGCTGCCAGACGTAGCTGTAATCACCGCTTTTCATGCGGTGATTACAGCCGCTAATCACCGCATAGTCAAGTCCTAATTGCCGCTAAACCCCAGCCAGCAACAATCCTTAGAACGCCTCTTTTTCCGCCTCAAGAAACGCTAGGCTGGTGTACTTCCCGATGTTGGCCTCAAATCCCGCGGTACGGGCGGCACGCGATGCTACCCGGGGATCTTTCAGTACCAGAGATTTGGCTGCCGAGAGATCTTTGCCGTCTTTCACCGCCTGAAGACAGGTCTCCCAGATGCCTGCCATCAGCTCACCATAGTCTTTGAGCAGCCCCTTGCCGGGGTG
>CAYPCG010000119.1:0-2077 GCA_964409175.1 uncultured Burkholderiaceae bacterium
GGGTCGGCATATTTATTGGCAATGATTTCGCCTTGTTCTGTCAGTCGAAGCTGCCCGTTGACCGTGCCAGCAGGCTGCGCCAAGATAGCCTGATAGCTGGGGCCGCCACCACGTCCAACCGTCCCCCCTCGGCCGTGGAAGAGTCGCAGGGTGACACCATCAATCTCGTTAAAGAGCTCGACGAGCGCAGTGGAGGCCTGATGGAGCTCCCAATTGCTCGTAAAGAATCCGCCATCCTTATTGCTATCCGAGTAGCCCAGCATGATGTCCTGCTCTCCGCCGGACTGACGAATAAGATCCGCAATGCCGGGGAGTTCATAAAACGCACGCATCACGCCAGCTGCGTATCGGAGATCCTCAATGGTCTCGAATAATGGAACAACAATCAGACCCGCAAACCCATCGTCTGAAAGTGTTCCCGCCATGAGACCTGTTTCTTTTTGGATCAACAAGACTTCTAGTAAGTCGCTGACACTTTCTGTGTGACTAATGATGACATGGCGAATTGCCTCTGGTCCGAGGCGTCGCATGACAGAGAAAGCGACCTCAAAGATAGCCAGCTCAGACTCGGCCTGCTCAGAATAGCTGACGTGAGGCGACCGCAGGCTTCTGGCGTCAGAAAGCAGCAGCAGCAAGAGTTCAATCTTGTCGTTTTCTTCAAGATTTTCGTAGCCGCTTTCGATCTTGGCGCCACGCATGAGCTCTGCCACGAGATGCTCGTAGACTGCGGAATTCTGTCGAAGGTCTGTTGTCGCTAAATGAAATCCAAAGACCTCAACAGCCCTAATCAAGGGTTTCAGGCGTGCGGTCGTCAGCGTTAGCCCGTGATGTTGGGCGAGCGAGTCATAGATCACATGAAGATCACCGAGGAACTCCTCTGAACGAAGATAAGGCTCAGATGGCGAAACTGCATGTCGCGCAGCTTCCGTCCCAGTGAGTAACTCAAGTGTGGCGGCAAGGCGCGCGTAAACGCCGATCAAGGCGCGCCGATAGGGCTCATCTGCCCGGTGTGGATTGTTGTCGAGAGACGCCTCAGCAAGCGATGTGAGCGCCTCGGTGCAGCCCGCGAGAGCGTCGCACATTGATAGTTCCGCGCCAAGCTCATGAACCTGGGTCAGATAGTGTCGAAGAATGACCTCTGCATGACGCGAGATGGTTCGCTCGAGGGTTTCACTGGTGACATTGGGATTGCCATCTCGATCGCCCCCAATCCAGTTACCCATGCGAAACAGACAAGGCAGATTCTCTTTTCCCGCATGATGCTCTAAACGTTGATAGAGCCGAGGAATTTCCTGAATAAAGGTACTCTGATAGTAAGAGAGTGCATTTTCAATCTCGTCGTCTACCGTAAGTTTTGATAGACGAATCAGTCGCGTCTGCCAGAGCTGCGTCACCCGGGCTCGGATAAGCTGTTCGTTCTCTTTCAACGCGGCGGGGTTACTGAGTCCATGTCGTTTGGCGAGCAGCTCACTGATGGCGCGCTTCGCATCGAGAATGCTCTTTCGTTGAACCTCGGTGGGGTGAGCGGTGAGGACTGGCGATATCCAGGCATTCTCTAAGGTCTCGGCAATACGTCGAGGGGAAACCTTGGTCTCTTTTAGCCTCTGAAATGTGTGGCTCAGACTACCCTGGACGGCGGTGTCTTCAAAGCGAAGCGCCTGGCGGTTGAACTGATCTTCCGCAAGATTTGCTAGGTGTGAAAAGTAACTAAAGGCACGAATCACCTTGACCGAATCATCGGAACTGAGTCCTTTGAGAATCTTATCGAGCGTCTTACCGGCCTGGGTGTCTGCATCTCGGCGAACCGCGACGCTGAGCTTTCGAATATTTTCAATCAATTCGAATGTTTTAGCGCCCTCTTGCTCAAGAATAGTGTCACCGAGGACTGCGCCAAGAAATCGAATGTCATCACGTAGGCTTTGTTCTGAAGGCAGGGGCATGACGCAGGCTCTCGAAGGGGGCTAAGCGGGGGTAGGGGTTACGTCACCGGTGGCACCACTCGTCACCGTATGGGTGGCCGTCGTTTGGGGGCTTAAGTCCGGCGTTAGAGCGAATCGCTCATCAAACACAAAACAGG
>CAYPCG010000120.1:0-2058 GCA_964409175.1 uncultured Burkholderiaceae bacterium
AGGGTGGCAATGTCATCGTTCGCCCCGCAGTTCGTGCAGGCGCCGGCGGCGCTGCAAAGGCATAAGGGGCAGATCACATGGAACTGAAACTTTTAAATGAAGCGGGTCAAGCCTCTGGCACCGTTTCCGCAAACGACACGGTCTTTAATCGTGACTACAACGAGCCCCTGATTCATCAGGTGGTTGTCGCCTACCAGGCCAATGCCCGTAGCGCCAATCGTGCTCAGAAAGATCGTAGCGAAGTCAACAAGTCCACTCGCAAACCTTGGCGCCAAAAGGGCACCGGTCGTGCGCGTGTGGGCCGTGCGTCAAGCCCGCTCTGGCGTGGTGGTGGCAAGATTTTCCCGAACTCGCCTGACGAGAACTTCTCGCACAAGGTCAACAAGAAGATGTATCGCGCGGGTGTCCGCTCGATCCTCTCGCAGCTGGCCCGCGAGGGACGTGTTGCGGTCGTGGAGAAGTTCGAAGTGGAAGCCCCGAAGACCAAACTCGTGGCCTCTAAACTGAAACAAATGGGTCTGGACTCTGTGCTGCTGATCACCGATAGCTTTGATGAGACGCTGCACCTGGCGACACGCAATCTGCAGAGCATCGCGATTGTCGAGCCCGAGTACACCGATCCCGTATCGCTGGTCTACTTTGATCGCGTGCTGATCACGCGCAGTGCACTGGCTCGCGTAGAGGAGATGCTGTCATGAACCAAGAGCGTCTCATGAAGGTGCTGTTGGCACCGATTATTTCTGAAAAAAGCACTGCGATTGCTGAGCGCAACAATCAGGTGGCGTTCCGTGTCGTTCCCGATGCCACAAAGCCTGAGATCAAGGCCGCTGTTGAACTGATGTTTAAGGTCAAAGTGGATTCGGTTCGCGTCCTGAACGCCAAAGGGAAGGTCAAGCGTTTTGGCCGCACCGAAGGGCGTCGTCGCAATGTCCGTAAAGCCTATGTCTGTCTCGCTCAGGGCCAGGAAATTAACTTTGGCGGGGAGGCAGCCTAATCATGCCGATCGTTAAACTCAAACCAACATCGCCAGGACGTCGCGCCGTTGTTCGCGTGACGAGCCCTGACCTCTACAAAGGCCGTCCTTTCGACGCGCTGGTCGAGCCTCAGAGCAAAACGGCAGGTCGTAACAACAACGGTCATATCACCACGCGTCATCGCGGCGGTGGTCACAAGCAGCATTACCGTGTCATCGATTTTCGTCGCAATGACAAAGACGGCATCCCGGCAAAAGTGGAGCGGATCGAGTACGACCCGAACCGCAGCGCCCATATCGTGCTGCTCTGTTACGCCGATGGTGAGCGTCGCTACATCATCGCGCCCAAAGGCGTTGCCGTGGGCCAGACGCTTATGAGCGGTAGTGAGGCACCGATTCGCGCAGGGAACACATTGCCTTTGCGCAACATCCCGGTGGGTTCGACTATTCACTGCATTGAAATGCTCCCCGGGAAGGGTGCGCAGCTTGCGCGTTCTGCAGGGGGCTCTGCCCAGCTGCTCGCACGGGAAGGCACCTACGCGCAGGTTCGTCTGCGCTCTGGCGAGATTCGTCGTGTTCACATTGAGTGCCGCGCCACGATTGGCGAGGTTGGCAATGAAGAGCACAACCTGCGTCAGTTTGGTAAAGCCGGTGCAATCCGTTGGCGTGGTATTCGTCCGACGGTTCGTGGTGTGGCCATGAACCCGGTCGATCACCCGCATGGTGGTGGTGAAGGACGTACTGGTGAGGCACGCGTGCCGGTCAGCCCATGGGGTACACCAACCAAGGGCTACAAGACACGCCGTAATAAGCGCACGACCTCCATGATCGTGACCAGCCGACACAAGCGTAAGTAACGCGAATAAGGGTTAACAGAATATGTCACGTTCCACGAAAAAAGGCCCCTTCGTTGATGACCATCTTCTCAAGAAGGTTGAGAAGTCATCGTCGACCAACGATAAGCGTCCGATTAAAACCTGGTCCCGTCGCTCCACGATTCTTCCTGAGTTCGTGGGTCTGACGATTGCTGTTCACAACGGCAAACAGCATGTGCCGGTCTATGTGACCGACAACATGGTGGGCCA
>CAYPCG010000121.1:0-2041 GCA_964409175.1 uncultured Burkholderiaceae bacterium
CGACATTCTAAGGGGACCCCAGTTGATAAAATCCCGCAATTCGGATCTTTCAAGGCAACGGCTCTTCTCATGTCATCTCCCGCAGGCGAAACCCCTGGCCAGTCCCAGGCGCAATCCGCAACCCACGGCTATCAGCCCAAGGTCATCGAGTCTCAGGCGCAAGAACACTGGGTGCAATCGGACGCCTATCTAGCAAAAGAAAACGACCCACGATTCCCGAAGGGTAAGTTCTACGCCTGCTCCATGCTGCCCTATCCGTCCGGCAAGCTGCACATGGGCCATGTCCGCAACTACACGATTAACGATGTCATGGCCCGCTCCCTTCGGATGCAGGGCTATAACGTGCTCATGCCCATGGGATGGGATGCGTTTGGTCTTCCGGCCGAAAACGCCGCCATGGCCAACCAGGTGGCACCGGCGAAGTGGACCTACGACAACATCGCTTATATGAAGCAGCAGATGCAGTCGATGGGCCTTGCCATTGACTGGTCTCGTGAGACCGCGACCTGCTCACCGGACTACTACCGTTGGAACCAGTGGCTGTTTCTGAAGATGCGCGAAAAAGGGATTGCCTATCTCAAAACTGGCACCGTGAACTGGGACCCGATTGACCAGACGGTGCTCGCTAACGAGCAGGTGGTCGATGGCCGCGGCTGGCGCAGTGGCGCAGTCGTTGAAAAGCGCGAGATCCCTATGTATTACCTGGGCATCACCCAGTACGCCGACGAGTTAATCCAAGACCTTGCGGATCTGGGCTGGCCCGAGCGCGTGAAGATCATGCAAGAGAACTGGATCGGCAAATCAACCGGTCTGCGATTTGCTTTTCCCCACGGCATCAAAGATGCCCAAGGCAACCTGATTCAGGACGGCAGGCTTTTTGTCTTTACCACCCGTGGCGACACGATCATGGGCGTGACCTTTGTGGCGGTCGCTGCAGAGCATCCGATTGCCACCGAGGCTGCGCGTCAAAACCCAGCACTCGCAAGTTTCATTGAGACCTGTAAGGCCGGCGGTGTCGCAGAAGCAGATATCGCGACCCGCGAAAAGGAGGGCATGCCCACGGGACTGTTTGTCACGCATCCACTCACGAACCAGCCGGTTCCCATCTGGGTCGGCAACTATGTGCTGATGAGCTACGGTGACGGTGCAGTGATGGGCGTTCCCGCGCATGATGAGCGCGACTTCGCCTTTGCCAAGAAATATCAGCTCCCAATTCAGCAGGTCGTCAAAAGCACGCAAGCGGATTCGACAGCGTTCACCACCGACCACTGGCAGGAGTGGTATGGCGACAAAACTAGCTGCGTCTGCGTGAACTCTGGTCGCTACGATGGTCTTGCCTATTCCCAGGCGGTCGACGCGGTTGCAGAGGATCTGGCCAAGCTTGGATTGGGCGAGAAAAAGACCCAGTTCCGGCTGCGCGACTGGGGCATCAGCCGACAGCGTTACTGGGGCACCCCCATTCCGATCATTCACTGCGACAGCTGCGGCGAAGTCCCCGTTCCCGAGTCAGATCTTCCCGTGGTTCTGCCGGAAGACCTCGTGCCCGATGGCAGCGGTAATCCACTGAATAAAGATGATCGGTTCTTGAAGGTGTCATGCCCCAAGTGCGGAAAGCCTGCTCGGCGTGAGACCGACACCATGGATACCTTCATCGATTCGAGCTGGTACTACATGCGCTACTGCTCGCCCGATGCCGCCCATCAGATGGTAGATGCCCGTAACGACTACTGGATGCCGATGGATCAGTACATCGGGGGCATTGAGCATGCGGTGCTGCATCTTCTCTACGCGCGGTTCTGGACCAAGGTCATGCGCGACCTGGGGCTTGTAAAGTTCAACGAGCCGTTTACCAATCTGCTCACCCAAGGCATGGTCTTAAACGAGACCTACTATCGTGAAGATCAAGATGGTCGTAAGACCTGGTTTAACCCTGCGGATGTGGATGTCTCGTTTGACGATAAAGGTCGGCCCACGGCCGCCGTATTACGATCCGATGGCAAACCCGTGCTTATGGGTGGCACCGAAAAGATGTCGAAGTCTA
>CAYPCG010000122.1:0-2010 GCA_964409175.1 uncultured Burkholderiaceae bacterium
CAACACAATGAATCGCTTCATTGGTCGGATGCTGGTGGCTCAGCGCATAGTGCGCAATCAGCTGATCAAGTCGCGTGTTTGGTACCGTCATTTCTTCAGACAACGAGCACCATCCCCAACAAACGCTGAGAATGGCACTCGTTTTTACTTATACAGAAAAATTTCAAATGATCTTGATCGACAGATCGGGAAGTTTCTCCAATTTGCAAACAATTACATCACCTTTGACAACAGGACCAACATTCTCTGGCGTCCCCGAATAAATGATATCTCCGGGAAAGAGCTCGTTTGCCTCAGATAATTTCGAAATCTGTTCAGCAACAGACCAGATCATGTGGGCAAGTGTGGCTGATTGCTTAACCTGACCGTTAACGGCGAGTGAAATCGTCTCTTTAGTAAAATGGCCACCGAGTTGGGCTAGGGTATGCAGCGGCCCAATCGGAGCAGATCGATCAAAAGATTTTCCGATCTCCCAGGGTTTTTTCTGATCCCCCATGGCCCTTTGCAAGTCACGTCGAGTCATATCCAAGCCTAAGGCATACCCGTACACGTGGTCTAGCGCCTTATCCATCGGGATATCCCGCCCACCAGACTTCAAAGCCGCAACTAACTCAACTTCATAGTGGTAATTTTTAGTCAGTGATGGGTAGGGATGATCACCAACTGTTCCCGGTGCAACGTACTGAATCGCATCCGTGGGTTTCTGAAAAAAGAAAGGCGGCTCACGCGTTGGATCCGACCCCATCTCTCGTGCATGTGCCGCGTAATTGCGGCCAATACAATAAATCCGGCGAACCGGAAACATCTCCTTGCTATTCGCAATCGGAATGTAAGTCGGTTTAATCTGAAATGGGGTTTTTGGTGTACTTGCCTCCGCGTTTTCAGATCTCGCTAACAAGGTTGCACCAACAGCAGCTACTCCCAACTTCATCGCCGCACGCTTCTGACTATCCATCGTTGTCTCCTTAGCTTTATTTTTATGAGCAGCGCAAAGGCTGCGCATAAATCATACTCGCCAGGACAGTGACGCTTCTACACCCAAAAGGCAAAGTTTAAGGGTTACGTCTTAGTAAGAACCCGAATAGGTGATTCGATTAGCCAACACGATCTTGTCAGTTCAAGAGCCCAACACGTGCTGCTGGATAAAGTCATTAACGAACCGAGCCGCTTCATCATATGCACCAAAATACATATGCTTCCCATCTCGACAAGGATCCCCCGATGATTCACCGCCCCTCACCACGGCTATGCCCGTGAACTTGGTATTGAGTACCTTGACTCTCTCAAAATTTCGATTAGCTGATGAAAATATCGTTAGACGGCACTGATCATCAGCATGATGCAGAAAAAGCACTGGAATAGATAACGACGACTTGAACATAAGATCCGCTTTGCTCGCGCTCACAACCAAACCCGCAATCTCGGGAGATTGAGCATACCGGTTGACGTACTCCGAGACACTAGTAGAACCGTTGCTGTGGCCCAATAAGACAATCGGATGGTTATATCGTGCCTTATAAAAAGAGATCACCGATCGAATCCGATCAAGGTGATCCGGACCAGAGCGCAGATGGACCGGCGTCAGCGGCGTAGGGCTATCAAAGATAACGACGTTAATTGGATTTTGCGAGAAAGTCGGTTCTGCCAAGAGCGTCGCCATCAGCGCGGTTTGCGTTTTTGTACCTCTTGTTTTCTCGTGCACGCCAATTCGACCCTCTCCACCTAAGATCACGACCATGGTCGCCCGCGCCTTTTCATACTCGTACAGAAGAGAAAACGTTGGCGAATTCTTATCTTCTGCTGCCCCGAAAGGAACAGGAATTGGCGTCGCTGCCTGCGCCGCTGCAACAATCCAGAACATCACCGAGACAACGGTACACTTTAGGATAATCATAGGTCTTGTTCCTGTTCGAAAAGATCGCCGAACGCACTAACGGTCAACGGAGTCCTTGTCCGACCACTCATGCCCGATCTTTGCGTGGAATATTCTGTGCAACGCGCCAAAGTACG
>CAYPCG010000123.1:0-1988 GCA_964409175.1 uncultured Burkholderiaceae bacterium
GCGATATTGAAGGTGAAGAGTGCGTCCAGCGCCACCGGCGGTAGCGGAACCAGCATCATCGCCAGCACCGCGAGAACAACAGCGGGCGCGACAGCCTGGGACGATAAGCCCGGAATCTGCAGGGATTTCAGGGACAGTTTCATTAACCCCGCATTATGCGGGACGAATGGATTTAATCCTACTGGGGATTCTTGGGGTAACGGACTGCGTCTCGGATGTCTCGGGACGTATCCCAGGTCTTCGATAGGTCACCGGAAAAGCCGCCCGTGACCATGAAATAAAGAATGATCAGCACGACCCCGACGGGGACCATGTATTTGAGCCAGCCCCATTCATACTTCGGTTTTTCTTCAGCACGAATGGCCAGCTGTTTTGGAATGGGCTTGGGAAGCTCATCCACAATGGCCTCAAGGACCTGCTGCGCACGTTTATAAGCGGCGTTCGATGCCTGCTCGTCTTCGTCGGCAAGTGCATCCGCCGCCTGTTTATAGGCCTTGGCTGCAGACTCAAGGGCAAGAGCAGTCTCCCGGAAACGACGTGCGCGGATCTTATTTTCAGAGGCTAAGAGATCAGTTTCCATGGCGTTATCTTTCTCACTTTCCATTGTCTGGGCTTACCCAGCCCGCCTCTACCCAGTGCGTGCGGATCTTGCTGATGGGCCAGGCAATTAGTCGCCTGCCTACCGTATCCGGGAGCACCTGCTCGGTCAGGTGGTCAAGCCACTCCCCACCATTTGCGACACGACGACCGAGATCTTCCGTTAAGACTCTTTGGGGTTCGAAAAATTCCAGCTCCCCCGCAATCGTCGACGCTGTTGGTCCTGAAATTCGATCATGAAACGATGCCCAGTGTCGACCACGGAGCCCCTGTTTCACTTGATTCAACTCAAACTCGATGCGCTCAATGGTCTTATTGGGCTGATAACGCAGTTGCCCAAGGACGTTGCAGAACAGCACTGCGTGGTGTGGATGGCGGGCAAGCAGTGCGGGTAGTACTCGCTCAAACGTTGAGGGCACCCATACCTGCTCTTGGCCTGCAACGCTTGGGTGTCGCTTTAGAAAAATCTTCTCAGCGAGCGGATCTGGGTCGACTGCGACGACGCTTGGGAATCGGTCGAGGAAACCTGACTTGGGAAGGCACCAGCCACCGCTTGGGCCGATGAGCAGCAGCCCGCTGGTCGCCTTGGGGTTACTGTCGCGAAGTGTGAGTTCCCAGTCGAGTAAGAACTGTTCAATTCGACCAAGGAAGTTTGCCCACAGACCTCGATGACGAAAGACTGCCTTGGCATGCCAGGCCAGTCCGCCACTAACAGAGATTAGCCCTGGGTCACTCAAAGACAATCATCTTGGCTTCTAACTTATCCAAGACGTGGATTGCTTCTTCTTGAGTGGCGCGGAAAGCGCCATCCGGATAGAGCCCCTGCATCACCATGGCGTGTTTTTTCGCTTCAAGGTGGCCAAGGCGGCCGGCGATAAACAGGTATTTGAAGGCTTCGAAGTCGTCCTTTTTGGCATAGGTGCCATCGATATGCTGCTTGGCGATCAGGTAGACCGCTTCGATCGAACCATGCTCAAAAGCGTTGTGGAGCAGGTTCATGATATTAGATGGTGTCGCCAGTGGCAGGTGCTTGCCATCGCCCATGTAGAGCTTAGCCAGCGCGACATACGCCTGGGGGACTTCCATATTGCAGGCGAGGTTAAACATCTCGACTGCTTTTTCTAAATTCCGAATGCTGTAGGGGGCGCGCCAGTAAAGAATGCCCAGGTTGAACGTCGCCTGTTCATTGCGGTTTTTCATCTCTTCGGTCATGTGCTTTTCGACAATGGTGATCTCTTCTTCAAGCAGCTGCTTGTTCAGAGCCATTTCCGAGAGCTTGTAATAGGCGGGATCTTCTGCGTTGTGGCAGAGCATCATGAAGATATCGAATGCCTGCCGATAGGCACCGATTTTTACTGCGCGTTCACCATCCTCTAGATCGTAAGCCATAA
>CAYPCG010000124.1:0-1935 GCA_964409175.1 uncultured Burkholderiaceae bacterium
GGCGACGGTGCGAATAGTGTTTCGAATAATTCTTGGGGCACGCCGATACCAGCCACTCGATATGGCAAGCCACTTGGGCGATCCAAAAAAATGAAAGTAATCAAAGACCAGCGCTTCGACTTCAGGGTCATTCAGATGGCGCGCCATGGCGCCATGAATTGTCTGCAGGTCTTGTTCATGGACGACCTCGTCGGCTTCAAGATAAAACGCCCAGTCTCCCGAGCACTGCGCCTGGGCGAGCATCTTTTGCTGGCCATAGACAAAGCCACCGACTCGCATCGCCTCATTCCAGTTTGATTCTATGATCCGAATCTTAGGATCCTTTAGCGTTGCAAGGGCCTCTTTGGTGCCGTCATCAGACGGGCCAAGTGCAATCACGAACTCATCCGCGATTGGAAGCGCTGACTGAATGCTTTCCAAAAACGGATACCCGAGTTTCTGCCCGTGACGCAAAAAGGTAAACAGGCTTACTTTCACAAGGGTGCCTTTTTGGAGGGGCCGCTCTGGGAAGCACTATCAAAAGACGTTGCATCAGAAACGTGATCGGCAGAGTCCTCAATCAAATCCCCACCTGTCTGTGCTGCCTTTGCATAGAGGCTCGCATAGAGTCCGCCCTTTTCCAGCAATGACGGATGGCTTCCGTCTTCCACAATCTGTCCGCCATCAATCACGACAATCCGGTCTGCATCCAGAATTGTCGAGAGCCGATGGGCGACCACCAAAGTCGTTCTACCGCGACGCAGGCGATCAATCGCCGTCTTCACACTGGCTTCAGCCGTTGCATCTAAGGCAGACGTAGCCTCATCCAGAATCAGAATAGGTGCGTCTTTCAGAATGGCGCGCGCAATCGCAATCCGCTGACGCTGCCCGCCCGATAGCCGCACGCCACGATCGCCAATTTCAGTCTCCATGCCTTTGGGCAGACTTGCGACAAAGTCTTTTAAGTCGGCTGCCTCAAGGGCCGACTGGATCTGTGCATCGGTGACATTGGCTGCGCCATAGCTTACATTGGCCTTGATCGAATCGTTAAAGAGCACAACGTCTTGTGATACTAACGCGATCTGACGACGAAGGCTTACCAGCGAAAATTCGCTAATCGGTGTTCCGTCTAGCAGGACACCACCGGCATTTGGCTCGTATAACCGTGGCACTAGATTCACGAGTGACGTCTTGCCACTGCCCGATGGCCCCACAAAAGCAATCGTCTGACCGGGCTCGATCATGAGGGAGACATTCGTTAATACCTGCCGATCCGACTGGGGATAGCGCAGGCTCACGTCTTCAAACTGCAGTCGGCCCTGGGCACGGTCAAGCTCACGGGTGCCAGTATCGATCTCGGACTTTTCATCGATCAAATCAAACACGGCTTCTGCCGATGCCAAGCCGCGCTGTAGCTGCGCGTTAATGTCAGCTAAGTGCTTAATTGGCCCAAACATCATCAGCATGGCCGTCACAAACGAGACGAAGTCGCCAACCGTTGCCTCGCCGGCGCGGGACTGCAACAGCGCAATGGTGAGCACCACCGCGACACCAATTGCGGCGATGAACTGACTAATTGGGGACTGCAGCGCCTGGGCTACCGCGAGCCGCATGGACTGGCCACGGAAGTCTGCGTTGACCTTCTCAAACCGGCGCGATTCAAACCGGCCGCCTTGGAACACCTTGATCACCCGATTGCCGAAGATGGCCTCTTCAACCGACCGGGTCATCTCTGCCGTCGCCTTTAAGGCATCACGACTGACTCGACGCATCCGCTTGGAGAAAGTCAGCGTCAGGGTTGCAAGCGCTGGTAGCAAGGCCAGCACGACCAGGGTCAACTGCCAGTTGAGATAGAAGAGCCAGCCCAAGAGGCCGATCAAGATCAGTGAGTCACGAACCAGGGTGTTGATCACGTTGGTCGCCGCGCTGGTCACACCGTTTACCTCGGCGATGACC
>CAYPCG010000125.1:0-1926 GCA_964409175.1 uncultured Burkholderiaceae bacterium
TGCTGGCCGCGCTGCAGTCGAAAGACCGCGTGCGCTTAAATGCGCTCGTGCCGTGTCTATCAGCGTCCACTGCGAAGGCGGTGCTGGCGCTATTGGATTTGTATGGCCCGATCTCGGGCTCAAACAGTGTGATAGACCGCGCCCGAACGGTGTTGCCGTCAATGCCTGCGATTCATCAGGCGTTGGATCGACTTGCAGCAGTGGGTAAGTCTGCGCTCTTTACCGAGCATCCACAGTGTGTCTTAACGGTGGATCTGGGGGACCTTCGGGGCTACCGTTATCACAACGGGGTGATGTTCTCGATCTACTGTGAAGGCCTCCCGAACGCCGTCGTTCGCGGTGGTCGATATGATGGCGTGGGGGCCGTTTTTGGCCGAGCCCGTCCCGCAACCGGATTTAGCCTAGAGCTGCGAGAGCTCTTGGGAATTGCCCAGTTGTCCTCCTCAAAAACCGCGGAACCCGCGCCAGTCGCGGCTCCCTGGCGAGACGATCCCACCCTGCGTGTGGCCGTTTCGACCCTTCGCCGACAGGGTCAACCTGTCATTTCTCTTCCTGATGCAGAATTCAGGGAATGGACCGGCAAAAAGCTGGTGAACCAGTCTGGAGACTGGCGCATCGACTAAGGCTGGGCCCGCCAATATTGGCTGCACGTTTTAGGAAAAATTAGACATGGCAGTGGAATCACAAGGTCGCTTCGGCCGAAATGTTGTCGTCATTGGAACGCAATGGGGCGATGAAGGGAAAGGCAAGGTCGTTGACTGGCTGACCGAGCAGGTCAAAGGTGTTGTTCGTTTCCAGGGCGGTCATAACGCCGGCCATACGCTGGTCGTTAATGGCAAGAAGACCATTCTGCGACTGATTCCGTCGGGCATTCTGCATCCTGGGGTGACCTGCTATATCGGCAACGGTGTGGTGCTTTCGCCGTCGGCACTGCTCACTGAGATCGATGAGCTTCAGGCCAATCAGATTGATGTGGAATCGCGCTTAAAAGTGAGCCTTGCCTGCCCATTGATCCTTCCCTATCACGTGGCGATTGATCAGGCTCGTGAGCTCGCCAAGGGCGACGCCAAGATTGGCACGACCGGTCGGGGCATTGGCCCTGCCTATGAGGACAAGGTCGCTCGTCGTGCGATTCGTCTTCTGGATCTAATGAATCCGGCAGCGTTGAAAGCCAAGCTCACAGAAGTCTTGGCGCTGCATAACTTTATTTTGGTCGAGCACTTAAAAGCGAAGGCGGTCTCGGTCGATCAGGTATTTGATGAACTGATGGCCATGGCACCGCGGTTGTTGAAGATGGGCGCCGATGTGCCGCAGCTGCTCTATGAAGCGGGCGAGCGCGGGGAGAATCTCCTGTTTGAAGGCGCCCAGGGATCGTTACTCGATATTGACCATGGCACCTATCCGTTTGTGACGAGTAGCAATTGTGTGGCCGGTGCTGCCGGTGCAGGTGCGGGTGTTGGCCCGTCGCGGCTTCACTATGTGCTGGGGATTACCAAGGCCTACGCGACGCGAGTGGGCTCGGGGCCGTTCCCTACAGAGCAGATCAATGAAGTCGGACAGATCTTGGCCAAGCGCGGCAATGAATTTGGTTCCGTGACAGGACGTCCACGCCGCTGCGGCTGGTTTGATGCAGCAGCCCTGCGTCGATCGATGCAGATTAACGGTGTGACGGGTTTGTGTATTACAAAGCTTGATGTCTTGGATGGTCTGTCAGAGATCCATCTCTGCGTCGGCTATGACACCCCGAATGGCCGGGTGAATGTGCTGCCGTTTGGCGCAGATGCGGTCGCCCAGTGCACGCCCATCTACGAGGTGATGCCTGGTTGGACCGAGACGACGCAGGGGGTGCGGCAGTGGGATCGCCTGCCGGATGCCGCACAACGCTATCTGAATCGCCTATCGGAGGTTGTCGGTGCACCGATTGCA
>CAYPCG010000126.1:0-1877 GCA_964409175.1 uncultured Burkholderiaceae bacterium
AATCTTTCACATCCTGATCGTGTTACTGCAGGGCTTCATCTTTATGATGCTGACCCTGGTGTATATCGGCCAGGCTCATGAGGGGCACTGAGTAGTCGATTCAGAGCCTGGTTTTTTGGTGTTTGTTTTTTTTATTTATCCCTTTGAGGAGTTGTTATGACGAACGTTGCTTTTGTTGCTCTTGCCTGCGGTCTGATCATTGGTCTGGGCGCGATTGGTGCCTGTATCGGTATTGGAATCATGGGCGGCAAATTTATTGAGGCATCTGCCCGCCAGCCTGAATTGATGAACGCACTGCAGACCAAGATGTTCCTGTTGGCTGGTCTGATCGACGCGGCCTTCCTGATCGGTGTTGGTATTGCGATGATGTTCGCGTTTGCGAACCCATTTGCAGGGTAATTTGCGGCGTTTGTCGCAGACCACTCGAACGATTTGTTTTTTGTTCCGGCGGTGGTCTGCATCGCCGGTCGTTTGATCAATACTTGAAAAGGGTTCCCACGTGAATCTGAACGCAACACTCATCGCCCAGTTGGTGGTGTTCTTCGTCCTGGCATGGTTCACCATGAAGTTTGTATGGCCGCCTGTGATGAAGGCGCTCGATGAACGGGCGCGAAAAATTGCCGACGGTCTCGCTGCTGCTGATAAGGCAAAGGCAGATCTCGTTGCGGTTGAACGCCGGGTTCAAGACGAGCTCTCCAAGGCCAAGAACGTCGCCTCGGATGTTCGTGGCTCCGCTGAGAAGCAAGGCGCCCAGCTCATCGAAGAGGCTCGCGCAGAAGCCGCTCGTCTCATTGCTCAGGCCCGCGAGGCCGCAGAGGCAGAAGCCGGCGCCGCCATGCAGCGTGCACGGGATGCACTTCGTGAGGAAGTCGCTGCGCTTGCCGTTAAAGGGGCGCAGCAGATTCTTTCGCGCGAGGTGAACGCCCAGGCGCATGCGGATCTTCTGGCTAATTTAAAGAAAGAGCTCTGATTCATGGCTGAACTGCGCACCATCGCCAGACCTTACGCGGAAGCGGCCTTTGGGTTGGCGCAAGACGAAAAGGCGCTCGCCGGTTGGTCGGATGCGCTGTCCGGAATGGCCCGTGTGGTGGCGACGCCTGAGGTCGCTGCCCTGATCGGGAATCCGGTTCTGCCCGTGACGAAGTTGGTCGATGTGATCAGTGCCGGCGTCCCCGGCCTATCAAAGAGTCAGCTCGGACTGCTGACGGTCATTGCAGAAAACGACCGCCTGCCTGCGCTTGGCGAGATCAGTGCCATGTATGAATCTCTGCGTAATGCGGCCGAGGCCGTTCTTGCCGCAGAGGTGACGTCGGCCTTCCCCATGACAGAGGCTCAGGTCAAAGAGCTGACGGATCTGCTGGCGGCCAAGCATGGCAAGAAGGTCAAAGTGAATGTTGTTGTCGATCCCGCGCTGATCGGTGGTGTGTCCATCGCGATTGGTGACGAAGTTTTTGATGCGTCCGTGCGTGGCAAGTTGTCCCGCATGGCCACTGCCCTGATGAACTAGGAGTTAACTGAATGCAACTCAACCCTTCCGAAATCAGCGAACTGCTGAAGACCAAAATCCAGGGTCTTAACCTGTCGACCGATTCCCATAACCAGGGAACCGTGGTCACGGTGACAGACGGTATCTGCCGTGTGCACGGACTGTCGAACGTCATGCAGGGCGAAATGCTGGAGTTCCCCAACAATGTGGTTGGCCTGGCCCTGAACCTTGAGCGTGACTCAGTGGGTGCGGTGATTCTGGGTGATTACGAAGGCGTGTCTGAGGGCGACGTCGTGAAATCCACCGGCCGCATTCTGGATGTGCCCGTTGGCCCCGAACTGATCGGCCGTGTAGTCAATGCCTTGGGTCAGCCGATTGATGGTAAAGGCCC
>CAYPCG010000127.1:0-1862 GCA_964409175.1 uncultured Burkholderiaceae bacterium
TGATTCCTGATGCCGGCCGTGAGCGTACCGAGGTGAAGGTCTGGGAGGCGCTCTGTGATGGCATGCAGGATGCCGCGATTGCGATTGTGATGGAAAACAAGCGCCCCGAGGCGCTTCGTAGCCAAGAGTGGATTGACCGTCAGATGAAGAAGGTCAACAACTCCTTGGCAGCGATGTCGCAGAACCTGGGCAAGAATCCTTGGGCGCATGGCAAGGCGTTCTCGCTTGCCGATATTTCTCTGGGGGTCGCGCTGGGTTATCTGTTGCTGCGCTTTCCGGATCTCGACTGGAAGAAGACTTATCCGAATCTTCAGGCGCATTACGACAAGCTGATGGAGCGTCAGTCGTTTAAAGATACCGTGCCCGTCGTCTAAGTTCTGATAACGCCAACGCCGATTCCAGTAGCGCTCATAACAGCGATCAAAAGCGCGAAATGTCGTTGGCGCGTTAAGAAATGATGCCGCCGCCCAGACAGACTGGGCCACGGTAAACCACCGCAGACTGCCCAGGGGTCACGGCCCACTGGGCCTCATCAAAATCAAGTGCGAACGTTGCCCCGTCGACAGAACGCAGATGACAGGCAGCATCTGGCTGTCGATAGCGTGTTTTAGCAGAGAGCTGACCATCATCTTCTGGGGCATGTCCACTGACCCAGGCAGCATCAATTGCAGACAGCGTCTGTGAGAGGAGTCCGGGCGCATCATGGCCCTGGTCAACGATTAGGGTGTTGGTCGGCAGATCCTTGCGAATTACGAACCAGGGGTTTCCATCACCGGCCTTATCGCCGCCAATGCCAAGCCCTTTACGCTGCCCAAGGGTGTAAAACGCTAACCCCATGTGCTGCCCAACAGTGCGGCCCGAGGGCGTTTTCATCGGGCCGGGGCTTGTCGGCAGGTAACGATTTAAGAAGTCACGAAAGGGGCGTTCACCGATAAAGCAGATGCCGGTGGAATCTTTTTTCGCTGCATTTGCTAGCCCGATCGATTGGGCGATCTCGCGCACTTTTGTCTTGGGAAGGTCGCCAATTGGGAAGATCGTGCGCGCGAGCTGCGACTGATTCAGACGATGTAAAAAGTAGGTCTGATCCTTACTCGCATCGGCTGCACGAACCAGCTCATAGGACCCCTGCGGAGTGACCTGCAGCTGCGCATAGTGGCCCGTGGCGATGCAGTCAGCGCCAGTTGTCATTGCATGGTCTAGAAACGCTTTGAATTTAATCTCAGCGTTACACAAGACATCTGGGTTGGGGGTCCGACCGGCCTGATATTCCCGAAGAAAATCGGCAAAGACACGGTCTTTGTACTCCGCCGCAAAGTTGACCGCTTGTATATCAATACCAATGGTCTCGGCTGCGGCGACCGCGTCCAGGAAGTCTTGACGGGTCGAGCAGTACTCATGTTCGTCATCGTCTTCCCAGTTCTTCATGAAGAGCCCGATCACCTCGAGTCCTGCCTCTTTAAGCCGCCAGGCGGTGACGGATGAATCCACGCCGCCAGACATGCCCACGACCACCCGTTTACGGCCTTGTAATGGGGCTTTCCAGTCGAGAATGGGGTGGTTATTCATAGCCGTTGATTCTACTGCCGCAGCGCGAAAAAGCCGTTTGTCGGGTAGCATTGAGCCTATCGATTAAACCCATCACAAAGGGAGACCGAAGCGTGCGTATTGGCGTTCCCAAAGAGTCGCTGACCGGTGAAACCCGGGTCGCGGCGACCCCAGAAACGGTAAAGAAATTTATTGCCCAAGGCCATTCGGTCGTGATTGCCGCTGGCGCTGGCCAGCTGGCCAACTTTCCTGACGACGCTTACAGCGCTGTCGGGGCAGCGATTGGTTCGCAAAGCGATGCGCTTGGCGCAGAGTTG
>CAYPCG010000128.1:0-1804 GCA_964409175.1 uncultured Burkholderiaceae bacterium
GGATGTGGTCAGTGCCAAGGAGAGCATCTTCTCTGGCCCAGCGACCTTTGTCGCGTTACCGGGCGAGTCCGGCGAGCTCGGTATTCTGCCCGGCCACATTTCGCTGATCTCTCGCATCAAGCCGGGCGCTGTTCGGATTCAGAATGGCGGACCGGAGACCGAGGAGCTGGTGTTCGTTGCAGGTGGCATCCTGGAGGTTCAACCCCGGGGCGTGACCGTTCTTGCCGACACGGCGATTCGCGGCAAAGATCTTGACGAGGCAAAAGCACTCGAGGCCAAGCGTCTTGCAGAAGAAGCACTTGCAAGTAAGGCAGCGGAGATCGATTACGCGAAGGCACAGGCCGAACTGATGGCCGCCATCGCCGAGATCCAGGCGATTCAGCGTCTGCGCAAGAAAAATTAAGAATTGGGTTTTCAAAACGATCTCTTTCTTCGGGCGCTGAAGCGTCAGCAGACTGAGCGCACGCCCGTCTGGCTGATGCGCCAGGCAGGGCGTTATCTCCCCGAATACAACGCGACGCGTAAAAAAGCGGGCGACTTTATGGGGCTCTGCAAGAACCCTGAACTTGCCTGTGAAGTGACCATGCAGCCCATCGACCGCTATGGTCTTGATGCGGCGATCCTTTTTTCAGACATCTTGACCATTCCCGATGCCATGGGCCTTGGGCTTTATTTTGTGCAAGGTGAAGGGCCGCGGTTTAAAAAGAAGATTGAATCAGAAGCCGATATTGCTGCACTAGGACGACTCGACCCGACTGTTGAGTTGCGCTACGTCGCCGATGCGGTGTCAACGATTAAGAAATCGTTGAACCAACGGGTTCCGCTGATTGGTTTTTCAGGAAGCCCCTGGACACTCGCCTGCTACATGATTAATGGCGGATCGAGCGGTGACGATTTCATGGACGTGCGTCAGTGGATGTACCGTCGACCTGACGCGTTGCTACAGCTTCTCGATAAGATTGCTCAGGCCGTCACGGACTACCTGATCATGCAGATTGAGGCGGGGGCTGATGCGGTCATGGTCTTTGATAGCTGGGGCGGATTTCTTCCCGAGTCTCATTTCGAGCGGTTTTCCCAGCAGCAGATCAAGCGAATCGTTGCAGATGTTCAGCGGGCGAGCGCTAGTATTCGTGCCGCCCGGGGTGAGACGGACGGCAAACCGACACCGACAATCGTCTTTGTAAAAGGTGGTGGTCAGTGGCTTGAGTCGATTGCTGCCACGGGTGCAGATGCCGTTGGGCTGGATTGGGCCACCAATCTTGGTCGTGCCCGTAGTCTGATCGGGGATCGTTGCGCCCTTCAGGGCAACTTAGACCCGGCATGCTTGTTGGGATCGGAAGAGCATATTCGTGCGGAAGTCGCTCGTACGCTTGACAGCTTTGGCCCCGTGAATCCTGGCGTTGGGCATGTCTTTAATCTTGGCCACGGGATCTCGCAATTTACGCCCCCAGACAATGTCGCTTGCCTGGTGGAAGCGGTCGCTAACTACTCCAAAAAGCTTCGCTAGCCTTGTGCTTTTCGGGCAGAATTTCTGCTCGTTTTCGGGTTTCTCCTATGATTTATGCACAGGACCTCAAACCCATTAGGTTGTCACCATCTTTTCTAATTTCTATTGAATAAGATCTAATAAGTCATTGAAATTAAAAGAGAATTTGTTTAGGTTGGTGCAGATTCACTTAGTTTCCAGGCTGTCAACCCGAATTTACGGAATTCCAGAGTCCAATTGCCCACAGACTTATCCACAACCGTGAAACCCTTGATTTCAGTGGCTGTGGACGCCCCCCTGTCCGCAACCCTTGATTAC
>CAYPCG010000129.1:0-1788 GCA_964409175.1 uncultured Burkholderiaceae bacterium
CACACCGATGTTGTAGTTGCCACGACCATCAAATGCCTTGCCGGAGATGCCGCGGAAGTCGCGAACACGGGGCAGAGCGATGGTGATAAAGCGATCCAGGAATTCATACATTCTGGAGCCACGCAGCGTGACCATGCAGCCAATGGGATAGCCTTCACGAATCTTGAAGCCGGCAATCGCCTTACGGGCCTTGGTCACAACAGGCTTTTGACCTGCGATCTTGGTCATGTCACCCACGGCATGCTCGATTATTTTCTTATCGGCAACGGCCTCGGACAGGCCCATATTCAGGGTGATCTTGGTCAGACGGGGCACTTCCATGATGCTCTTGTAACCAAACTTGGTCGTGAGCTCAGGAACAATTTTTTCCCGGTAATGTGCTTGCAAACGCGCCATGATGATAGGTTCCTAAAGCGTTATGCCAATGAGGGAGTCGGAATCGGCTGGCCGTTCGACTTGAAGATACGAACCTTCTTGCCATCCTGCTCAATCTTGATACCAACACGGTCGGCCTTTTGGGTCGCCGGATTGAAGATCGCGACGTTGGATTGATCAATCGGCATGGCCTTGTCCACGATGCCACCAGTGGTGTTTTTCATCGGGTTAGGACGGGTGTGCTTTTTCACCATGTTCACGCCCTCGATCAGAAGATGCTCGGGGCCAACACGGTGCGACACGATGCCCCGCTTGCCTTTATCTTTTCCTGTGATGACGATGACTTCGTCACCCTTACGAATTTTGTTCATCGGTTTATTCTCCGCCGACTAGATCAGCACACTGAGTTAAATGACCTCGGGGGCCAACGACACGATCTTCATGAACCGCTCAGTCCGCAGCTCGCGGGTGACGGGTCCGAAAATACGCGTGCCAATCGGCTCGAGTTTGGCGTTCAGCAACACAGCTGCATTGCCATCAAACTTAATCAGCGAGCCATCGGGGCGACGCACACCCTTTGCGGTGCGCACGACCACGGCGTTATAGATCTCGCCTTTTTTGACACGGCCACGCGGGGCAGCATCTTTGATACTCACCTTGATGACATCGCCAACGCCGGCATAACGACGCTTCGAACCACCAAGCACTTTGATACACATGACTGAACGCGCACCGGTGTTATCGGCGACGTCCAGACGCGATTGCATCTGAATCATGATTTTTTCTTCCCAACTTAGCCCCACTTGTCCCGCGTCATCTGCGAGCGCCCTGCGGCCAGTCTTGGTCCCGTATTCATCGGGGTGACACACCAGGCAGTCTTCCCACGCGAGGAACTCGCGCAACAACCCTGCCCACCTATTTACTGCTGAAAAGCCCTCAAGTATAACTTGAAAGATCCGTAACCACCAAATCTTTCGTTATCCGGCAGGCCAGGCCCGCCGGGGTCCTGCTTAGATCACCACCGCCTCGGCAATCCGACGGGTCACCGCCCAGGCCTTGGTCTTCGAGATGGGGCGGGTCTCAGAGATCTCGACCACGTCGCCGACCTTCAGGCCGTTGTCTTCCACGTGGGCGTGATACTTCTTGGACTTCGCCACGATCTTGCCGTAGAGCGGGTGCTTGACCTTGCGCTCGACCAGAACCGTCACGGTCTTATTCATCTTGTCGCTAACCACGCGGCCCACCAGGGTGCGCTTTAAGGCAGCTTTCTCTTGGGATGCGGCGTTCATGCTGCCTTCCTTTCGCGGATCAGGGTCTTCACCCGGGCAATGTCGCGACGGACCTGGGTCAGCTGGGCTGTGTTGGCCAGCTGCTGGGTCGCGTGCTGCATGCGCAGGTTGAAGTGGGCGCGCA
>CAYPCG010000130.1:0-1749 GCA_964409175.1 uncultured Burkholderiaceae bacterium
AACTCTCGGGACCGCTACGGCCCGGGCTAGCCTTGCTTTAACGCAAACGTCTCCGCACGCGATAACGGCCAGTAGGTCTTAAACGGCTCGGGCAGGCTGCCCAACACAATATGATCGTGCGCTGCCACTAACAGCGCGCCATCATCGACATGGGGAATCACCGATGCCAGCGGTTTCGCTAACCCGCCGCTATCCCTGAGCATGATGTGAGACTCTGTCACCTGATCAGGGTGATTCAACCCAGCAGAGCCCAACAGATCCGCAAGATTCGCCAGCGTATTCATGTGGAAGTTCTTCACGCGCTCAGCCTTGTCGGTCACTACTAGGGCACGCTGACGTTTGGGGTCCTGAGTAGCAACGCCCGTCGGACAATGATCGGTATGACAGTGGCGTGACTGGATACAACCGAGCGCGAACATAAATCCGCGCGCAGAATTGCACCAGTCGGCTCCCAGCGCAAGACAGCGTGTGATATCGAAAGCAGAGACCACTTTCCCTGAGGCACCAATCTTGATCTGATCGCGCAATCCAATCCCTACCAGAGTGTTATGCACAAGCCTTAATCCATCGCGCATGGGCATGCCCACGTGATCGGAAAACTCAACGGGCGCAGCACCAGTGCCGCCCTCTGCCCCGTCCAGAACAATGAAGTCGGGGGCAACACCGGTTTCGACCATCGCCTTGGCAATCCCAAACCATTCCCAGGTCTGGCCGATACACAACTTAAAACCCACGGGCTTGCCACCCGATAACTGGCGAAGCCTAACGATGAAATCCATCAGCTCTTTAGGCGTTGAGAATTCCGAATGCGCGGCAGGCGAGATGCAGTCCTGACCCATTGGCACACCGCGGGTCTCGGAGATTTCTTTCGAGACCTTGGCTGCAGGCAGCACACCGCCGTGGCCGGGCTTGGCGCCCTGCGACAGCTTGATCTCAATCATCTTGACCTGATCGTTTTTAGCCTGCTCTGCGAACCGCTCAGGATCGAATCGTCCATCGCTGGTGCGGCAACCAAAGTAGCCAGAGCCAAGTTCCCAGATCAGATCTCCCCCATGACGACGGTGATACGGTGAGATCGATCCTTCGCCGGTGTCATGCGCAAAACCCCCCATCTGCGCCCCACGGTTTAAGGCCATGATCGCGTTCGCAGAAAGCGACCCAAAGCTCATTGCAGAAATATTAAAGACGCTGATCTCGTAAGGCTTTGCACAGTCTTTGCCCCCGACACGAATGCGAAAGCTCTTGGGATCGGGGTGTGTCGGCGTGACCGAATGTCCAATCCACTCGGCGCCTGTTGCATACATGTCCTTGATCGACCCAAAACCGCGCTTGTCGTTCTGAACCTTCGAACGCTGATAGACCAAGGCTCGCTGGTTACGAGAAAACGGGATCTTTTCCTCGTCAGTCTCCAAGAAATACTGGCGAAGCTCGGGCCGAATGTACTCAAGGGCATAGCGCAGCCGCCCGGTAAGCGGATAGTTACGTCTAACCGCCTGATGGGTCTGCTTCACGTCGATCAGACCCAGGACAAATAAAAATAGGGCTAAAACTCCCCATATGAGCTGACCAAACCCGAGTAAAATCAGCCCTATAAATCCGGTACTTATCCAAGGCAGAAACCGCGGTTCAAACACTGCCGCCATGATGTGTCCCCCCAATTTAGGTGTTTTTATTTGCAGGAAACTGTATAGGTTTTATGGCTTACGATCTAGAGGATGGTGAACGCGCAGTAAAAATCGGTGCCTATCG
>CAYPCG010000131.1:0-1709 GCA_964409175.1 uncultured Burkholderiaceae bacterium
CGATCGGCTGTCGCGGAAATTTTTGGAGAAACGCATGTCTATGAGTTTTTCAACACAACTCATCAACATCATCAGCAACGTCACTTCTGTCCACGCTGTGGGACCACTCTGTACTGGACCGTTTCAACATTGCCCGAAAAAATCGGTATCGCAGGCGGCTGTTTTGCGGACCACGATATCGGTGCGCCAACTTATTCAACGAATGATCGAAAGCGTCTGCCGTGGGTAACGATACCGACGGAATGGAGCACCCACCAGGGTTAGATTTAGAGAAGGGTTGTAAAAATGATCACGCAGGATAATGACCTGAGCCCCATTGCGGTTGTACAGAGGCAGCTTGAAGCTTATAACGCGAGAGATCTCGAGCGGTTTTTGGCTTGCTTTAGTGAGGACATTAAGACTTATCGCCCTCCGAGTCCAGATCCAGCAATTATCGGGAAAAAGATGCTTGGTGAGTTCTATGCTCAAGAGCGCTTTAGCAAGCCGGATCTCCATGCCGAGTTACTGAGCCGCACCGTCTTGGGCAACAAAGTGTTCGATCGAGAGCGTATTTGGGGTGTTAACCCAGAGCCCATAGAAATGATGGCCGTGTTTGAGGTCAGAGATGGGCTCATTTGTACCATATGGGGTTTCTCCTCCACCTGATTACTTGGTAAGCGGGGAGTCGGTAGGTCAATCCAAGAAAATCCGAAACCTTTTAGCGGTTCCACCACCATTGGCTGGCAGTTTTTCAAAGTTTTCTATAAAAGCGCCGCCGCATCTCACGATCACCTCCTGCGACGGTAAATTATCGACGTCGGTCGTTAGCTCAACGTAGGGCATCCCACAGTATCGAATCTCTTCGATAAGTGCCCTTAAGGCAGCCGTTGCGTAACCTTTTCTGCGCTTCCATGGCGCTACGCCATAACCAATATGACCGAGGCAGGTTGGGGGTAGCTCAACTGTTTTGTGTTGCCAACGAAACTGAATTCGCCCACAAAATTCGCCATCCCACATCCACTTTGTAAAGCTGGGAAGACGTTCGCCGAATGTGCCGTCCTCAAAGGGGATCGGGTTGCCGCCCCCCATAACACTGAACGTACCTTCTAGGAATCTTTTGGGATCTCTAGTGATTCTCTCGATATCGTCAGACAGAGGCCCTTCCGATTGTTTAAAACTGTTAGGGTCCCAACCTCGACGCAAAGCGTCAAGGTAACTGTCGAGATGCTTGAGGCTAGGTTGCACTAGGATCATGATGTGATTGTATCTGTCGGAAGCCCTGTCGCATACTGCTCTAAGGCACCAGGAAACTCAAAAAGAAACCGGCAGACTGATGAAAAAATTTGATGTGCCGAGTTCGATTGTCTTGCACCGCATGTCCGATTGATTAGTCTCCGCGGGCAGTAATTTGAGGCAGTTTTAGTGCAACCCAGTGCAAACCAGTTCAACTACGTCTTTGATTCACATATACAGTGCAACCTAGTACAACCCCCCCCTAAACCT
This sequence comes from uncultured Burkholderiaceae bacterium, assembly GCA_964409175.1. Classification (GTDB taxonomy): domain Bacteria; phylum Pseudomonadota; class Gammaproteobacteria; order Burkholderiales; family Burkholderiaceae_A; genus Lacustribacter. Next base: position 1,483 of record CAYPCG010000131.1, read on the forward strand.
TTCGAGTTTCATCGGCCACCCCATCATTTCAGACCGCGTTCGTACCAGCCCTTAGATCGGTTCACAACGCTCACCACCAGGAGCATCACGGGAACCTCGATGAGCACCCCTACAACGGTCGCTAATGCGGCACCCGAGTCGAATCCGAATAGCCCAATCGCAGCCGCTACTGCTAGCTCAAAGAAGTTCGATGCGCCGATGAGTGCTGACGGGCAGGCCACGCTGTG
>CAYPCG010000132.1:0-1670 GCA_964409175.1 uncultured Burkholderiaceae bacterium
CCAGACCATTGATAAATGCACGCATGGTGGATTCCGTCATGCCTTGGCCGCGCGTTAACGCCTTTAATTGTTCGTAGGGCTGTGGCAGACCGTATCGACGCATCACCGTCTGAATCGGCTCTGCAAGTACTTCCCAGGCCTCATCCAAGTCTTTCTCAAGTCGTGCAGCATTGATCTCAAGCTTGCCAAGTCCCTTTAGGCAGGACTCATAGGCCAGAAGGCTATGTCCCAAGGCAACCCCAAGATTTCTTAGCACGGTGGAATCCGTCAGGTCTCGCTGCCAGCGTGAAATCGGAAGCTTGTCGCTTAAGTGACGAAGCAGGGCATTGGCGATGCCAAGGTTGCCCTCTGCATTTTCAAAGTCAATCGGATTGACCTTATGCGGCATGGTGGAAGACCCGACCTCGCCTTCCTTTAGCCGTTGCTTGAAGTATCCCAGCGAGATATAGCCCCACAGGTCTCGCGACAGGTCAATCATGATCGTGTTGAATCGGGCGATGGCATCAAAGTACTGGGCCATCCAGTCATGGGGCTCGATCTGAATCGTATGGCTATTGAACTCCACACCGAGTCCTTCTACGACCCGTTTCGAAAATGCAGGCCAGTCGATCTCCGGTGCAGCTGACAGGTGAGCGTTGTAGTTACCCACGGCGCCATTCATCTTGGCGCGAGGTGCGATCGCTAAAAACGCATCACGCGCAATCCGCAGACGCTGACGGACGTTGGCAATTTCTTTGCCTAGCGTGGTGGGCGATGCCGTCTGACCATGGGTACGCGACAGCATCGATAACCCAGCGGTTGCTGAGATGAGCTCGCCTAGCCGATCAATCGTCTTCTGCATGGCGGGTGCAATCGCCTGGCTACGCGCCCTGGCGAGCATCAAGGCATGCGAGGTGTTGTTAATGTCCTCTGATGTGCAGGCAAAGTGAATGAATTCCGCAGCAGCGGAGAGTTCTGGAAGTGTCTTTTCCGCAGCAGCCTTTTCCTTTAACCAATACTCCACTGCCTTCACGTCGTGATTCGTGGTGGCTTCAATTGTCTTAATACGAGCCGCATCCTGTGCCGAGAATTCGGCAACCCACTGGCTCAGCTTGGCGCGCGCGCTGGCCGAGAAGGGGGGGAGCTCCTTCATGCCCAGGTCTGACAGTCCAATTAGCCAGGCGATCTCGACCTCCACCCGGTGCTTCATGAAGCCGGCCTCTGACAAGAGCGGCCGTAGCCCGGCGACCTTCTCTGCGTAGCGCCCATCCAGTGGGGAGAGGGCGGTCAGGGCGTCGAGCTGGGACAGGCTGGGGGTGGCGGACACGATTTGTTCCCTACAGGTTTACGAAGGAATTCATTTTATACTTCATGCCCTGTCATTATTTTCGGCGACCCCTTATGAAACTCATCGGCTCATTGACAAGTCCTTATGTCCGCAAGGTCCGCGTTGCCCTGGCTGAAAAGAAGGTGGAATGCGAATTCGTCGTTGAAAACGTCCACGCCCCGGATACGACCATCTCTCAGTTCAATCCGCTGGGCAAGATCCCGGCCTTAGTGCTCGACGACAACACCTGTGTCTATGACTCTCGTGTCATCGTGGAGTACCTAGACTCTCGCGCCCCGAACCATCGATTGATTCCTGATGCCGGCCGTGAGCGTACCGAGGTGAAGGTCTGGGAGGCGCTCTG
>CAYPCG010000133.1:0-1614 GCA_964409175.1 uncultured Burkholderiaceae bacterium
GCAGTGTAGGTTAATCCTTGTCTGAATAATAGCCCTGCTCTCGATAATCCTTGAGCTTGTACCGAAGGGCCCGCTCCGAGATTCCTAAAATCTCAATGGCCTTTTTTCGGCTTCCGCCGGTGCTCTTAAGCACCCGAAGGATGTGCTCACGTTCGACCGTCTCGAGATTCGCCGGCTGATCGCCATTCATATAAGCAAATTCTGCGCCAGCCTGTGTGGTCTCCATCTCCCAGCCAGGGAGTCTGGGGGAGGATGCCTGCAGCGCACCATCTGGTGCGGGTTTGAGCTCCATGTGGCTGACTTCGACGGTCTCGCCGTCGCACATCAGCAGGGCCCGTTGGACGGCATTTTCTAGCTCTCGGACGTTTCCTGGCCAGTCGTAGGCATTAATTGCCGCCTTGGCATCGGCAGAGAGCTTCAACCCCGGCCGACCCATGGTCTGGCCATAGCGCTCAAGGAAGAGCTCCGCCATGGGCACGACGTCCTCCATTCGTTCACGAAGCGGGGGGATGGCAATGGGGAAGACGGCCAATCGGTAGTACAGGTCTTCACGGAATTTTCCAGCTTGGACGCGCTCCATCAGGTCGCGGTTGGTTGCGGCGATGATCCGGACATCGACTTCCTGCGATTTGTTTGAACCAATACGTTCGACCATTCGGTCTTGGATCACGCGCAAGAGCTTCGCCTGAAGGTCAATCGGCAGTTCACCAATCTCATCGAGAAACAGTGTCCCGCCGTGAGCGGCTTCGAATTTTCCTTCTTGTGGTTTTGTGGCGCCGGTAAAAGCCCCTTTTTCAAAACCAAACAAGGTGGACTCAAGAAGTGTTTCAGGGATGGCCGCGCAGTTGATCGCGATATACGGTTTGTTAGCGCGCGGAGATCGTGCATGGACCTGGCGCGCAAAGACGTCTTTACCCACGCCGCTCTCGCCAGTCAACAAGACCGTTGCGGTCGTCGAGGCAACGCGCTGGCAGCGCGAGAGTACGCCCAGCGTTGCGGGTGCTTTCGCAATGATCGACTGTCCATTGCCGGCACTTACCGTATCGGCCATCGGCTGATAACGGGCAATCACACCCACTAAATGTTCGGGTTGAACTGGCTTGATCAGAAAATCCCGCGCACCGGTTTGCAAGGCCTCGACTGCAAGCTTGGCTTCCGCAAAAGCCGTCATGATGACAATCGGAAGCTGCGGTGCTTTCTTACGGATGGAGCGCAGAAGCGTCAAGCCATCCATGCCTGGAAGCTTAAAGTCCGAGACCACCATCGAGACTTCTATTTCGCTTAATGCCATGAGCGCAGATTCAGCGTCTTCAAAGGCTTTGTAAGGAATCTGGTGCAGATCAAGGGTCAGGCAGATAGCTTCGCGAAGATCTGCATCATCTTCCACAATCATGACGGGCGGCTGCGACATATTCTTATTCAATCTTTCTACGAAATTAAACTTACTTAAACCTGTGATTCATTGCTTTTTGATCGTTGCGTTTAGAGCGACGCCATACAGGGCAGGGTGAGCGTAAACCGCGCACCGCCCTCGGGACGGTTTGCGGCGGTAATCTCGCCTCGGTGACCTTCAATGGCGTTTCGTGCAATCGATAGACCTAATCCAGTGCCGTT
>CAYPCG010000134.1:0-1601 GCA_964409175.1 uncultured Burkholderiaceae bacterium
GATCTTGGCCTTGATCGTGACCATCTGGCGTCTATCGAAATTAGCCAGCCTGCTGCTATTGCCCTACCTTGTCTGGGTAACGATTGCGGGCTTCTTAAACTACGCCAACGTTGAACTTAATGGACCTTTCGATCGACCGGTAACTTCAGACACCAACAAGAATCCGTCCCGATCCTAATGACGTGGCTCGGCTAGCCTGACTCCGCGAGTCCGTGCCCAACCTTGAGTCGCTGCACCGTCGCGGCGTAGAGCAGGGCAATGGCCATCATTGCCAGCAGGACCGGCGCGCTGAGCGGAACGAGCCCGAAGACGGCACCGAACGACAGGTACGGCAGACAGCAGGCGATGATGGCGACTAAGGCGCTAGTGAGGATCAGCCAGTAGGAAGGCTTGCTCTTGAGGAGTGGCAGATTCGTTCGAATGACTAAGAGCACTAAGAGTTCGCTTAACAACGACTCCACAAACCAGGCACTTCGAAATTCCGCTTCCGAGACCTTGGTGGCCCATAGCAAGACTCCGAAGGTGACCAGGTCAAAGAGTGCGCTAATCAGTCCAAAATAAATCATGTAACGCCGGATGCTGTCCGCATGGAGACGTCTTGGCTGGCGTATCAGCGAGGGATCCACGGTGTCCGTGGTGAGCGTGACAGCCGGAAGGTCCGATAGCAGATTGTTCAGCAGGATCTGTGCGGGGAGGAGCGGCAAAAATGGAATCAGTATGCTCACAAAGGCCATGCTCAGCATGTTGCCGAAGTTGGCGCTTGTCGTACTAAAAATGTACTTCATCGTATTGACAAAGATTTTTCGCCCTTCATCAATGCCATCACAGATCAGACGTAACTCCTTCTTGAGCAAAACGAAGTCAGATGCCTCACGTGCTACGTCGATCGCATTACTGACAGAGATACCAACATCGGCAGCATGGAGTGCTAGGGCGTCGTTTATGCCGTCTCCGAGAAATCCCACTACAGCACCTGATTGTTGAAGGGCGATCACAATTCGCTTTTTTTGGAATGGGTCGACTTCGGCAAAGACGTGTGACACTCGAACCAGGTGGACGAGTGCCTGGTCATTCGTCTTATCGAGCTGTGCGCCGGTGACCACGGCAGCAGGGGGAATGCCTACCCAGTCCGCGGCGTGCCGGGCGGCATGTTGATCATCTCCTGTAATAATTTTTAAGACGACCCCTCGTTGATGAAGCTGATCGACCATGTCATGGGCGTCGGTTTTGAGTGGATCAAAAAAGATGAGCACTCCTAGAAAGCAAAGATCAGACTCTCGCCGAGGGTCTCCATCAACATCAGTTGCTTCTGCAGTCCGCATCGCAACCCCGAGCACGCGATACCCTCGGGACGCCCACTCTTGATGACGGTGATCAAAGTGTGCTCGATGTTCTGAGGTGATGGGTTGTGAAGGTGCTCCGATCGATGTACAGCAGCCAAGCACCTGATCTAGCGCTCCTTTACAAAGGAGCTGTTGATCGCCGTTTGGAAGCTGTGCGATCACAGAGATCCGCTTACGATTGAAGTCGAGAGGAATCTCTCCTGCTCGGGTAACGTTGCGAAGATCAATGCCCTGATGGCGGGCAGCTTCTTGGATGGC
>CAYPCG010000135.1:0-822 GCA_964409175.1 uncultured Burkholderiaceae bacterium
CGGATATGAAAATTACGATGATCGGTACGGGTTATGTGGGCCTGGTGACTGGGGCCTGTCTGGCCGATGCCGGCAATCACGTCCTCTGCCTTGACCTTGACGAGTCCAAGATTAAGACCCTGAACGAGGGTGGAATCCCCATCCACGAGCCCGGACTCCTGGAACTTGTTCGAAAAAATGCCGCTGCGGGGCGACTTCGGTTCACAACAAACATTGAAGAATCGGTGGCCTTTGGCCAGGTGCAGTTCATCGCGGTCGGAACGCCCCCCGATGAGGACGGCTCTGCAGACTTACAGTATGTCGTTGCAGCAGCAAGGAATATTGGCCGGTATATGACGGCGGAAAAAGTGGTCGTGGATAAGTCGACGGTTCCCGTGGGAACGGCGGATAAGGTCCGTGATGCGATTGCGGATGAGCTCAAGCGCCGTGGGGAATCTATTTCCTATCACGTGGTCTCCAATCCAGAGTTCCTGAAAGAGGGAGCGGCCGTCGAGGATTTCCAGCGTCCAGATCGCATTGTGGTGGGACTCGATTCCGATCGAGCTGAAGAAGTGATGCGCGAGATCTATGCGCCATTTCAGCGGCACCATGACAAGCTGATGGTGATGGATATCCGTTCTGCAGAACTTACAAAATATGCTGCGAATGCCATGTTGGCGACTCGCATTAGTTTTATGAACGAATTGGCGAACCTCGCGGAGACTCTCGGAGCGGATATTGAGAGTGTCAGGCGGGGGATCGGCTCAGACTCTCGAATTGGGTACAGCATTTTGTAGGCGGGCTGTGGCTCCGGGGGGTCTCGTTTGCATACAGATGTGAAAG
>CAYPCG010000135.1:832-1260 GCA_964409175.1 uncultured Burkholderiaceae bacterium
CCGCGCATGGTCACCCCTTGGCTGTTCTCAATGCCGTCGAAGAGGCTAACGATCGCCAAAAATTGGTACTCGTTCACAAGATCACCAAGGCCTTCGGTGAGAATCTGTCGGGGAAGCGATTTGCAATCTGGGGGCTCGCGTTTAAGCCAAATACAGATGATATGCGTGAGGCCTCGAGTCGCGTCATCATTGCTGAGCTCGTGAAGCGCGGTGCGTCGATTGCAGCCTATGACCCCGTTGCGATGGAGGAGGCCAAGCGAGTCATTCCAGAGCCTATCGACTATGTCGGCCAGCCCATGCAGGCGCTTCAGAATGCAGACGCCCTCGTGATTGTGACCGAGTGGAAAGAGTTTCGTAGTCCCGATTTTGAAGCGATTGCGCGGCAGTTAAAGACACCACAGATCTTTCATGGTCGGAATATGTACGAA
>CAYPCG010000135.1:1270-1567 GCA_964409175.1 uncultured Burkholderiaceae bacterium
TGGTCAAGCGGGCAGGGCTTCGTTACTACGGAATTGGTCGCGGATCGCGATGAGCCGTTACCTTGTCACGGGGGCTGCTGGCTTTATCGGTATGCACACCGCAGCCCAGCTCCTCAGTCGTGGGGATGAGGTTGTCGGGATTGACAATCTGAACGCGTATTACGACCCCTCTCTAAAAGAAGCGCGATTAGATCAGCTTCGCCGTCACCCACAAGCGGATCGTTTTTCGTTTTTGCGAATGGATCTGACTGATCAGTTGCAGATGCGGGCGCTGTTTGCGGATACCCCCTTTGACGG
>CAYPCG010000136.1:0-1538 GCA_964409175.1 uncultured Burkholderiaceae bacterium
TTTATCGCTGGGCAATGGGCAGAAAAGTGGGATCACGTTTCTGCGTTTCAGAACTTTCTCATCAATCCGCTCACCTTTTTAGCTGGCGTGTTCTATTCAGTGCACCAGCTGCCCCCTGTCTGGCAGACGATTAGTCATCTCAATCCATTTTTCTACCTGATCGATGGCTTTCGCTATGGCATTCATGGCGTATCCGATGTCAGCCCTTGGCTTAGTCTTTCGATCTCTGGTGGTTTCGCCATTGGGCTGGCACTGCTCACCCTTCGACTAATTTCGATCGGCTGGCGAATCCGTAGTTAAGCAAACTGTAACTTAGCAAGGCGGGCATAGAGTCCGCCTTTATTCAGTAGTTCTTGGTGAGTCCCCTGCTCAACCACCGTGCCATTTTCCATCACCACAATCAGATCCGCACGAAGGACCGTGGCGAGCCGATGGGCAATCGTCAGAGACGTTCTTCCTGGAAGGACTTCATCCAATGCGCGTTGCACTTCCTGCTCAGACTCCGCATCCAAAGACGACGTCGCCTCGTCTAGGAGCAATATCGGCGGGTTCTTCAGAATCGCTCGTGCAATCGAGATCCGCTGCTTCTGACCACCGGATAGCCGCACGCCACGCTCGCCCAGAAAGCTGTTGTAACCCTGTGGCAACGCTGAAATAAAGTCGTGGGCGTGCGCTGTCTTGGCTGCAGCGATGACTTCTTCTTCCGTCGCATCGAGCCGACCGTATCGAATGTTATCCAGCGCCGATGCTGCAAAGATCACAGGCTCCTGCGGCACCAGCCCGATCTGTCCGCGTAAGGCGTCAATCGGCCAGTCACGAATGTCGCAACCAAAGATTTCTATCGCACCACTGGTCGGCTCATAAAAACGAAGTAAGAGGCCAAAAATCGTTGTCTTTCCTGCCCCGGATGGCCCCACTAAAGCGACTCGCGCACCAACAGGAATCTCAAGCGATATGCCATCAATTGCATTTACATCGGGTCGCGACGGATAAGCAAAGGTGAGTGACTTAAATGCCAGCCCTGAGCCATTATTTTCAGCCTTGTGGCCCGTTGTTATGTTCTCCGGTGAAGTGGAGCGGGCTGTACTTCTTAACTGAGGCTCCGCCTGCATCAATTCGATCAGACGCTCGGTCGCTCCCGCCGCACGCTGCAGATCGCCCCAGACCTCCGACAGTGCGCCAATGGACCCCGCAATCAGCACCGCATACATCACAAACTGGGTGAGCTCCCCAAACGACATCGCTCCGGACGACACCTGCCTTGCACCCATCCAAAGCACAAAGACAATGACCGAAAAGGCTAAGACGATGGCGAGTGCTGTCAAAGATGAACGCAGACGAATCCGCTTTTTTGCCTCATCGAATGCCTGCTCTACCGCCCGATCAAACCGGGAACGTTCAAAGTCTTCCCGAACGAACGCCTGAACCGTCGGCATAGCGTTTAGGACTTCTCCCGCCATTGCACTGGTATCAGCGACTTTGTCTTGGCTCGTGCGTGACATCTTGCGGACATGACGACCAAGCGCCCAGAGCGGCAG
>CAYPCG010000137.1:0-1525 GCA_964409175.1 uncultured Burkholderiaceae bacterium
CGCAACGGATAACATGGTGCGACTGGAATGCCGAGAGATGTTGCTCCCGATGCTGTCCGAGTTATTTCCGCAGACCACGCGGTTGTCCGAGTCCGAGTTTCTGGATCGTGTGATTGCCGAGTCGGTGGGGCTCGGACCCCTAGAACAGCTGTTTTCGGACCCGGACATTTCGGAGATTATGGTCAATCGATTCAATGAGATTTTTGTGGAACGGGCCGGACGTTGCGAGCAGGTGGCGCTTCGATTTTCCAGTGAAGAGTCGGTTCGGGCGGTCATTGATCGGATTGTCTCTCCGCTTGGAAAGCGGGTGGACGATGCGTCTCCGATGGTGGATGCCCGGCTTGCCGACGGTTCCCGCGTGAATGCAATTATTCAGCCCCTGGCCGTGAAGGGCTCCAGTCTCACGATTCGACGGTTCGCCCGTCAGCGCCTGTCGCCGGCCGATCTCCTGGCGCGTGGTTCTATGAGTGAGGAGATGAGCCGGTTTCTGGAGCTTGCTGTTTCCCACCGATTTAATGTGGTCGTCTCCGGCGGCACGGGGTCGGGCAAGACCACGCTCCTAAATGTTCTGTCGGACTGGATTCCGGTGCATGAACGATTGGTCACGATCGAGGATGCCGCTGAGCTTCGCCTGCACCATTCGAATCTTGTGTCACTCGAGGTGCGACAGGCCAATGCGGAGGGCCAGGGTCAGGTCTCGATTCGGGAGTTATTGCGTAATTCCCTTCGGATGCGCCCCGATCGCATCGTGGTGGGGGAGTGCCGTGGCGGCGAAGCGCTCGATATGTTGCAAGCGATGAACACGGGTCATGAAGGATCGCTCACAACGATTCATGCCAATAGTGCACGTGATGCCTTGGCCAGGCTTGAAGTGATGGTGCTTATGGCGGGATTCGATCTTCCTTTGGTGGCGATTCGAGAACAGATTGCCTCGGCAATTGATGTCGTTATCCAGCAACAGCGATGTGCCGATGGCCAACGTCGCGTGGTGAGTATCTCCGAGGTCACGGGAGTCGAGACAGGCGTCATTCAGATGCAGGAAGTCTTCACGTGGCGTCCGGACGGTGGTGGATATTGCCATTCCGGTGTTATTCCTCACTGTGTCGAGCGGCTTGCTGAGCGCGGAATTGCGGTGGATATCGAAAGTCTTATCGGTGCGGCGGGAGCCCTGCCATGATGCTGATGGGAATCATTTTTGCGTGGGCCTTGAGTGTATTGCTGCTTATGCCCCGAGTATCGAACTGGATGCGACAGCAACATCAGCGATTGGAGCATCAGTTGCTGAGTCGCTTGGAGTCCTTTCATATCTTTGTGACCGCTTCAGCGGTAAGGTGGATTTTTGTCGTCTGCGCAGGCGCTTCTATGCTATTCGCGCTCGGGCTATTGGGGACGTGGTGGTTGCTTCCCGTAGTACTCGCGACGTTAATGATCAGCATATTTGGTGCCGTCCGTTGGCGCCTGGCGAAGCGCTTTAAGCAAATCCGTTATCAGCTTCCGGACGTTATGGAGCTGCTGGGCACATCAC
>CAYPCG010000138.1:0-841 GCA_964409175.1 uncultured Burkholderiaceae bacterium
TGGGCATCCACTAAACACGATTGATTATCGGCTCTTCCCCATTAACGGGGGATGGCTCACCATAAAGCGTGTTGGCCCATCCACCTTTTATACTCAACATCAAATCCCTTAACCATCGGCAGGAGCTTCTCCATGGATCTGAACTTTTCAAATGCCGTTTTCATCGTCTTTGTTTTCCTGATCCTGGTGACGCTCAAACTGGGCGTCAAAATTGTCCCGCAATCCGAAAACTGGCTGGTCGAACGTTTGGGCAAGTTCAATCGCAAACTCGAAGCCGGGCTCCACCTGATCATCCCCTTCTTTGAATCGGTGCGTTACAAAGTGCCGATCCAGGAGCGTCAGCTACCTCCCAAGCCCATCAATGCCATCACCCTGGACAACGTGACCATCTCGGTGTCGTTGGCGGTCCTCTACCGCATTGTGGATGCGTCCAAAACCATGTATCGCATTGCCAATGTAGACGATGCCATCATGACCATCGTCAACGGCACGGTGCGCAGCGTGATTGGAAAAACCGACCTCGATGGCGTGCAGTCCAATCGGCGCCAGCTCTCAGATGAGATCGAGCGGGATTTGCAGACCGTCTCAGAAGAATGGGGGATCATGTTGACCAGGGTCGAAATTCTCGAGGTTGATGTCGACCCGGAAACCAAACAGGCCATGCAATTGCAACTCAATGCCGAGCGCAATCGCCGGGCCCTGGTGCGCGAGGCAGAGGGCAAAAAGCAGGCGACCGAACTTGACGCCGATGCCCAGTTGTATGCGGCCAATAAACAAGCCGAGGCCATGAAAATCAAAGCCGATGCCGAAGCCTACGCGGTGTCGGCGGTTGCCAGGGCCA
>CAYPCG010000138.1:851-1522 GCA_964409175.1 uncultured Burkholderiaceae bacterium
TGGTGCCAGCGCGGTCGAGTTTGAAATTCGAAAAATTCAGGCCCAAGCCGTTCAGGAATTGTCCAAAGGCAACAACGCCAAAATTGTATTGCTCCCCAGCGACGTCATGAGCAGCCTGACCGGCGGTCTCAATGGTGTGCTGTCACGCTTGACATCCAAGGAATGAACATGGAGGCGTATCAGATATCGCTGATCGTCGCATTTTTGTTCGGCATCGCCGAAATGATGATCGGCGTCTTTATTTTTCTGGGTATGGCCGTTGGCTGCCTGGCTGTCGCCTTGATCCAGTGGATGACAGGTGATCACGCTCTGAACCGCGATCTGCTCGTCTTTGCACTCGTCGCCAGCGTTTCCGTCGTGGTCTTGCGCCAATTCTTTGCCAAGCCCAAAGACCAGCAAACCACCGATAAAGACATCAATCAATATTGAACATTGGCAGTGCTCAAGGCTGTGCCTGAGCAAGCCTTCGATTCGGATGAGGCAATCACAACTGCCCCTGACTGATCGAGACACCCATCGTCACAAAAGGCAGTCCGGACGAAAAAAAACGCCTCGCATCGCGAGGCGTTCGGGGCAGGCCATGAAAGGGATCAGCGCTTGACAGCGATCACCTCGCGCACGCCACCCTTGAAGGTGTAGAGCGTCAGCGCACCGTTTTTGATGTCGCCCTT
>CAYPCG010000139.1:0-1519 GCA_964409175.1 uncultured Burkholderiaceae bacterium
CAGTGGAGACCTGTGCCTTATCAATACCGACCTGACAGAACGTGTAATCCACATCCGCACCAGGCTGCGATGACTTTGCAATCACCGCCGCCTTACTAGTTAAAGCATCCGCACCACCGATTCCGTCAATCTGGCGCGTGTCAGGCGATCCATAGGCCGCTAACAACCACGCCGCTCGCTCATGGGGATCCGAGGGAAGATCCTCGGCAAGAAAAAATCCCCCACGACTCGATCCGCCGCGCATAAACAGACACGGCACTACATGCTGACCTGACTGACGGAATCCCATGTTCTTTAAGCTGCTGCAAGCAGAGTGGGTTTACCATCAGAAGCAACGGTCATGGCCGAGATCTCACCTGCGTTGGTCTCCTTGTCCATCGCCATCACACGCTGACTAATTGCACGAACTGCAGCCTCATCTTTCATGACCATCGAGGCAAGACCAATAAACTTGCGCTCAAGCTCATCCTCGGTCAGCGGATTCGTAGGTTCGCCACGGGGCTCCTCTGAACGCAGACGCAGGTGACGGCCATCTTTTGTATCAATCTCGACAATGGCCTGACGCCCGGTGAGACCGAACTCTTTCTCGGCAACCAGCGTGACCTTGTTGGCAGCAACCTCGTGAACATTCTTATTTTCGTATCCGGACCAGTAGTCACGCAGCCCATTGCCACCCGTTTCGAGCGCAAGTGCGACGCCAAACTGTGTGCTGCCCATCGCGGCATTCAGGTTCGTCACATTGGGCTTTGATGCCTGACGGATCGCCAGTTCACTCATGTGAACCGTAATCTTCTGGACATCTCCCACCCGAACCTTTTCTTTCCAGTACATATCCTGGGCCAGGTCAATCGGGCCGTGGGCGTAGCGGCATGCCGCGTGGGGTTTAAAGCCAACTTCCATAATCGCGTACTGCTCGCCAAAACCATCTAGTAGGTCCGAGATACGAACAGAGTCTGTAAACGCATTGAAGAAGCCTTCTTTGCTCTCAAGTACTTTTTTCGGGCCGCTAAATCCACGACTTGCCATCACCGCAGCGATCGTCCCGTTAAAGGCGGACTTGCCGGGGCTGAAGGGCTTCGCAATACAAGGGTCATCTAGGTATGACTGAATACCTGCTGACTGCATTGCCCCTAGACCAATCGCCCAGGCAATCTGCTCAGCGTTGCAGCCCATCAGCCGTGCACCGACTGCGGCCGCCGCAATACATGACACCGTGCCGGTCGTGTGATAGCCACGCTGACGGTGCCCAGGATTGATCGCCTTGGCGATTCGGACTGCAATTTCATAGCCCGCAATCAGCGCCGTTAACACCTCTTTACCGGAGGCCTTCTTAAACTCGGCGAAGGCCATCGCCGTGGGAACAAGGACAGACCCTGCTTTGATCAGGCCTGATCCATGGGCATCATCCAGTTCAACGCCATGACCCATCATGGCGTTACACATCGTGGCATGCGGAAGTGGTGCCTTAAAGCCAAACCCGACGACCGTGGCCTGAGGCGCACCGCCCCACTCCTGCACC